>SKFT01000184.1 GCA_007117865.1 Puniceicoccaceae bacterium | reverse complement strand
TTGAAGAGTTCTCCCCTTCCTCCCTTGCTCTAGCTAAGCGGTTGTAATAATACTGGTATGCTTCAAACGGGTATTTTCACCAACGATAAGCGAAAACAAAACCGTCAACTTTTAATCAGGACGTGACACTGATTCCTGTCTCCTGGATTCTGACTTCTGCTTTTAGGTTAATTCTGAAATAAATCAATAAATACTTGCAAGGCACTAAATCGCTTTATAGTAGTATGGTTATTTAGAACTGATAATTAATTAAAAAAGCAGTAATATGAGCAACTACGATTACGATGTATTAACCATTGGACTGGGACCGGCTGGGATGGCTGTATCGGTAATGGCTAGTGAAATGGGACTGAAGGTATGCGCGATTGAATCGCGTAAGATTGGTGGCGAGTGCATGAATGTCGGCTGCATCCCGAGCAAGGCATTGCTGCGCATCAGCGAGCACCGTCACGCCGTAAGCCGCTTTGCTGACATGCAACTGGGCTCGGTGGCGGCACCTGAAATCCTGCGGCCTTTTGAAAAAATCGCCGACGACATCCGCTACATCAACGAGGCTAAAACCTCCAAAATGTTTGCCAAGGTGGATCTGGTTCTAGGTCAGGGCAAGGCAGCTTTTGTCGATGCCCACAGTGTTGCCGTTGGAGACAAGCAATACACCGCCAAGCGCATTTTTATAGCTGCGGGAACTGAACCAGCGGTGCCCCCTATTCCAGGTTTAAAGGAGCTCGACATCCTTACCAACAACAACTTGTTCCAACTGGATAAAGTTCCCGCCAGCTTGCTGATTCTAGGTGGAGGTGCGATTGGCTGCGAAATGGCGCAGGCCTTTCAGCGCCTTGGCAGTCAGGTGACCATTGTCCACATGGATCCGCACCTGGTGCCCATAGGCGATCCGGAGGCCGCGCAGTTGCTTGAAAAACATTTGACGAAAGAAGGCGTGGTTGTGTTGAACGGACGTAAAATTGAGTCGGTGACAAAAACCGTTCGCGGTGTGGTGCTTACAACCTCCGAGGGCGAATCGATTGAAGCGGAGCGCATATTGGTTGCAGCTGGTCGCAAGGTTGATCTGAGCAGTTTGCAACTGGAAAAAGCCGGTATCGCAACCGGCAAGCGCGGGATAGTGGTCGATAAGCGTTTGCGGACCAATCAGAAGCACATTTTCGCTGTCGGTGACTGCAATGGTCACGCCCAGTTGTCGCACGCTGCGATGCACCAGGGTATGATTGCGCTGATGAATACCATGATGCCGGGACCGATGAAAATGGATTTCAGGCGCTTCAGTATCCCGTGGACTGTTTTCACCGATCCGGAAGTTTCCTACGTGGGCAAGACGGAGAAGGAACTGAAGGACAAGGGCGTTAAATACGAAACGATACAAGTGCGTTACGACGACTACGGAGCTGCGATTGCCGAGAACGTAGCCTATGGATTCGTCAAGGTATTTGCCTCCAAGGCTGGACGCATTTATGGGGTTAGCATTGTCGGACGCGGCAGCGGTGAGATGATCAATGAATGGGCTCTGGCCATTCAATACAAACTGCGCCTGCACCAAATCATGATGCAGCAACACTCCTTCCCCACCATGGGCTTTCTCAGCAAGCGGGTTGCGGAGACATGGATGATGAGGCGCATGGCTAATCCGTGGCTAAAACGGATGGCTCAGTGGATGTATCGGATCGGCAAATGAGCAATAAACCACCGATGAACCCTGCGCAGCTTGAAAGGGCCGCCGCACTTTTCAACACGCTCTCGGAGCCCTCGCGCTTGGAGTTGTTGCAGGCATTGATGAGCGGACCCAAAACCGTAACGAAACTCATTGAAGAGACGGGGATGAAGCAGGGTAATGTATCCAAGCAACTCGGCATTTTGTATTCGGCGCGATTACTGAGCCGCCAGCGCGATGGCAACTACGTTTACTACGCAATCAGCGAGCCCATGATCTTCGATCTTTGCCATCTGGTCTGTGCGACCCTGCGCGAGCAGGTCAAGCGCGATGCCGCCGAGTTGGCTTCCTATAGCATTTGATCACACGTAACTATCCAGGAGTCACAATGAATAATCCCAAGCAAACCATGTCTCGTCGTCGCGCCTTAAAGTGGTTTGGCGCCGGAGTCGGTGCCGTTGCCCTTGCAGGCGCTGGTGGTGCCTATCTATATCGCAACAACATGCGCTTGCCAACCAAGCAAGCGGATGTGATCCAAAAAGCCCGTATTGTAATTGCAGGCGGCAGCATCGGTGGCTTGACCGTAGGGGCACGCATCTTGCGGGGCGTGCCGGATGCCAACGTCACCGTTATCGAACCGCGCACAGTTCACCATTACCAACCCGGATATACGCTTGTGGGCGCGGGTGTTTACCGCAAGGAGCAGGTGCTGTTTGAACAAGCCGATTTATTTCAGCCGGGGATGCGCTGGATCAAGGATAGCGTCGCAGCATTTGAACCCGATCGCAATCGCGTCATAACAGCAGGCGGACAAGCCGTGGAATACGATTTTTTAGTCGTTGCGCTCGGTGTTGAAGCGGATTTCAACTCGATTGAGGGGTTAAAGGTCGCATTGGAAACGCCGTATGCCGGCAATGTTTATGACCTAAACCTCAGTGCAAAATACCGCACGTTGGCAAAAGAATTCAAGGGCGGTAAAGCACTATTCACCTTCCCTGAAGGTTATGTAAAATGCGGCGGCGCTCCGCAAAAAATCACATGGCTATCCGAGGACCTATGGCGACGCGACGGCAAGCGCGACCGGGTCGAGGTCCACTTTCACACACCGCAAACTTCACTATTCCCAGTGGTGCCGCGAATCAATGATGTCATCACGCCGATGATTGAAAATCGCGGAATTCACAATCACTACCGCAACGCCTTGCGAGCCATCGATCCCTCCACCCGAACTGCTATCTTTGAGGATTTGGATGCCACGGGTAGCAGTCGCGAGATACGCCAATCCTATGACCTGCTGCACGCCATGCCCCGCTTTCGCACGCCAACGCCACTGCGCGAAGGTCCGCTCACTGCCGAAGGCATTGGCGGACAACTACAACTGGATCGGCATACGCTGCAACACCTGCGCTATCCGAACATTTTTGGCGTTGGCGATTGCGGAGCCACAGGAGCTGCAAAAACGGCGGCCACCATTCGCAAGCAAGCACCTGTTATCGTGGAAAACCTGTTTTCGCTCGCACTCGGAGAACCCATGAGTGCCCACTACGATGGCGCCTCGGGTTGTCCCTTGCTGACACGCTATGGCCGCTGCATGATGTTTGAATTCGATTACAAAGGTGAGCTTGTGAACGAATGGCTCTATCAATCGACCAAGGAAACGCGCCGCTGGTGGACGTTTAAAGTCCACGGACTCAAACGTCTCTACCGCCACGTGATGATACCCGGATGGGTTTAGATACTCAGTAGTCAGGAGCCAGAATTCAGTAGTCAGAATGAAAAATCCACTGACAAACCCAAGCGAGGAAACGTCAAATGAAGTCCTCGATCTCGACTCCGGTTGTATCCGCAACCTACCCGTTCCGTTGTTCGGCTCGGTTATGGGTTTGAGCGGATTGAGCATTGCGCTGCTGCGACTGGACACCTTCTCCTTGCTGCCAACTGTTGGCTGGTGGTTATTGCTGTTTACCACTGGATGGTTCGCACTCTTGCTTGTGGCCTACGCCAGTAAAACAGTTCGTTTTCATGAGCGTGTGATGCTAGAGTTTAATCATCCGGTGCGTATTCACTTTTTTCCGGCTATCTCCATCTCGATGCTTTTATTGGCAATTGGCTATTTGACTATCAATCCCAGCCTATCGGCAGGATTGTGGTGGACAGGTGCTGTGCTACACTTCGTTTTGCTGCTGCGCACACTGAGGGTGTGGTTTTTCCGCGGCTTGCCATTGCAAACCTACAACCCGGCCTGGTTTATTCCAGTTGTAGGTACGCTGCTTGTGCCAATTGCGGGAATACAACATGCAGCGGTTGAACTGAGCTGGTTTTTCTTCAGCATCGGTTTGGTATTTTGGATTGCCATGCTGGGAATGACCTTGAACCGCGTCATTTTCCACGGCGGCCTGCCGGAAAAGATGTTGCCAACACTGTTTATCCTGATCGCGCCCCCGGCGGTCGCCTTCATTGCATACATGGGCCTAACAGCTGAACTCAACAGCTTCGCAAAAGTGCTCTATTTTCATGCCTTATTCACAACTGTTCTGATAATGACTTTTACCGACCGGTTCATTCGTCTGCCCTTTTATCTGTCCTGGTGGGCCTACACCTTTCCGCTGGCAGCAATTGCCCTCGCCAGCATCCGCTATCATGCTGCCAGCGAAGTTATTTTCTTCTATCACCTCGGCTTTGCGCTCACCTTGTTGCTCAGCCTTGTGGTGTTAACCGTTGCCTACCGCACCATCAGAGCCGCGCTGAACAAAACGCTTTGTGTAGCTGAAATGTAAACTACGCCATTTACCCTGAAAATCCGGATGTCAACTCCGGTTTTTCAGGGAAGATCGGCTTAATTTTCTCAACTTAAAATCGAATTTGCTACTCGGAAGCCAGGCCCAAAGGGCACCCATTTTAGATTTTCAGAATCTCAGCTTTTTAGCTTTTAAGATCCTCACTCCGGCAAGCGGAAGCGGCGCTTGGGTTTTGGCTCAGACTTGGGTTTTGGCTTGGCTTCGCCGGATGACTCCCAGTGCTTCTTGAACGGTTTTTTATCCGGCTTATTGCCAAAGCTTGGCTTGCCGCCGTAGCCTTTTTTACCGCCGTAGCCCTTCTGCCCAAAGCCTTTTTTGCCCGCGGGTTTATCGCTGGCAACTTTATCCTTAAAGGGCTCCCTATCCTCCTGTATCGCCTCCATACTGCGGGTATCCGCTTCTCGCAGGAGACTGAATAAGGCACTGGCAATATCGGTAGGAGTATGGCCCTGATCCAAAAGGCGATCGATCAAGCCCTCGCAGCCGACAAAATCGCCCTCTTCCAAACGCTCTCTAACCCGATGGTAAACGCGATCAGCGCGCTCACCCTCAACCGCCTCAGCACTGGGTATGGGCGTGCGTTTGACCGGTGTGCGGATAAAGCGCTCCAATGCCTGCAAGCGATAGATTTCCTTGCCGTAAACAAAGGTGTGAGCAATGCCGGAACGACCGGCCCTACCCGTTCGGCCAATGCGATGCACGTAGTCCTCGGGATCATACGGCAGATCGTAATTAAACACCGCCTCAACGCCCTGAATATCCAATCCACGAGCGGCCACATCCGTTGCGATCAACAACTCCACGGTTCCCTCACGAAAACGTGCGATCACGCGCTCGCGACCCTGCTGAGTGATATCGCCATGGATTCGGTCCGCCGCATACCCTCGTGCCAACAAGGCCTCGCAGCAATCATCCACCATTTGTTTGGTGTTGCAAAAAACCACCCCGCGCTTAATTGGCTGGATATCGAGCAAACGCGACAAGACCTCTACCTTGGAGCGACTGCGCACCTCGTAGTAACGCTGCTCAACCGATTCCACTGTCATAGACTTGCGCTCAATATCCAGCTTAAGCGGATCGGTCGCATAGCTGCGGATCAATTTATTCACCGCCGGGTTCATGGTTGCCGAAAAACACAAGGTTTGACGTCCCTCTGCAGGCAAGGCCGACAAAATGCGCTCCATATCGTCCTTGAATCCCATATCCAACATACGATCCGCCTCATCCAAGACGACCATGCGCACTGCACTCACATCCCAGTGACCACGCTCAAGGTGATCGATAATACGACCGGGGGTTCCCACAACCAAATGCGCCCCTGAGCGCAGACCTTTGATCTGACGTCCCATGGGCGCACCACCGTAAACCGGCAATGACTGGAAGCCTTGCAAGCAAGATGCCAGTCTGTGAATTTCCTCACACACCTGAACTGCCAACTCACGCGTCGGGCACATTACCAGTGCCTGGGTTTTGGATAATCCCAGATCGAGGCTCTGCAAAATTGGCAAGCCAAAGGCGGCCGTCTTACCTGAACCGGTTTCGGACAGACCAATCAAATCACGACCCGAAAGTGCGGCAGGGATGGTTTTAGCCTGGATAGGCGTGGGTTGCTCATAGCCAAGGCGATTCACCCCTTCGAGTAAATCCGCTTGCAAACCCAAAGAAGCAAAAGTTGTCGTTACCATAAAAGTAATAAAGTGCGACGATAGATTGCCATTGCGTCAATCACATTCGTTGCACTGTTTTTTAAGATTTGTCATTTTGACCTTGCGTGGCAGGGTGATTTCCTCCTTTTTGAATCGTTTAAGCAATTTATCCATCACTGCGTTTAACCTTCAACAGCACGTTAGATCATGTCACAGCATAACAGTTTCAAAGCCACCGGAGGTGGCGGCAAAAAAAACCGTACGGTTCTCAAGCGCTTCGAGCGCATTGATTTGCTGCGCAAGCGCGGTCAATGGAAAGAGGGTCAGCGCGTAATTGGTCTGCGCAAAACCCAGCCCGAGGCTTAATCGCCTACCATTTTACCATTCCCCTCTGCGGGAATGGGTTTCTGCTGCTAACGGATTAGCAGCAGAGCCAGCTGCAACACCAACCAAGCAGCCACAGCTGCGGCGGTATCGTCGATGACGCAACCCATACCGCCGGGGAGATTCTGCAGACGCTTAATGCCAAGCGGCTTGAGAATATCAAAGAAACGGAATAGCAGAAAGCCGGCAAGGATTACTGGCCAACCGCCGAAGTGGGCAATCATTGGCGCCATTCCAATGAAAACTATTGGTACGGCAACGACTTCATCCAATATAATTTTTCCCGGATCCCGCTGTTGAAAATGCCGCTCAGCAGCATCGCAAATACCAATCGAAAGCAGTGTCAGGATCGCTACTAAAAGCAGTTGCAGCAAGGGAGTCAGCGAATGGAAAACCAGCACATATAGCACGATGCCGGCGATGCTGCCGAAGGTGCCGGGCGCGCGGGCGGTCAATCCCAGCGGACCCAAAGTGGCAAGGGTGCATACCAATGGTGCGGGCAGTAAGCGTGCCCAGCGAAACAACCAACGATCGCGGACCAGCATCATTGACGATACTCCTTTTCGCTGAGCGCTTTATTTGCAGTCGATCGCTGCCGCAAGGGCATGCTACCGGCAAATAGTTTGCGATACTTTAAAAGGTAGGAGGTGCCGGACGAAATCGTTAATGTTGCCGCAAGCATGAAAGCGATCAGACCAAGGGCATTTAAAATGTCGGCCAAACCCTGCGGCAACCATGCCGACAAATCCGTTTGCACCCATTGACCTGCGAGCAACAGTGAGGCGGCAACGATCTGTATCACTGTTTTCAACTTACCCGAGCGTTCGGCAGCCAACACCACCCCCTCAGCGGCAGCAACCAGACGCAAACCGGTTATCAAAAACTCACGGGCAAGAATCAATAAAATCAACGGCAGGCACCATTCGGGTAAAAACCCCAATGGCAAGAACGCGATGAATAACCCGACCATAAACACCTTGTCGGTAAGAGCGTCCATCAATTTGCCAAAGTTGGAAACAATCCCGTATTTACGCGCATAATAACCATCGAGAAAATCGGTAAAGGCACCCAGCGCAAAACAAATAACGGCCAGCGTGGCAGCACCTGGAAGCGGCACATAAAGCAACCCAACGATGGCAAACAAAAAAGGAATGCGCGAGAGTGTCAGTAGATTTGGCAGGTTCACGGAAAAAAGTTTGTGTGGAAACGGTTGCGGAAATGCGGAAAATAAAGAAAGGTGTTTGTCGAAACGGGAAAAACCCGTCACAACTAACACCTGACTTCTACACGATAATTTCGCTCAACCGCAAAGCCAAAAATGAAAATCGGACTCTATCCCGGAACTTTTGACCCTATTACCAACGGTCATCTCGACGTCATTCAGCGCGCATGCCAGATTTTTGACCAAGTCGTGGTTGCCATCGCCGACAACCAAGTTAAGGGACCTCTCTTTGGGATTGATGAGCGCGTCGCGCTGGTCGAGGAGAATGTCAGTCAATGGCCGCAGGTTAGCGTGCGCGCCTTCAACGGCCTGGTTGTGGATCTTGCGCGCCAGACCAAAGCCGTTGCCTTGATTCGCGGCTTGCGGGCCGTTTCCGACTTTGAATATGAGTTTCAAATGGCGCAGATGAATCGTCATTTGGATGATGAAATCGAAACAATTTTTTTAATGCCCAACGAGGAATACTTTTTTACCAGTTCCCATTTGGTGAAACAGGTATTTCGCTACACAGACCGGGATATGAGTCTTATTCCGGCGAATGTCCATGCCGCGCTGCGAAAAAAGTTTGGACATGATCAATCCGAGAAAAGTCCAGTTAGCTGACACCAGTCCAAATGACTTGCTGCCACTGTATCATATCTTTCGCTACCATACAAGATGCCTGCTAAGCGCTTGCAATCGAAACTGCCATCACCCTTACGTGACCGCCGCATCGGCATCGTCTGGCTGACACTTTTCCTCGACCTGGTGGGTTTTTCCATCATCTTCCCGTTATTTCCCGCCATGCTGGAATACTATCTGGCCAAGGCCGGTGCCGAGGGCAGCTGGTTGGCGAGTTGGATTGAGCAGCTAAATGCCTTCGCCGGTGGCGGCGAAAGCGACCGCCCTACGTTTATGACAGCGGTTCTTTTTGGCGGTATTCTTGGCTCCCTTTACAGCTTGTTGCAATTCGCTGCGGCCCCGTTATGGGGTGCACTTTCGGACCGGATTGGGCGTCGTCCGGTGCTACTACTGACGGTCGCCGGGATTGCCATCAGTTACATAATGTGGTTTTTTGCCAGCCCTTTCTGGCTATTGGTGCTAGCGCGCATCCTGGGTGGCCTGATGGCAGGGAACCTATCGGTTGCAACTGCCGCTGTTGCCGACATCACTTGTCGCGAACAGCGCACTCAGGGTTTGGCGCTGGTGGGCATCGCCTTTGGGCTTGGCTTCATCATTGGCCCGGCCATCGGTGGACTCTCGGCGCTGATTGATTTGACTGAGATAGCACCTGCGCTGGCGAGTTGGGGTGTCAATCCGTTTAGTGTGCCAGCCCTCATCAGTCTCATTCTGGCACTCACCAATTGGTGGTGGATTTACAGTCACTTTAACGAAAGTCTGCCGACCGCAAATCATACTGATGTCGATTCGAAAATTGTCCCTGAGACAACGCATGGCGGACCGCTATTGGCATTGAAGCTCTTCTCACATCCGTTGCCGCAAGTGCGGCGGGTTAATCTGGTTTACCTACTGTTCATGCTGGCATTCAGTGGAATGGAGTTTACACTAACCTTTTTGGCAGTGGAGCGACTGGCCTTCAGCACCGTGCAAAACGGCTTGATTTTCGTATTTATCGGATTGGTTCTGGTAATTGTCCAAGGAGGAATTGTACGTCGCGTAAGCGGTCGTATCAGCGAGGTAAAGTTGGCTACCTTTGGCATGGGGTTTGGTTTTATTGCTTTCTTGCTGCTGTCACAGGCACATTCAAAAGCCGCTTTTTTCATCGGACTTGCGGCGATGGCCTCCGCGGTGGCATTGGCATCACCCACGCTGTCCGCGCTGGTTTCACTTTACAGCGATGAGCGTGAACAAGGCCGCAGCCTCGGATTGTTTCGCTCCGCAGGTTCGCTTGCGCGTGCGTTTGGCCCCATCATCGCCGCATTCCTGTTCTTTCGCTTTGGTTCAGCTTTCGCATACGGTGCCTGCGCGCTGTTTCTGCTGCTCCCGCTACTGCTGACCCTAAGACTGCCCAAACCTCGCAAAGGTCATTGTTAATCTATTTTTATTTTAAATTAACAATTGACAGATTTGGCGGCCAGCGTTTTTGAGAGAGGGACTTATGACAAAGTCCCGACGATTACTTTTTGCTGCGCTAGTGGCTTCCAGTGCTATAGCATTATTGGCGGAAACCGAGGCACCCCTGGCGGTTGAGGATACGCAGGCGCCACCGGTAGTGCTACCGGCATTGGAAGTGCACGCGGGCCGGATAGCCAATCCCACGCCAGCGGGCACTTTTGCCGCGCCGATTTCGCGTTTGGATCTTGAACCGCAGGTGGATGTGCAATCCCGCAACCTAACGGAGGCCCAGGGCGATGTCACCATCCGCGGCGGCATTTTTGAAAACACTGGCTTCAGCGTCGGCGGCATTAGCTTGTTCGATCCGCAAACGGGGCACTATTTTGCCGAGATTCCCATTGCTCCGGAGTTCCTCTCCGGTCCGGAAATCCTAACAGGGGCTCAAAATGCACAGCGTGGATTCAACAGCAGCGTTGGCACCATTGCTTATGACTGGGCGCGTTTACAGCCGGGTGGACTCGCGACGGTGGGCTTTGGTGATAAAAATCTGAACTACCAAAGGCTGCTGACGGGACAATTAATACCGACCCGTTCCAAAGACTGGCAACTGGGTATCCAGGGCGAAGCATCGCGATCCGAGGGCGACGGCACGCGCCCCAATGGCAATCACGATTTTGAACGTTTCAGTGGCCGCATCCAACTTGCGGGTCCCCATTCTCAAACGGATCTATTTGCTGGCTACCAGGCCAAGTTTTTTGCCTGGCCCAATCTCTACACGCCTTTCGGCAATGAAAGCGAAAACCTGAAAACGCGCTTATTCATGTTGCATCACCGTCAGGATTACGACGCGGACAGCTATTGGCGGGCTTCCGCCTACCATCGTCGTCACAGCGATTTTTATTTTCTGGATGCCTTTGGCGGCTTGACATTCCAGCATGAAACGCGCGCACAAGCCGCTTCCCTGGATGGTAAACACAGGTTTGATGAAAGCTGGGCCATTCACTATTTCACCCAAATGACGAAAGATCGCATCCGCTCAACGAGCTTGGAAAACCATTTTCTCAATCGCACCTATGTCAAAATCGCCATCGTGCCGGAATACCGCTATGGTCAGGATGCGCAAACGACCTGGGTGGTTCAAGCCGGTGGGGCTTTCGACGATAGCGACCGCGATTCAAGCGCAGGATCCCCCATTTTCGAACTGGCGCGCGAATTCGAGGATGAGCGGCGGCAACTACGTGTCCATGTAGGCTATGCAGAGGCCACGCAAGTGCCCGGCTACACTGCGATTGGTGGGCCCGAAACGGCAGGCCTGTTTCGCAGTCGCAGGGATCTGGGACGCGAGCGCAGTCGCAACCTGGAAACCGGATTTCGCTACGAGGTGGACAACCGCTGGATCAAGGGCACGGTTTTCCATCGCTGGGATGACGATCTGGTGGACTGGACCTTTGCTGCCGCAACACCCAACGCACGCCGTGCCGACAATCTCAACAGTGAGGTATTCGGCATTGAAGCGATGGTTGGACACAACTGGGACCGCCTGCAGGCTTGGCTAGGCTATACCTATCTGAATAAATCTGCCGATTATGGATCCGCCTCCGTCGATGCCAGTTTCTACGTCCTCAACTATCCCCGGCACCGCCTCACACTCTCCGGCATTTTCGCTATCACTGAGACATTGGAACTGCGTGTGGATAACGAATATCGCCACCAAGTCCCCAACACATTGCGCCAAGGACGCGACAACGCAATGACCACACACGCCGAGCTGGCATGGCGTCCACAACGCTGGCAACAGTGGACCGTCCGCGCCCGCGTTGACAACCTGTATAAAACCGATTTCCAGGAGGTCCCCGGCACCCCCGGTCGTCTGCGCCAAACAGCGGTCGACCTGACTTACACTTGGTAGCTCAATCCATAAGTCAGCATTTACAGCCTCAGTTCTGTCCCGTCAGTGGCAGTTGAAAGAGGATCGAGCACAATCGCGCTTTGATGATTTATTCCAAAATAGAATCGGTAATATCTTTAGCGTCTTTCCAAAGATAATCCAAACGATAAAAATCGCGCATTTCTTCAGTTTGCAAGTGGACCATGATATTGAAGCCATCGACAACAACCCAACCAGTGCCAGTATCTTTCTCAAAGCCAATGGGTCGCGCCCCGCTCTGCTTAAAATAGTCATCCACCTGATCCCTTAATGCGCGCAAATGCGGATTGGAAGTGCCAGTGGCAAGGATCATGAAATCGGTAACCGAGCTTTTGCCGCGCAGATCGAGGACGCGCAGCGACTCGGCCTTTTTGTCTTCAAGCACAGTTGTCAAATCTTTCAATTGTTGGATTAGGTCGGAATCAATCGCTTCAGGCATAGTGATTTAAGGATGAGAGTAAATGAAATGGGATTGGATATAGTCTGCAACAGCTGATGGCAACCCTTTCGGTTCATTACCGGCAGCAATTGCAGCACGTATCGATGAAGAGGAAAACGGCAGGGGTTCACCCTTTAGCCAGTGAATGGTGAATGGAAACGCCTCGCTTGGCGACGATGCTCCTGGCGCGGGACTTTCTGGCAAAGAATCGCGCCGGTAAGCAATAAATCGCACGAGCCTGGAAAGCTCACCAATGCGCTGCCACTGATTCAACTGACGGACTTGGTCACCACCAAGAATCCAATAAAAAACCGTCTCCGGGTGTTGCTGGCGAAAGGCCTTAACCGTATCAATTGAATAAGATGGACCCTGCCGCAGCAATTCCCAATCGCTCACCAAAAACCGCGAATCACCACCAATCGCCGCAGTTACCATCGCTAAACGCTGCTCCACTGACGCCTGTGCTTGATATGGCTTTAATGGCGATTGACTCGCTGGGATAAAAATCACTCTCTCAGCCGGAGTCTGGGTAATGGCTGCCTGGGCCAAGGCCAAATGCCCCAGGTGCGGAGGATCAAAGGAACCACCCAATAGTGCCACATGACGCCCTGCCGCGTTATTCAACGCAGCATTATCCATGGTGGCTTGGTGGATACATTTTCATACTGACAGATCAATCATAGAGAGACTTTATTGGCAAGTATGGATTGTCATGCTGAACCATTAAGACAAGAGAGCCTAGCACAAACCTTTGATCGCGTTTTAAGCAGAACGGACGGCGATGCCACGGCCCTGACACTGGGCGCGCTGGTCGATACGCTTGGCACTCGGGGCGTTGGCTTGCTGCTGCTGATTCTTTCCCTCCCCAGCGCCTTGCCCATACCAGCGCCCGGCTACAGCACTCCATTTGGACTGGCGATTGCCCTACTCGCCCTACAACTGCTCTTTCATCGCAAACAGCTCTGGCTGCCCGCCAACTTGCGTCAGCGAAATATAAAAAATGAAACAGCGCAAAAGCTACGCACTGCCGGATTGCGCGTTTTTGACAAAACCGAGCGCCTAATTCGGCCCCGCTGGCGGTGGATGCTGACTCCCGTCAGCCGAACGGTTTTATCCACCGCGATCCTCATCATGGGCATATTGATGATTTTACCGATTCCACTGACAAATACCGTGCCTGCGATAGTGGTATTTATCATTTCTCTGAGTCTAGCCGAAGAAGACGGGCTATGGTCTGTCGCGGGTCTATTGCTCGGGGCATTGGCGGTTTTATTTTATGCGGCTCTGATAACGATGATTTTGATCTACGGTCCAGAAATACTTGATGAAATCAAGTCATGGATGCTTGCCGGCTGACAAGTCTGCCCTACCTGCGAAAAGCGGTTGCAAAGTAAAAAAAAATTTAACACGCTGATTGACTATGAGTAATCCCTCCCGCTCCCATTCTGCAATCATAGTTGATGGTGTCGAACGCGCACCGGCCCGCTCCATGCTGAGGGCTGTTGGCTTTAAAGACGATGATTTTGTCAAGCCGCAGGTTGGTATCGCCTCATCCCCAAGCGATTTGACTCCCTGTAACATGCACTTGGGGAAACTGGCGGAACATGCCACCAAAGGAGTCAATGAAGCAGGCGGCAAAGCAGTCAACTTCAGCACCATAACGGTTTCGGACGGCATCAGCATGGGCACGCCGGGGATGCGCTACAGCTTGGTTTCTCGTGAGGTGATTGCCGATTCGATCGAGACAGTGGTGGCGGCAGAGGGTTTTGATGGCGTGGTGGCAATTGGCGGCTGCGACAAAAACATGCCCGGCTGCATGATCGCGCTGGCGCGGCTAAATCGTCCGGGTGTTTTCGTCTACGGTGGAACCATTCTGCCAGGATTTGTGAGTAAGGATCAAAAACAGGAAAATCCTTTGGATATCGTCTCCGTCTTTGAAGCGGTTGGCAAACACGCCAAGGGCGAACTCGACGATCAAGGATTGAAAGATGTTGAAGAATGCGCAATCCCCGGGCCGGGTTCCTGTGGCGGAATGTATACTGCCAACACAATGGCGAGTGCCATTGAAGCGATGGGGATGAGTTTACCCAACAGCAGCGCCCAGCTAGCGGTTGGCGCTGCCAAGGAGCGCGACTGCGAGGCTGCGGGTGCAGCGGTCGTGCGTTTGCTGGAAAAAGGCATTCGTCCACGTGACATCATGACTCGCAAGGCTTTTGAAAATGCCATTACCGTCGGCATGGCCCTGGGGGGTTCCACCAACATGGTGCTGCACTTGCTGGCGATTGCCCATACTGCTGACGTGGAGTTAACCATTGACGATTTTGCTGAAATCGGCAAGCGTGTACCGGTCTTGTGTGACGTCAAACCGTTCGGTAAATACAACATGAGCCACATGATCCGCATCGGCGGTATTCGTCCACTGATGAAAGAGCTGCTCGACCGCGGACTGCTGTATGGCGACTGCCTCACCGTCACCGGTCAAACCCTTGCCGAAACCCTTGCCGACGTGCAGCCCTACCCGTCTTTCCCCGACAAGCAGGATATTGTGCACCCATGGCAAAAACCCATCAAACCGGAAACCCACCTGCGCATCCTGCGAGGCAACCTGGCTCCCACTGGTGCGGTTGGAAAAATCACCGGCAAAGAGGGTCTTTACTTCAAAGGCACAGCCAAGGTTTACGAGGGTGAGGAATCTGCCCTCAAGGGCATCCTCGGTGGCGAGGTTATCAAAGGTGATGTCGTCGTCATCCGCAATGAAGGGCCGGTAGGTGGACCTGGTATGCGCGAAATGCTCTCGCCCACGAGTGCGGTTGCCGGACGTGGATTGATCAAAGATGTGGCCTTGATTACCGACGGTCGCTTCAGTGGCGGCAGTCACGGTTTTGACGTCGGCCACATCACGCCCGAAGCCGCCTGCGGCGGCCCCATCGGTATCGTCAAAACCGGCGATACCATTGAAATCGATGCAGTGAAAAACACCATTATCCTGTGCATTGATGATGCCGAGTATGAGCAACGCATGGCAGGTTTCAAGCCACAGCCACCACGCGAATGCCGCGGCGTTTTGGCAAAATACGCGAAAACCGTGACCTCCGCTTCCGAAGGTGCCGTTACTGACAAAGATTTGTTCTAATACCCGGTGGAAGCATGAATATCGCAATCAATTCTGTGCTCCACCCCATCATCGACTAAGGGGATGGTTGAACCTTCAATGGCTTTACCATCAAGAAGAAGTTGCGCACCTATGTCGCTGGCAACCCGGGTTACGGTAATGTGATAGAAGGTATTGTGGTGGCGGTAGTGGATTTTCAAGGACGGCCAGGATGTGGGCAGACGGGGTGTGAGGTGGAGTTGATCCACTTCAAGGTTGAGTCCCAGGAGAGTTTCGACGATGAGGCGATACATCCAGCCGGACGATCCGGTATACCAGCTCCAGCCACCGCGTCCGATATTGGGCGGGACTGAGTAGATATCGGCGGCAACCACATAGGGTTCAATCTTATAGCGGGCGACACCGTCGGGATCGGCGGCATGGCGGATGGGGTTGAGGAGGTCGAACAATTCCCAGGCTTTATCGGTTTCGCCCAGTTCAGCGAAAGCCATGGCAGTCCAAATTGCGCCATGGGTATATTGACCGCCGTTTTCGCGCACGCCGGGGATGTAGCCTTTAATGTAGCCGGGTTCAACGGCGGATTTGTCGAAAGGCGGATCGAAGAGCTGAATGATGCGCGATTGCCATCGCACAAGGCGTTGCTCAACGCTTTCCATGGCCTTGCGAGCCCGCTGCGGATCGTCGGCGCCGGAGAGAACGGACCAACTTTGAGCGATGGAATCGATCTGACATTCTTCATTGCTGGCTGAACCGAGCGGGGTGCCATCATCAAAGTAGGCTCGGCGATACCAGTCGCCATCCCAACCGTTGGCTTCGATGCTCTCACGCAGGCGAGCTGCTGTGCGCTTGCATTCAGCTGCGAATTGATAATCATCAAGGCGCTCGGCGAGTTCGGTAAAGCGGCGAAGAACGTCACAGAGAAAGAAAGCCAGCCATACGCTTTCGCCGCGACCTTTTTC
>SKFT01000085.1 GCA_007117865.1 Puniceicoccaceae bacterium | reverse complement strand
TCCTGATTAAAAGTTGACGGTTTTGTTTTCGCTTATCGTTGGTGAAAATACCCGTTTGAAGCATACCAGTATTATTACAACCGCTTAGCTAGAGCAAGGGAGGAAGGGGAGAACTCTTCAATTGCAGCTTCAATAATGATGCCTGTTATTTCGGAATATTGGTCCCTATCCGCTTAATGTAGTTAAAGTCGTAACGCGCAAGTTTCATCTCCCTAAACCTCGCCCGTAGGGCTCTCTAGCGAAGCGCTTGTTAAAAGTTATTCTTTTAGGACTGTCAACCTATAGCAGAACTTGACCCTACCTACACCCTCGCTACCAGCCGCCATTTTGGCGGAGCGGTTTGCTTCACAACTCGCTTGTATTCAATTCTGTCTACTGAATTCTGACTCCTGACTACTCCATTTAGGATTAATCGCTTCTAAACCGGTTTTCCGCCTAGACAGCCTGTTTTATCGCAACTGGCGAACGACAACACTGTAGACTGACGTTTGTTGTTGAACTTCTTGATTGGCTAAGTCCGAAAGGCTGCCAGGCTGTTGCCATTGAGGCAGGCGTTGGTCTCGGCAATTTCGCGGGTAATGGATTCGATCATATCGTGAATTACGATTTCGCGCGCGACCCGCAGGGCTCCGGCAATGGCGTGGCGGTTGGAGGCACCGTGAGCCTTGAGTATGTTGCCATTGAGGCCAAGCAGCGGTGCCCCGGCGTACTGGTCGGGGTTGAGCTTGCGCTTCATATCGCGGTAGGCTGAGCGTGAGAGAACGGCACCTAGTTTGCGCTTGGGATTGCGTACCAATTCCTCCTTCAAGGTGTCACCAATAAAGCCGAATAGGGCCTCGCTCACCTTCAAGACGACATTGCCGACAAAGCCGTCGCAGATCACGACATCCACCACATCGTTGAATACCTGAAAGCCTTCGATGGGTCCACAGTAGTCAATCAGCGGTTGCAATTGCTTGAGTTGACTGTGGGTCGCCAGTGTTCGGTTGTTACCTTTGCTTTCTTCCGTACCAATCGACAAAAGACCTACACGCGGCTTTGTAATGTTGAGCACAGCACGTGCATAGTTGCTGCCTAATACGGCATTGTGAACAAGATGTTCCGGGGTTGATTCAGGATTGGCGCCAACGTCGATCAATACAAAAGGAGTTTTTCGGCTTGGGATGATGGAGGCAAGTGCTGGACGGTCCACGCCTGGAATTTGACGCAAGCGTAATGTGCCGCAAGCCATCAGGGCGCCAGTGTTGCCACAACTGACAACGGCTTGCACTTCGCCATCTTTTACCAGTTCAATCGCCCGCACCATGGAGGCATCTCGCTTACGTTTAAGGCTTTGGATCGGTTTCTCATCCATGCCAATCACCTCGGAGGCATGCAAAATCGAGACATTGGGATGGCTGTCCAGTCCTGTTGCCTTCAGCAAGGGCTCAAGAATAGACTCATCTCCAACAAGTCGAAAAGAAGTGGGACGCGACTGCGAACTAAGTGCCTCGGCCATCCCCGCAACGACTTCAGCAGGACCCAAATCGCCACCCATAGCATCAAGGGCTATTGTGCATTCAGTCGGATCCACAGCCATATTGCAGTTTAGTAGGGTTAGCCGCTTGCAGGGGTAAGCGGTAGGGAGGCGTCTAAATTACGCTTCAACGTCGAGGACTTGCCGTCCGCGATACATGCCATTGTTGGGATTGACCCGATGAGGACGGAAAATGGTGCCATCGGTTGGATCTGTGGCGACCTGTGGCAGGCTAAAGCGGTTGGCCCCACGGCGCTTACGGCTGCGTTGCTTGGATGTTTTGCGTTTTGGTTGTCCCATGACGTGTAATTGCTGAAAGGTTGAAAATGAATATAAACGGTTGATAAAAAGGAAAGATTTTGGCTTCGTCAAGCACTGGCTTGATAAATTTTTCGCTATTTAGCTATCTGGGCTTTCGGAATGCTTGCGGTGTGCCATTACAAAGTCGAGCAATTGGTGAAAGCCGGATTTTTCATTTTCAGCAAAACAACTGGCGGCATCCAATAAATTCCGGCTTGTTTGGAATGCTTCCGCGATGGTTTCGCGAATTTGACTGCGCACTGGCGATGATTGCAGCCACTGGAGCATGGCTTTACAGCTTTGAGTTGATGCATCCGGGCTTTGCAAGAAAGTTTTCAGCTGCTCGCGCTCGATATCATTGGCGGTATCAAAAGCACGCTTCAGGTAGAGGGTTTTGATGCCGTGCATCAAATCAAAAGCACGCTCGACGGAAAGTTCTGGATCGAGTTCGATTTCATGCAAGTCGTTCTCGATTTGAAACGCGATGCCTATGGGGCGAGTGAAAGTCCGTAATGCGCTCAGCCGCTCTGGCGTTTGCTGGCCTGCCAAAATCATTGCCAGCCCCAGCGGTGCCTCAAAGGTATAACGGCTGGTTTTTAAATCGTAGGTAGAGAGGATGGTGGATTCTTCGACGGCTTCGATGGCGCGGTCGAGGTTGAGTAATTCCAGCGCTTCACCCAAACCGGTATCACTGGCGATCGTTAAAAAATAATGCATGGCATCACGTGCGCGGAGGGGATCCAGTTGGGGATGAAGAAAACCCTCCAGCGCATGGCTGTAAAGGATGTTGCCAAGGATAATGGCAATATGCTCCGGTTCGCGGACACTTGCCTGGGATCGCAGTGCTTCGTGAAGGGTAGGGTGTCCCCGGCGCGATGTGGAGGCATCGATTACATCGTCGTGAATCAACAGAAAGTTGTGGAAATGCTCTTGCGCGCACGCCACTGCCAGAAGCCCGTCGTTGCACTCTGGAGCATTGCCGAAAAGTCGGCAGGCAGACAGAAATAAATGTGGCCGTACATGCTTGCCGGGAACTTGGCAAAAGGCAGTGAGCAGCGCATCGGCGGGTTGTAAGCCCTCTATTGCCGCCAAGCGGTGGCGTAACTGTTCCAATGATCGGTGGAAAGTAGCGGAAAATCCATTGGCCGTTGGTTTCTGGTAACGGTCAGTGGCGGAAATGGATGGGCTTGCTGTATTGGAGGCACTCATGGAAGTCGTCGATAAAGCTGGGCGATTTCGCTTAAGTAATGAGCACTTTGGCGGCGCATTTGTTCCAATTGCCAGGTTTGACAACGCCAGCGCCAATTGCCCATTGCTGTGCCTGGACGATTAAAACGTGCCTCACTGTCGAGATTTAAAAAATCCTGTAAAGGCGCAATGGCAATGCGCGCCGGCGAACGATAGGCGGTGCGGATAAGATCCCAGGCAATGCTGTCGCCAGCTACGCCCAGATAGCGCCGGGTGAAATCACCTATCGGTTCCGGTGCCTGCCGATACCAGCCGCGGGTGGTGTCGTTGTCATGAGTGCCGGTATAAACAACGCTATTGGCAGCATGGTTGTGCGGTAGAAAAAGGGAGTCGTCGCCAGGATCAAAGGCAAACTGCAACACCGCCATACCGGGTAAGCCGGTCTGCATTAGCAGCTCGCGCACCTGCGGGGAAATTTCGCCCAGGTCCTCGGCAATCAGTCGCGCATCAGGAAGCTTGGCTTGCAGCGTTTGAAAAAAAGCCAGCCCGGGACCTGCTTCCCATGTGCCATTGCGGGCATTTTCCTCACCGGCAGAGACGCTCCAGTGACTCTCAAAGCCGCGAAAGTGATCAATTCGTACGATGTCCGCTAGTTTGGCATTCGCCTCAAAACGCCGCAACCACCAGCTGTAGCCATCCTCAGCATGCCTTGGCCAATCATATAATGGATTGCCCCATAGCTGCCCATCCGCCGAAAAATAATCAGGGGGAACCCCGGCAACATGCGTCGGACGGCCTTGTTTATCTAATTGAAATAGCTCGGGATTTGCCCAGACATCAGTGCTGTCGAGAGCGACGAAAATTGGGATGTCGCCAATCAACTCAACCGCATGCTCATTCGCGTAGCGTCTCAGCCATTGGAATTGACTGAAAAAGAGGTATTGCGAAAAGGCGTGATAGCGGGCTTCCGCATCCTCCTCACTAGAGGCTTTGATCTGACTGTCCTTGGTGAATGAGCGATGCCGTGCTGACCACTCATACCAAGGGAGATCGGCATGTTTTTGCTTCAGCGTCATGAACCGGCAGTAGGCCTTTAGCCAGGATTTTTCCGCTTCGCAAAAATCGTCAAACCCGAGTTCCGCACCAGGTAAATGAGATTCTCCATGCGCCTCAAAGCGCTCATAGGTTTGACGCAGCAATGGATGGAAATGTTTTTCCAGCTCGGGATAGTCAGTTTGCTCATGCGGCAATCTGCGCAATCGCTCAAGCGCCGCATCCTCAACCCAGCCAGCATCGACCAGCGGCTGCCAGTCAATCAACAAGGGATTACCGGCAAAGGCTGAGTAAGATTGATAAGGACTATCGCCATAGCCGGTTGGTCCGAGTGGACAAAATTGCCATTGGCGGATTCCGCACTGCTGCAATAGGTCTATCAGCTGTCGTGCGCCCGCACCCAAGTTGCCGATGCCAGTGGCAGATGGCAGGGAAGTAATGTGACAAAACAGGCCGGCACTGCGTTGGCTTAGCCAGGAGAAAAGTGGTTTGGACATGAATGTGGCCTAAAGGTCAGTGGCGGGTGAGTGGGTTTTGCGAATGGTAGTTATTATGGAGTTATAAATTTTTGATCCAAATGCGCGAGTTGCGGGCATCCAGCTTGTAGGTTTGCTGGCGTTCGCCTGGAAGGTCTGCCGTCGCACCCGGTGAAAATCCGCAAACCCGTTGGAAGAATGGACTGGCTTGCGTGCTTAG
>SKFT01000007.1 GCA_007117865.1 Puniceicoccaceae bacterium | reverse complement strand
TTGGTTATACCCGTCAAAACAGTAGTCGCGCCACCATTGCCAGTCAGGATACCCTTGGGTTGAATTCGGAACTGACATGGGCCGCTACACCCAAAACCGTTATCAGCCTGATGGCCAGCCGTGACTTTGGGGTTGCCGGTGAAGGTAACACTACCGAAGTGACACGCGTTTCCACCAGTGCAGTGTATTCCATGACCCCCCTGCTTTCCATCAATGGCCGCCTCGGCTGGTCGCTGCGCGACTATAAGAACAACTTTGGTGGCAATACTTTTGGTGGTCGTAAAGACAATACCTATGATCTTTCCTTGCGTTCCGCCTATCGTATCAATAACTACTGGACCGTTTCTGGTGGATATACCTTTGAAGATAACGATTCCAACCGCACAGGTTTGAGCTACAAGAACCACATCGTTGATGTAGCAGTTAGTTTGCGTTACTAAGTGGAACTTATTTCATTTTAAGGGGACAGATTGTTCTCCGACCGCTTGTCCCTATGCGAATTTCCCAGTTAACAGTTTTATTTATCCTTGTTATCTCCACTGCTACTGTTGGCCTTAATGGCCAACAGCAGAGTGGAGATTCCGGTTCTTCCGGGGGAGGTGAACGCGGGACGACCCGTCAGCAAGGTGATACTTCAGTGGGCACAGGGGTTGCTATGGTTGGTTCCAATTATGTATTGCGCCCTTCGGATATTATTGAGGTTTCCGTCTTTAATGAACCGGATCTCCGCAAAGCCGTTCGCATTGAATCCGACAACACTGTCAGTTTCCCGCTAATAGGCAGAGTTCGTATCGGTCAAATGACGGTTGCCGAGGCGCAGGAGTTGATTACCCAGTTATATGACCGCGATTTTATTGTTAACCCCCAGGTTTCACTTTTGGTTTTGGAGTTTTCCATGGAGACGGTCAGGATACTGGGCGCGGTTAATAGTCCTGGGGTTGTTGCGATACCGCCTGATCGAGGATTAACACTTACCGATGCGATTGCAGGAGTTAATGGAATCAGTCGCTTGGGTAATTCCCGTTCGGTTCAGATTCGGCGCGTAAATGAAGACGGCAGCACGCGGGTATTGGATGTCAACTTCGATCAAATTCTCAGTGATCCGAATGCGCGCGATATCCCATTGCGGGATGGCGATACCATTTTCGTTCGCGAGCGAATTTTTTAATGACCGCTATTTTATAGTATGAAAAATGATTATATAAAGGGGGGTACCGACCCCAACGCAAATACCTATGGTTATGGTTATGGGTATGGCTATGGCGATCAGTATGGATATGGAGGAACTACTGGGGACGGTGGCGGTCCAACGAGGACTTTACGCGATTATTTGCTCATTGTCCGCGAGCGCATCTGGTATTTAATTATAGCCTTCTTTATCATTTTCTCCGGATCGATCATCTACACCTTTAATAAAACCAAGCTGTATACCTCTGTAGCGCAGTTGCAGATCCTTCGCGAGGACCCCTCGGTTCTAGGGCAGGGGGGCTTGGATACGAATCAAATCCGCGGAGCGGAAGACCTCAATACTCAAATCAATTTGATGGAGAGTGAGGTCATCATTTCACGGGTTGCCAATCGGCTTACTCCGGAAGAGAGGAATGAGTTCCTCGCGCCTTATAGTGGAGGAACTTTTTTGACTCAGCAGCTAACTGCCGAGGACATTCTTGCCCGAAATCGACGGATACAGCCTCGGCGTATGAGTTTGATGATTCAAGTTGCCTACACGCATCCGGTTCCGGAGATAGCGGCAAAGATTGCCAATCTATTTGCCCAGGAATTCATCGAATACAACAGCAGTCAATCAGTGGATACATCCATGCGTGCCGTTGAAGAGTTGCGCATTCGTGCTGACCAGCAACGCCAACGAGTAGAGGAAATTGAAATGCAGCTCGCCAACTATCGTGAGCGGCATAATGCAGTGTCTATTGACAGCGAGGAGAACGTGGCAAGAGAAGAGCTGTCCACCTTGAACAATCTACGGATTACCGCTAAAAACCAACTGGATTATTACGAAACGCAGTGGGAAATGCTACAGCTTTACCGGCAGGAGGAACGGCGTATCAGTCAGCTCGAATTCGTCGCTCAGCATGACCGAGTCAATCCACTTTTATCAAAAATTTCTGGCTTAAGAATTGAGTTGGCTACGGTTGGCCAACGCTACCGCGACCGGCATCCGGTAATGATTCAACTGCGTGAGTCGCTAACTGAGGCAGAATCGGAGTTGCGTAAAGAAATCGACAACGCAATAGATGAATTAAGTGGGCGCCTCAGTCAGGCGCGCACCAATTTCCGTCTTACCGAACAACGCCTGGTTGAAAAAGAGCGCGAATTGATTCACTTGAGTAAACTGCGGGTGGAATTCAACAGTCTATTGCGCGATCTTGCCGTCCAGGAAGGATTTCATCAGGCACTGGTGGGGCAGATGACCCGCGAACAGGCGCAAATTCAGTTGCGTAATGCCAATGCGCGCGTCATCGACCGCGCGGGTATACCGATGCGGCCCTCTTCGCCCAATGTAGTAATGAATTTGCTGGCTGGTGCATTTGGTGGTTTTGCCGTTGGTACCGGACTGATCTTTATTGTGGCCTTCCTTGATGACCGGGTGAAGAGTGCTTTTGATATTGAGGGTGCCGTTGGCCTACCTCTGTTGGGTGTCGTTGCTCGCATCAAGCGCTTGGATGCCTCTGCTAAAGCACAAGCTGTGGCCAGTAATGCGGACAGGCATGTCACGGAAGCATTTCGATCTATTTACTCGTCCTTGAAGCTCGGCGAAGACAGTCGTAATGCGAAAATTTTGCTGACAACCAGTACCATACCCGGGGAAGGTAAGTCTTTCATAAGTTCCAATCTTTGTCTTACATTTGCCAGCCATGGTGAGCGTGTGTTGTTGATTGATGGTGACTTGCGTTTGCCAAATGTGGCAAAATCTCTCCAGGTATCCAACGAGATTGGATTAATTCAGTATCTTGAACATGGCCGCTCAATTGAAGAGTGCCTTCAAAAAGAGGTTTATCCCAACTTGGACGTTTTGGCTGCGGGTGGTACTTCTAAAAATCCATTGAGCTTGCTGAATAAGCCGGCATTCGAGGAATTGTTGATGCAGATGCGTGGCCAGTATGACCGTATTGTTATCGACTCGCCACCCCTTGCCGCAGTGAGCGACGCCCTGAATGTTTTGCCATTGGCAGACGGATTGATTTACGTCATTCGCTTCAATACTGTAAAGCGTCGCACTGCACAAATCAGCGTGCGCAAGTTGCGTGAAGCCAATGCTCCGATTTTGGGCGCTGTCCTTAACAACATCAGCAGTAATCTATCCAGCTACTACTACAGTCACTACTACAGTAGCGATTATAAGGATTACTATGCATTGGTGGATGAGTCTGAGGAGTTGTTGGAGCGTAATATTAAGGATGCTGACAAGGGCGAAAATCAGCCCGCAAATGTGTAGCATCTCAGATCATTTGCGAGGCAGACTGCATCCAGTAAGCGGCAACAGTCGATCGTGATATTAACCGGGATTATTTGCGGACAAGGAAACTTAACAATTGCTGGTTAAAGTGTTTAATTTATGTTGGTGTCGCCAAGCGCTTGTATGGCTTTAAGGACGTCTTCTGCTTGAGTGCGTGTGGAAGCGCGTAAATCGCGCCAGATGAGTAGACCGTCTTTAAAGAGAAAAGCCTGACGGCTGAAGGGTGGGGAACCAAAGGCTTCGCCAACGTTATTGTCGGTATCGGCCAACAATTCGAAGGGCAGTTTGTATTTGGCCCGGAATGCCGACTGGGTCTCAACCGAGTCGGGTGAAACGCCCAAGATCACAGCTCCCATATCGGAAAGTTCTGCCCAGGCATCACGTAAACTACAGGCTTGAGCCGTGCAACCTCCGGTAAAGGAGCGTGGGTAGAAATAAATCAAGCAAAAACCCTCCGCAAAGGCCTTATTGAGTTGAACCGTCTCGCCTCGATCATTGAGCGCGGAAATATCTGGAACTTGACTGCCAAGTTCCAGAGGTTTGGAGATCAAAGCCGGAGCGAGCAGTGATATAGGTGCCAACAGTAGTGAACAGAGTTTACATTTTTTCATAGCGCTTGATTGGTATTAATAGTAACTAAATCCCAAAGCACTTTACTTTCAACTGAAAGAGCACAATTATCGGCAGACTTCAGTTAACGTATCAATTACGTTTTGTTGAAATTGCTTAAGCGTTTCTTCAATAAACGCGTTTATTGGTATTCCCGGCTCCAAAATCAAGGCACTTAGGTCGATGCCGTAGGCGCAACGCTGAACCTGGTCGGTGTTAAATGCATCCAGGAAGGTTGCATTGGCCATTCGTCTGCCTTCGACGGCAAGATCGTAGCGCTTGCCGCCGCTAATCTGGGAGTCAAATATTCCATTAAGCGCGGCGGCAATATTGCCGCGTTCAGTGAGGTTTTGGATGAGTTTTAAGTCGTCGGGGAGCCAATCCAGTCCACGCCACACCTCACAGCCAATGAGTTGCTGGGGGCGTTGGTCGACGGGAAGGCTGAGAATGGCATCCAGGGTTGCTTTAAAAACACCCACATGCGTGGCGTGCTTGTCAAAAGGGTTGTGCGCGTAAACGATATCGGGGGCTGCCAGCTCAATTAGGCGGGCAAGGTCGCCGACCATTGCGTGTCTGGGCGCAGCGGATTTTGCAACGGAACTGGGGTAGGCGAGTTGCGCGACGAAGGCGTATTGCCCTACAACCGCTGCTGCTTCCTGCTCGCGCTCGCGAACACGCTGCATGGATGC
>SKFT01000041.1 GCA_007117865.1 Puniceicoccaceae bacterium | reverse complement strand
TTACTTGCATAAGAAATTTCACCTGCGAGGTGAATATATTTAGTGTTGAAAAATAACACTAAATACTGACAGGAAACAAGTTGCACCTATTTTATGAGGGGAATTTCACGGATTCAGGTAACAGTTATCCTTAGTGAAACTCACGGATTTAATTGGTAATATATTTCCATCAGGATTTGTGGTAGTGACCTTTATTTGATGGTCAGAGTCAAGCAATTACGCCATGGCGTGCCAGGCAAAGTCTCAGAGTTCTGATTCAGGATAATCCTTGGCAGGCAGCCTCCTGTTTGTCCACGCTTTCATTGCGGCACTGATTTTTGAAAGGCGGAAGGGCTATCTTGATAGCTTCATGAGTAAGTCCTTCAGGTTTTCAATGTAATCTTTGAAGGAGAAGTTTTCCTGCACCCAACGACTGGCATTTTCGCCGTAGGCCTTGGTTTTATCCGGGTTTTCAAGCAAATCCACGATGGCATCCCGAAGGGCGTAAACGTCTCCTGTTTTTACCAGTCGTCCATGTTGCCGGTCATGTATCCACTCAGGAATCCCTCCGGATGCGAAAGCAATGACTGGGCGTGCGTGGCGCATCGCCTCAATACCAATCATGCCGAACGGCTCCTGCCACATGGAGGGAACAATAACGATAGACGCGCTTCGATAGAGTCGTGCCAGCTCCAGAGGAGTTAAGTGCCCGAGCCATTGAATGCGATCATTGAGGGTTAATTTCTGTGCCAGCGATTGACATTTTTCCAGTGCCGAGCCACTGCCAGCAACCGTTAAGCTCCAATCGCTGCCTTTGGCTAGTGCGAGAGCCTTTAGCAACACATCAAGACCTTTGCCGCGGATGACTTGCCCGGCAAAGAGGAGATGCCCTTTTACTGGTGGTGTTTTCAGGACGCTATCCGGCAATTCCCTTTCAGGTGGCAATGGTGCTAATACTTTAATTTGCTCATGCAAAAATCCATTTTTCAGGAGTTCACCCGCCATGAAGCGGGAATTGACCACAAGTTGATCCAGTCCCCGGTTGTCATTGATTTCCCTAAGCTTGGCAGAGAAGCTGGCCAACTTGATCGGCCACATGCCAGAGCCACGTTGAACGGGTGCCATGCAGGGAAAAACGCAGGCAAGCGAGGCCGGACGGGTACAATTGCGGCGGGTTAGCGGATGGTATTTGTAATGGCGCATGCAATACATAGCATGGTCATGTATCATTCGAACTCGCGGAATTCCGATGCTGCGCAAATCCTCAAAATCGCTGCTGCAAGACCAGTTGTGAATCCAAAATAAATCGGCGCGTATATCTTTCAATAGCGCACTTGCCGGGGTGTCGGCTGGTATCGCAATACTTGAATCAAAGGCATGATCCCAGCGCTCGCTATCGATTCCGGTGTTTTCGCGGTAGGCCAGGATGTTGTTGAATCCGCGTTCCTTAAGTGCCAACGCTGTTTCGATCACATTGGCTTCGGCACCGCCGAAAGCACCTTTTTTTTCGTGCAGCCAGCAGACGGTGAATGAGTTGGTAGATGGGTTTGTCATGGGCTTCGGCGTTTAGGGGTTGGATTGCTTTTGCAGGCATTCGAAGACCCAGGGAAGCAGTTGTTTTTTGCGGGAGACCATGCCCTCCACCTGCCAACAATTGGCTTCAGCTTCCTGCGCCTCAAGCGCGAAGGCGGCTTGAAATTGAGGGTCCTCAGTTGCCAGTATCAATCGGCTACAGGTTTTAATAACATCCGTTACCATCACGATACCAAAGACTGCACGCGCTGATAGCACGCGTTTAAGCAGTTCATCGCGCAATGAGTCCACCAATTCAGGTGATAGCGAAGCAAGATCAACCGTTTCTATTTGTGCGATTAGGAAGGAGGTTTCGGTGCCATGGTGAAATTCTTTACAGTCGCGCGCTACCAGTTGCGCGGCAGAGGCACTGGCAAGCTCGTCGTTTTGCCGCAAAACCTCCAATCCAAAAGCGTTCAAATCGACACCCGAAATGTCGGCCAGGTGTTTTGCCGCTTCCTTATCTGTTGGAGTCGTTGTGGGTGAAGTCAGCAACAGGGTGTCACTGATTAATGCACCCAAAAGCAAGCGAGCCAGATGCTTGGGCATTTTGAGCTGAGCCGCCCTTATTCGCGCAAAGAGAATTGTGGCGGTCGAACCGACCGGTCTGACATCAATTGCGATTGGGGTATGCGTTTCGATATCACCCAGTCGGTGGTGATCCAGAATCTCGATAATCTCTGCGCGGTCCAACCCATCGATGCTTTGCCGTCTTTCACTATGATCCACCAGGCTCAGCTTTGGACGCGGGGTTGAGAGTAGGTCATCGGCTGAAAGTGTGCCCATAAAACGGTTTTCAGCGTCCACAACCACGATGCCCAACGGATGGGCGCGAACGGCTTTTTCCAGTGTCAGAAGATCGGTGTCGGCTTTTAGGATGGGAAAGTTTGGCTCAAGCGCCGTCTCGCAAGGTACGCACCCGGGTAATCGTGCGCAGAGGTTTACCACCGAGCCTTTAAACAAAAATGTCGGGCACGTTAGCTGATTGGCGATTTCCCTAGCCCTGACCGAATCCATGCCCAGCAGCACAACGGCAGCAGGTGGCTGTTGAATGATTTTTTCAAGCAAAAGGTCGCGATCGCCAAGGACGAGAACCGTATTTTCATTCCACTCGCCGGCAAATGTGTGTTTATGCATGACGACCTCAAGCCGATCGATCTCAGCCACGTCACTGCTGTTCAGAGCCTCCAGCGGAAGACCTTGGACAATGTGGGAGAAGTCCAGCAGGGTGCCAAAGAAATCCTCCACATTGCATTGAAGCAGGTAATTTGTGCGCGGGTGGCGGTTGCTGACAATTCCAATGGGTCGCTGTTCCTCATCGCAAACAACGGCAAATGAGGCATCCATGCGTTGAATGTTTTCCAGTGCCTCCCTGAGTGGCATATCCAAGCCAACCTGTGGAGCCTCGCTGAAAATCTCCCCGGCATTCGCAAGACAGGACATACGCACCGGAGGCAATTCGCAATTGCTGCTGGTAAAAAGCCAGTCCGTTTGGCGGTTGGCATCACCCAGGCGAATTGCCTGCGCGTTTGAGTTGGGATAGCGCTGACGATGCAACCAAGCCAGGGCATAGGCGGAAACAATGGCATCGGTATCGGGTGAACGATGACCACAGACATAATGGGGTGCCGCTTTTTTCATTTTGACTCCTGATGGGTTGCAAAAGGTCCAAGCAGCTTGAGATAGGCCTTGGCAGTGGCTTGCGCGGCATTATCCCAGTGGAACTTCGCGGCTTGCTTGATCCCGCGTTTGCACAGTGCTTCCCTAGCTTCAGGCTTGCAATTGGCAAATTCCTCAAGGGACCGAACGATCGAATCAATGTCGGTTGGGTCAAAATACAGTGCGGCATCGCCACCGACTTCCGGCAAGCTGCCGCGGTCTGAGGACAAGACGGGTATTCCACAGGCAAGCGCCTCCGCCACAGGCAGGCCAAAACCTTCGATTAGACTGGGGAAAATCAGTGCCGCCGCAGCTCCATACCATAGCGGCAAATCAGCTTCCTCAATAAAGCCCGGGAGCAGGATTGAGGCAGCAAAAGGCGAGCTTGCCACCCGTTGGCGAATTGTCTCGGCACCGTGCCAGGGAGCGCCTCCCAGAACCAGCGGTGCATCGATTATTCCCGCTTTGCGGGCGCGATCATAGGCTTCAATCAAACGCACATGGTTCTTGCCGGGATGCTCCAGCCGCGAAATGTATAGCAGGTAGGGCTTGGCGATGCCCATGCGCTGGCGAAAATCTGCCAAAGCCTTGGAGTCGCGAGGGTAGTAGGTGTTGTGGTCGAGCCCATTGTGAATGACGTTGATCGAATCGATCGGTATCTTGTAAAATTGCACAATATCACGGGCAGTAAAATGGCTAACCGTTAGGATGCCTTGGCAGCGACGCGCCATGGCCGGAGCAAAAGAGCGGCCGAAGAAGCCGCGTATCAAGCCATACTTCTCGCGCAGGTGGAAGGGAGCACAATCATGTACGGTTGCGATCTGAGCCGCCGGGCAGCAGGGAATGATACGGCGATAGCTGGGGGAGTGATAGAGATCAAATGATCTTTGCCGAAGTATCCTCGGCAAGGCCATGGTATGCCAAAACAGATTGGCAGCGCCTTTGGCGTATCGTTTTGGGATGCTGATCCAGTTAGCATCCGATGTTTTGGGGAACAAGTGCCTGTCGTCAACCAGCCCGGCCACATGCAAATCGACACCACTTGACTGCGGTATGCGTTGGGCAATTTCGACAACATAACGGCCTACACCGGATAATCCGCCTTGGATCATCCCGGCGGAGATCAGGACTTTTGATTGACGCGCGCTCACTTGGACACCTTGGTTTGTGTAGCCGGAAAAAGCGCGGCGTCCTCAACAATCGAGAACTCACGTTGCAGGTGTAGCGCGGCTATGATTTTCTGCACTTGCGGCGAGGGCCTAAAAAGCGCAAAGGGCTGTGCGGCCTCGCGGCAGCGACGCGCGAATTTTATCAAATGGCCGATCCCTGCGCTATCCATGAAACTGACATCCGAGAGATCGAGCAAAAGAGGTTGTGTTGGATTGTCAGGTAGCACATGCAACGAGAGATTGGCTGCTTCAACGGAGCCAACCCAGTGAATGTGGGTTACATTCTTGGAGGCGCTGGCAGCAGCATCCGATTGCGCTGCCAGATCAAGCGCGCGGATATGATGCCTGCGGGTCAGTCGCCATTGGATGAAACTCAATCTCGCAAGATAGCGAAAGTCCTTCCAGTAGCGCGCCATCAGTCTGCCTGGGTCAGTAGCCATACGCCAGATCCACTCGGTGCCCGTTTTTTGCATCCATCGGGGTGCCCGCACTTGGCGACCCGCAATAAAATCGAGCGAAGCACCAATCCCTATCGCCAGCGGGATATTAAGCTCGCTGGCATAACGGGCGATCCAGTATTCCTGCTTGGGGCAGCCGACGGCTACGAGAAGGACATGCGGCTTCGCCAATTGAATTTGTTTGGCTATTTCCGCATTGGGCCAATCCTCGACGGCAGCAAAAGGCGGGGAGAAACTGCCACAAACTTGCAAGCCAGGGTAGCGCTCGGCCAAAACCGCTTCGGTTTTTGCCAGAGTGGCCTCATCGCTACCCAAAAAGAAAAACCGCCAATTCCGCTGACTGCCCTGTTGAAAAAGTTCAAATACCAAATCGGATCCCGCTACCCGTTCCGGCAAGGCTGGAGGAAATAGGCGCGAGAGCCAGATTAGCGGCATTCCATCGCATACCGCGCGGTGGGCGTGTAGTAAAATCTCGCGCAAGCGATCGTTGTCGTATGCCTGCGCCACAAAGTCGGCGTTAGCGGTCACAAAATAGCGCGGAATTGCGGTCTCGACCGCCTCAACCGCCGCATTGACCGTATCCGCCATTGTCATGCGGTGAAAGGGCAGTCCCAGTAAAAAGGCAATTTCGGGGTCGTGCGCTGCGGTATCAGATTGACTGGGGGTAGGCGGCGACATCTGAGTTTGGCCCGTAAGGTCTAGTCGAGCTCAATGGGAAAGACCCGATGCAGACGCAATAGCTCCAATACGCTCATGACCGAGGGCTTGGGACGAACGAGTGTGAGTTGTTGGTTGGTGGACTTGAATAAACTCAGCAGCGCACCAATCCCGCTACTGTCCATAAAGTCTACCTGAGAGAGATCGATTTTGACGGTTTTGTCCCAATCTTGGATCAACTCCCGAAACTGTTCCTTCGCAGTAACAGCGTTACCAGCATCCAGGCTGGCGACTTGAAGAACAATTGTCAGGCAATCATCAGTTTTGTTGAAGGTAATCATACTAAAACCCTTATCTCATTGTTGGAGGGGGTTGACAAGTTTTTTATAGTTGGCTTAAAACTATTTAAAAGTTTTTGAGCCAAATCCCTAATTACTCAACATGACAGTAAATTGCGCACCCGACGACTGTTCGCTACCCAGCTTTTTGAATAAATACGACTTGGATGCCATCATCCGCTTATCAACCCACGGGGTCTGGCAATGGGATATTCCCAGTAACCGCTATTACTACTGCCCGGTTTATAAGGCAATGCTGGGCTATGAGGATGACGAGGTTGAAAATACACCTGCTTTTTGGCAAAAAACATTGCTTCCTGACGATTTGCCTCTCGCGCAAGAACAGTTGCAGAAACATTTTGAAAGCAAGGGCGGGCACCCCTATACACTGGAAGCGCGCCACCGCCATAAAAATGGTTCCATCGTCCATGTGCGATGTGCCGGAAAGGTCGTCGAGTGGACCAACGAGGGGCAACCCTCGCGTATGGTCGGCACACATGTTGATATTACCGAACTGCGCAATGCAGAGATTAAAGCTGGGCGCGAAAGGGATTTATTTGAGCGAACCAATGCGATTGCCCAGATAGGCGCATGGGAGGTTGACTTGCAAAATGATACCCTGTGGTGGAGCGATCAGACGCGGATCATCCACGAAGCACCGAGCGATTTTACCCCTACTCTTGAGACAGACCTTGGTTTCTATCTTGAAGAGGACAGGGCAATGATTCGCGATGCGGTAGCTGCCGCAATAGCCACTAACAGCGGCTACGACCTGGAGTTGCGAATCCGCACGTGCAAGGGTAATATTCGCTGGGTGCGTGCCGTTTGTTCGCAACCCATTGATAATGGCAACTCAAGGGTGCTTAGAGGCACCTTCCAGGACATAACGAATTCCATGGTGCTGCGGCTGCAATTGGAACGCGAGCGCGATTTCAACCGCAATTTATTGAGCAACCTTAACAGCGGTTTTTCCATTATTGACGAAGAGGGTGTATTGATCGAGGTGAACGCCACGCTTTGTAAAATGACAGGTTACCAGCGCGAGGAACTCATCGGCTGCAAGATCCCCTTGCCCTATTGGCATCCGGATGATATTACAGGTTTTCATTTAGCACTTCAAAAAGTAGAATCTGGCGATATGTCCATTTATGAGCGTAGGTTTTTGGATAAATCAGGTGGGGTAATATGGGTCGAGATTACGCCAACAATACTGCGTGATCCGCAAACGGGAAAACGGTTCTTTTGTTATATTTTGACGGATATCACTGAGCGAATCATGGCGGAGGAAGCACTCAAGGCCAGCGAGATGCGCTTTAAAAATATTTTAGAGGGCGTTGAGACCGTGTCGGTTCAAGGGTATGCGCTCGACGGGACCGTTCGCTATTGGAATAAGGCATCGACTTTACTTTATGGTTACACCGAGGAGGAGGCGTTAGGGCGCAATCTACTTGAATTGATTATCCCTCCCGCAATGCGCGAGGCGGTTAAGGCGGAGATCCGTAAAATGGTAGAAACCCATCAGCCTATTCCGGCAGGAGAATTAACCTTAATGCGCAAGGACGGGGCACCGATTACCGTTTACAGTTCCCACTCGCTGGTAGAGGTGCCGGGCGCCGAAAGGGAGTTTTTCTGTGTCAATATTGACCTGTCGCAACGCAAGGGGCTTGAGGACGCACTCCGGCGAGCCTTTGAAAAAGCTGAGGCGGCGAATGAAGCGAAACGCCAATTCCTTGCCAATATGAGTCATGAGCTGCGGACTCCCCTTAACGGCGTGTTGGGCATGACTCAGATACTTTTGGAGAGCTCGTTAGATCCCGAGCAGTCACAATATGCCAAGATCATCGAGTCAAGCGGCGAGCAATTGGTAAGCATCATTGACGACATCTTTTGCTTTGCGAAGTTGGATGCTGGCAAAATTGAGATTAAAAAAGAGCCGTTTGATCTGCCTACATTTATCGATCTCATCGCCAAAGAGTATCAATTAAAAGCCGCTGATAATGACCTGAATTTCGAAGTGCGCAAGGATTCGGATCTACCTCAACATTTCCGAGGGGATGCTACTCGCATACGTCAGATAATAACCAACTTTTTAAACAATGCCATAAAATTTACCATGAAAGGATGTATCACGTTTAGCGCTGCTCTGGAGGTTGCCTCGAGACCCCAAATTCGCTTTAGCGTTGAAGATACCGGAATCGGTATTCCTAACGCACAGGCCGACACCATTTTCGATCGCTTTAACCAGGTCGACAATTCCTTGACTCGTCGCTATGGCGGCAGGGGTTTGGGTTTGGCTATAGCCAAGGAGTTGGTTGCCCTTATGGGAGGGCAGATTGGCATGCAAAGCACTGAGGGCAAGGGCTCCCACTTCTATTTTAGCCTACCCATCGATGAACCGCAGAGTGGATCTGCCGCCAATACCATACCCGCAAACAACCCATCGGAAACCCAATCGTTACCGCAAGGTGAACCCGCTGCCAGTGATAAGAAGCATAGAGTGCTACTGGCGGAGGACAATGCGGTGAACCAAATGGTTATCAAGGCCATGGTTGAAAGTTTTGGCGCCGAGGTCAAGGTGGTCGGGGATGGGCAGGCGGCTATGGCGGCAATCAGAAAAACTCCCTTCGACTTGGTGCTAATGGATTTGCAAATGCCGGTTATGGACGGCCTCGAGGCCGCACGCTTAATTCGCAAGGAGGAAAGAGAAGGGGTCTGTTTTAGCCGTTCAGCGTCCAAGCGCATTCCAATTGTGGCAGTGACTGCCCACGCTTTTGAGGAGGATAGGCGCAAGGCGATGGATGCCGGCATGGATGATTATCTCGCCAAGCCCGTCCGTCGCGATCAATTGGCGACACTGCTAAAACGCTGGTTCCCCTGATGTTTTTTGCCCTAATGTCTTCCAACTCAATTTTGACTTTAAAGCGCAACGCTTATTCCGCGATTATTTGCGCCTGTATGTTGGCTGCCGTCTGCGGCGGCTTTGGCAGATCACTGCATGCGTTGCCTCATGCCAATCAGTTGACCCACAACACGGTTCGTATTGGAGTTTTGGCCAATCGTGGTAGCGATATCTGTTTGCAGGAATGGGGCCCCACCGCCACTTACCTGAACGCATTGCTTGAGCCATTGGTTTTTACTATTGTGCCATTGGATTTTACTGAACTGATTCCCGCTGTGCGGCGTGGAGAGGTTGATTTTGTGTCAGCCAATCCTTCCTATTACGCCTACCTGGAGCATCATGGTCTGGCGCGTAGAATCATCACTTTGCAAATGCCAACCGATGCCGGTCCACAGTCACGCTTCGGCGGCGTTATTCTGGCTCTGGCGGAGCGCAGTGATATTCAGCAGTTGTCGGATCTGCGCGGTAAGCGCTTTGCCGCTGTCAGTCCACGTTCCCTTGGCGGTTGGCACGCTGTCTTGAGAGAGCTACGACAGGCGGGAATCAATCCGCAACGCGCCTTTAGTGAACTCGTCCTTAGCGGCAGCCACGATGCGGTGATTGGAGCTATTCTGAATGCCGAGGTCGATGCGGGCACGGTGCGCAGCACTCAATTGGAGCGTATGCTCAATGAAGGTCTGCTGGACAGGGAAAGCCTTAAGGTGATCGATAGCCGTGCGGAACAGTATCCGCATTACCCTTATGCTTTGTCCACACGTTTATATCCGGAGTGGCCACTGGCAGCACTTTCGCAAACGGATTCACATTTGAGTAAACAAGTAGCGCTGGCACTCATGCAAATGGATGAAGATAGCGAGGCAGCGATTGCCATGCGCAGCGCGGGTTGGACCACCGCCGAAGATTACTCACCTGTTATAGAATTATTACAAGAGCTCCGATTGCCACCCTTTGAGGATTATGGCAAGGTGACAGCTGGTGAATTCCTAAGACGCTTCTGGCCGTGGTTGCTTGGTCTTTGCCTATTAACCCTACTCTCGTTGGCGGCATTCCTGAGAAGTAAGCTTATTAATCGGAAACTTGAAAAATCCATATCACGAGCGAATGAACTGGCAGTACAAGCCGAGGCGGCAAACAAGGCCAAATCGCAATTCGTTGTCAATATGAGTCACGAAATACGAACGCCTATGAACGGTGTCATTGGTATGAGCGAACTCCTGCTTGATACCGAACTGGATGATATCCAGCAAAAATACGCAAAGATCATAGTGTCCAGTGGCGAATCGCTGCTTAGTTTGATTAATGATATACTCGATTTCTCCAAGATTGAGGCAGGTAAACTTGAAGTCGAATTGCTGCCCTTTGATCTGCAAGAGGTGTTGGATAGGCTTAGGGAAATATTGGAAATCAAAGTGGATGAACAAGGCATCGATTTTGAGTGTTATTGTGCAGACGATGTGCCACTGAGGCTTATGGGAGACGCGCCCCGTTTGCGTCAAATCCTTTTGAATCTGCTAGGCAATGCCATCAAATTCACCCACAGCGGTAAGGTGGTACTGGCAGTGACTGTCTTGGAGCAAAAAGACAAGGGCAGGGTCGTTTTGCGCTTTTCGGTTAAGGATACCGGAATCGGTATCGCTGAGGACAAATTGGCAGGACTTTTCAGCAAATTCTATCAAGCGGATAGTTCCATGACACGCAAGTATGGTGGTACCGGCCTCGGACTTGCCATCTCAAAACAACTGGTTGAGTTGATGGGGGGTGAGATCGGATGTCGCAGCATTGAGGGAGAGGGCTCCGAATTTTGGTTCCATCTGCCCTTTGACTTGCCATGACTTTTTCATGAGTGGGAAACCTTTTTTATCGTCTAAGCCATTATAAGCCTCAAAATGACATCATCAAAATGAACAACGCTCCACAATCACCCAAGTCTTCCAACCCTAAGCACACTGGCGATTCCGATAGCGACTTTTGGGCATCGGCATTATTGGGGGATGAGGCCCGGGTGTGGTTGCGGATTGCCCGCCGCAAGCGCAATAACTGGAAGAGGGTTATTGCCTTTTCCAGTGCACTTAAGCGCCTGGTCGATATCCTTGGGGCCTTGGCTGCGATTATTCTTCTCAGCCCTATCTTTATCTTTACCGCGCTTGCAATCAAATGGGAGGACCGGGGGCCTATCCTTTTCAAACAGATGAGAGTAGGGGAGCGGGGGCGCCTGTTTCCCATGTGGAAGTTTCGCTCCATGATCGTCAATGCCGATGCCGTCAAGCAAGAACTCAAGGAAGTCAATCAGCATGGCAGCGAGGGCGTTACCTTCAAAATGAAAGAGGATCCGAGAATAACGCGCATTGGCAAATGGATCCGCAAACTCTCCATTGATGAGTTTCCGCAATTCTTTAACGTATTGGTAGGGCAAATGTCGTTGGTGGGGCCACGTCCGCCGGTTCCCAAAGAAGTGGCGATGTATAAGGCCCGGCATTTGCGCCGCTTGCGCGCAAAGCCTGGGATTACTTGCTTGTGGCAGATAGGTGGCCGCTCGGAAATTGATTTTGAGGGCCAGGTCAGGCTTGATTTGCAATATATCCAGTCACAAGGCTTTTGGTCGGATTTATGGATATTAATTAAGACCGTGCCTGCGGTTTTGCTCGGGAAAGGAGCTTACTGATGGCTACCAACGGCAATCATCCGCAATCGATCAAACAACGCACCTATGCCTTGCCGGACTGGGGCCGCATCGATACCGTTTGGCGTCGGGCCAAGCCCTTTGTTTTATGGAAAGTTGGCGAGCAATGCCTGCTCTATCACTGGCTGGATGAGGCGGTTAATCAAGGAATTGAAAAAGTTGTTTTACTGGTGGCAGACCGTCCGGCAGATGTTCGCAGGGCGATGGAGGAGGCAACCCTGTGGCCTCTGGATTGGGAAGTGCGCCCGGTAAGAAATCCAGCCCAGGAGATTTATGACGATTGGCTTGACCGTTTGCCTGGAGACCCTCCCATTACCGTGCCAGAGGATGGCTGGGCACTGATTCGCCACTGGAGTGCCCTCGAACAAAGTTGGCTGATGCGATTCCAGCAGGAGATTGCCGCGATGTCGCTCGATTTGGGTATTGGTCGCGGCTGCGATATTCACCCGCAAGCGCAACTGAAGCCCCCGTATTGGATTGGTGATTACGTCTCGATCGGCCCTCGTTGCATCATTGGTCCGGGGGCGGTTATCGGTGATGGGGCAATGGTTGGGGCTGGGGCCAAAGTGGCAAATTCCCATATAGGTGATGGCACCTACCTTGGGCAGGAAACCGATTTGGTGGATGCGGTATTGGAAGGTGCCACCTTGCTCAATTTGCGGCATCAGGCGCGGGTGGACCGGTTGGAGGCTTTTATTGCCTCGGGGGTGACCCCACAGACCAAAGCCGATAAGCCCACGTGGTCCGAGCGCTGGTTGGCATTGCGTTTGTGGTGGCACTGGCGCAATACGAGCCCTTGCCATAGAAAACATACCTTTACGGGCTTCGACGGGCGTCAATGGACGTTGGGTAAAGAAGGACATTTGTCATCTGTCAGGCGAACCCTCTTGAAAATGGTTTGGCTTGGAAAGATGCGCTTGTTTGGTCCGTTGCCCAGACCCGCTGCCGACCTCGAAGCGCTTCCGGATGGCTTTGCCGATCCCATCCGACATGCACCGCCGGGTGCCTTCAGTTATGCTGACTGCATGGGTGCGACACCCGGTTCGATGGAGGAGGCTCTACACACCGCTTTTATGCTGACCGATACTTCCGGCCAGTCGGCTGATGTCTGCCGACGGTGGTTGGAAAAACTGCTTGCGGGTGATTCATAAATCAATCTCAATCGATGCTGTGACCGAAAAATCAACTAACTCTGAAATGACCGGCTCATCCGCTGTTGCGCATTCCCGCATCAGCGACAATGTCTTGGCGGAAGTGGCACTTCGCACGCGCAACGGTGTCCTAATTACCGACAAGGAGGAATGCATTCGCTGGGTCAACGATGCTTTTACCACACTTTCCGGTTACAAGCTCGAGGAGGCATTGGGGTATAAGCCAAGTCAGTTGTTGCAGCGTAAGAACGATGGGAATGATCAAGCGCGCGAGCGTATTCGTTCCGCGATTAAGGAGCGCAAGTCATTTCGCGAGGAGCTGTTGAATTTTCATAAATCAGGGGCGGCGTATTGGGTTGAGGTCAACGCGGATCCTCTGTTTGACAATGATGGAAACTTTGAGGGCTATATTGCCATTCAGTATGACATAACGGATCGTCATATTGCCAATGAAAGAGCCTCCCGGTATCGCAGGGAACTTCGCCAGATCAACCAGACTATTCTTGGCTTGGGCGCCGATTTTCAGTCTAATCTTCAGAGTCTGACTGCCCTTGCCGGTGAGCTTTTTGATGCGGACTGCGCCTTATACAACCGTATGGAGGGGGAATTGTTGGTGTCGCGGGGGCAGTGGCATACCCCGCCCGATTATGACCCCAAGGATAAACCTGATGGCCATTTGTGTTTTGACGTCATGCGCTCGGATAGCGGCTTTCTGCATCTGCGCGACTTGCCGAACACCCCCTACTTCAAGTCCGACCCCAATGTCGCCCGCTATGGTTTGAAGACTTATATCGGTCATCGTGTCGCTTCCGTTGGCAGGGTTCTGGGCTCGATTTGTGTTGTGTTTGGGCGCGATGTGCCAATGGACGATTATATCCATGCGCTGCTTTCGATTGTTGCCGATGCTATTGGCCGTGAGGAGTTGTTACATGAGACCCGACGCGCTTTAGAACTTGAGAAAACGCGTTTTGCGACTCTACTGGAGAGCCTGTCCGGGGGCGTTATTGTTGAGGATGCCAAACGCAATGTGATTCTTGCAAACGCAAGCATGGATCGTTTGTTCGGGTTCGACCAAGGCAGTCTGCTGGGGCAAAATTGCGCTTCTCTCCTTGAGTCCGCTAGCTCCGGCTTTGCCGAGCCTGAGTGGTTTCGCAAGCATACCCAGGCTATCATCGATGCCGGCGAGCCCTTGGTTGGGGATCAGTTGCAGCTGGCCGATGGTCGCTGGGTTGAGCGCGACTTTTTGCCTGTTGCCCACAACGGTGAATCGGCGGGCATGTTATGGCACTATCGCGATGTGACCCGTAGTGTTCGCAGTTTGCGTATCTTTCGCGCGGTTGCCGAGGCAGGTCAGGCGATACTTGCCAATAGCCTTCTTTCCAGCACCAACGGCTGGATGCAGCCCCTGGGCATTCTGGGACAGTCCGTTTACACCGACAGGGCGTATGTTTTCCGCTGTCATAGTCATCCCGATTCAGCTGAGCCCGCTTGCTCCCAGGTCGCTGAGTGGTGTAGCTCGGGGGTCAATGCCCAACTGGGTCGTGAGGATTTACAAAACATCCTATGGTCTGATTATTCACCGCGCTGGTTGGAGGCCTTTAAAGCAGGCAGTGCTATCCATGGCCTGGTCGCCGAATTTCCGGAGAATGAACGTCCGTTACTGGAAGCGCAAGGCATACAATCCATCTTGGTAATGCCATTTTTTGCGCGCGAAAAACTGTGGGGTTTTATTGGTTACGATCATTGCAAGTCAGCTCGCAATTGGTTGAACGTGGAGATCGATTTATTGCAAACCGCAGCGGCAACTATGGGTCTCCGATTGGCACAGGAAGCCGATGAACATGATTTGCGCGAGGCACGCAGCCAAGCCGAGGCTGCCAATCGTGCAAAGAGCCAGTTTTTGGCGACCATGAGCCATGAAATTCGCACGCCATTGAATGGAATTCTGGGCTATACTCAACTGCTGTTACAAAACGATGAGTTGGCCGAGTCGCTCGTTCGGCAGGTCGAGACCATACACCGTAGTGGCAATCACCTTCTGACCCTCATCAATGACATTCTGGATTTGTCAAAAATTGAGGCTGACCAAGTGCAGCTTGCCCGCGATCCGATTGATTTGGCCAATTTGGGTGGCGAGATAATGGAGATACTTGAGTCGGTGGCTTCGCGCAAGGGCCTGGCTTTAAGTCTTGATTTTGATGTTAAGGGAGAGGTGCCGCAAGGAAAACATTTCTGCGTCCAGAGTGATAATCGGGCACTGCGCCAGATTCTACTAAACCTTTTTGGCAATGCGGTGAAGTTTACCGATGAGGGGTTTGTCAAGCTATCCATCAATGTGGAACCGCGGGCGGATGCTATTGCCTCGGTCACTTTTGCAATAGAGGATTCGGGTATCGGTATTCCCGAGCACGCACTGGAGCAGATTTTCAATCCCTTCCACCAAGTGGAATCCCATAGTGGTCGCGAGGAGGGAACAGGCCTGGGGCTGGCCATTTGCAAAAAACTGGTTGAATTACTGGGTGGTTCGCTTACCTGCAAAAGCGAAGAGGGCAAGGGTTCCGCCTTTCAATTTACGCTTGAGATGCCATTTTCATGGGTAGAGCAAGACCCGCACTCCAAGCACTCTGCAAAGACCCAAAAAACCGCTCCGGCCTTTATTCGCGGTTACAAAGGGCGTCGTCAGCGCATCCTGATTGTTGACGATGTGAATGACAATCGTGCGGTATTGAATGATATTTTAAGTCCCCTTGGCTTTGAAATCGAACAAGCACGCAACGGTCTGGAAGCGTTGGATGCGGTTAGGGAGTCGTCATTTGATTTGATTCTCTCCGACCTTGTTATGCCGTTTATGGACGGTTTTGAGTTGGTGCGTAAACTTCGAAGTGGAGAATTCCGCAAAGACCTGCGCATCTTTGCCGTAACCGCAAGTGTAATGGAGAGCTCTCCGCAAATGCTGCCCGATCGCCGCCTGTTCGACGATTTTATCGAAAAACCCATCGATAGCGCTTTGCTTTTACGGAAAATCAGGGATGTCTTGAATTTGGAGTGGCTTGAGCAAGAATTGCTGCGTGGTGGCGGTGGGCTAAACCCAAAGCAGAAAAAAGAATCTCTTACCCAACCAGGTGCCGACGTGATGAAGAAAATTCAAACACTTGCCGAGATTGGCGATGTGGCTGCCCTACGTGTCGCGCTTGAGGGTTTTCACACCACCCATCCCGACTGGGCCAAACGAATGCTACGTTATTTAGAGCGGTTTCAAATCAATCGTATCATGGAGGAAACCCAATCACCTTCAAAGGAGACTCAAGCTTGAGCGAAGAACCAACAGCAACTATTCTCATCGTAGATGATCACCCCACCAACTTGGGGGTCCTTTACGATATGCTCACTAAAAGTGGTTATCGCGTTTTGGTAGCTGAGGGCGGAAATGCGGCTCTATTGCGGGCCAAAAAGGGGCACCCCGACTTGATCCTTCTCGATGCCATGATGCCGGATATGGATGGGTTTGAGGTTTGCCAGGCACTTAAAAAGGATGCGGCTACTGCCGCTATCCCTGTGGTGTTTGTTACCGCCTTGACGGATTCCGAGTCCAAGACTCGTGCATTTAACCTCGGTGCCGTCGATTTTATCAGTAAACCGATTCAGCGCAAAGCAACCCTCGCCTGTGTTGCACGCTCCTTGAAACAAAGTTTACGCAAGCCTGAACCCGCAACCCCTGCCGCAAAAGCTCAGCCCGCAAGTAAAAATACTCAACTCAAGCCCACTTCCCTCAATGAGGGTATCCTTTCCGCAGTCATGCATGATTTGCGTGGCTCCCTCGGCGGTGCTATCGGACTACTTGAAGGGATTCAGGATGAGTTGAAGGAAGAAGCTAATGTTGAAGCGATAACGGACTCCTGTCATTGGTTACACAGGTCATTGATCGGCATGGACGAGGCCTTGCACGTGTTGACTTTGCGGCGGTCTTTGCTTTCCGATTTTGAATGTAAGCCAAAGGAGTGTGACTGCCTGAAAGCGTTACAAGCTGCCGCTGTCCGTGCCACCGAGCTTATTCAAATTCCATCCGTAACGCTTTCTCCCCAAGGGGAGTTGCCCAAAATACACACGGATACCTTTCTGTTGGAGGAATTTTATTTTCTTCTTTTCCGTTCCTTGTGCACCAATACCGTCGATGAAACGTCAGTAACTATCAAAGCGGGTCCGCTTAAGGATGCATCAGGCTTGCCTGGCATTTTTCTGGAAGTACCCATGCGTCCATTCAGTGAACAGGAATGCCGAGGCTTTTTCAATGTCATGACAGATGCGCGTTACCGCAGAATTCGCGGCGTCGGTATTTCATTGGTCAGCTTCGACCCCATGCTTCGTTTATTGGGCATGAAGGCTTCGGTCGAAGCAATTGAGACCGGTAACCGCTTTATCTTTAGCTTTTCTCCGACAAGGTAGATTTGACCAGTGGCCAGTTTCAAAACCATTCATTTGTTTCAGGCACGGCTCAGGGCCGATGTCAGCGAGATTGCTTCCATCAGTAAGCAGTTTGTGGATTTTATTGGCGGTTTGGGGCTGGCAGAGCAGGAGGTGGATGGCTGGAAACTGGTATTCGCTGAAATGTTGGCAAATGCTATTAAGCACGGTGCAAAATACGCAACAGGCGAGGCGTTGCGCATTTCCTGGTGGGTTGAGGGCAATGTGTTCTACCTCGAGACGCGCGATCCGGGCCCAGGTCCTGATGATTCCCTCATTCAAAATCCTTCTTTGCCGGAGGATCCACTATCCGAAGGGGGGCGGGGTCTCTTTATTATCCGTTCGTTTGTTGAAAACTGGCGACATTCGCGCAGTAGCGATGTCTACATTTTGCGGGTTTGGAAATCCTATCCTGCCTTGGCGGAGGTGGCACCTGAAGATCCGGCCATGGAACTTATTTTGGATGAATTGGCAGATTCCTATGAAAATCTGGCGCTTTATGACAGACTAGGCCAAGCTGTTGTAGGCGGCGATTCGTTTGCCGATTTTTTTCGTTCAACGCTACAGGTATTCATTGATGCCGGGACCCCGGATTATTTTCATATTGAGGCGCTTCCCGATTCAGATTTGCCGGAGTTGGATGCGCTCAAGCATCAGCCAGAGTTTAAGCGTTTCGGCAGTGCGCTGCCTTCTCTTTGGCAACAGCTTGAAAATAAACCATACGCGCTCTGGACCCGCAACAATGCCGATTTGCCCTTCGATGTGGATCCATCTGCCATGCCTTGTCGGGAGGGTTGCGTCATTCCCATCTCACACAATGAGCACGTCGTTGCCTTACTTGCGTTGGGATATGATTCCAATAAAGACTCCATCGGCTCGCGCGTTGTGCGTCAAATCCAAGCGCTTGGCAGCATCTTGAGTATGGCTCTTTCGAGATCCATTATGGACCGTGAAAGAGCGGATAGGGACAGAATTCGCCATGCCTTTCAGATTGCAACCGAATTGCAACAGCAGTTGTTGCCGCTCAATGCCTTGCCTCCCAGTTCGGATGGCTGGCAGTTTTTCGTAAGCTGTGATCCTGCACTTGAGGTTGCTGGCGACTTTGCTGAAATACGCCCGTCCTGCAACAACACGGTTGTCGGTTGTATCATCGATGTAATGGGGAAGGGGGTCACCGCTGCCATCCTTGCCGGTATTTTCCGTAGCCACTTTATTGATTTTAGCCGAGGAACTGAGGCTCCTGCGGATTTCTCCGCAAGAGTTAACAATGCACTCGAAATACAGCTGGCTGCCCAAACCATGTTCATTACAGGTGTCATCTTTCGGCTGGACCTTTTATCGGGGCGATTGCAACTCGTCATTGCCGGACATCCTCCTGTTGTTCTGTTAAAAAAATCAGGCGAAACACTCGAGTTTGCCGCCAATAATCCGCCTTTGGGACTTTTTATCGATCAATCTTTTGCTAGTATCGATCTTGAAATCGTTGTCGGAGATCGCTGCTTCTTTGTGACTGATGGATTTTATGAATGGCAAACCGAGGAGGGACGTCTATTCGATTGGGGACCATTTGTTGAGTGGCTCAAAACGCAATTCAATTACCCCGGTGAAAAAATCATTCAGCATTTTCACCAGCTTTCCCGAAGTTCGGCAGAGAGCCGTAGCACCAAACTTTCACGGGATGACGAAACACTCATGGTTTTAACTCGAACCGACTAATCCAAGCAAATTTACGAATTATGAAAAAGATTCTGGTTGTTGATGATGATGTGGTGATGATCAAGCTGTTTCAGGTGCAAATGAAGCGCGCTGGATTTCAGGGCTTTTATTTTCAGGAAAGCGAGCAGGCACTTGGTCAGGCCGACCAGATTGGACCCGATCTGGCAGTTTTGGACTACAATATGCCGGGCATGAATGGTGCCGAGTTGCTGCAAGCGCTGCGCGAGAAGCTCGCCAATCCCAAACTACCCGTTATCTTCGTTACGGGAGAAATTGACACGTCAATTTTAGCGCAGATCGAGGGCATCAATAATGCGCGCTTGTTGGCCAAACCCTTCAGCCCACGTCGAGTGATAACCCTCATTGAGGAGTGCCTTGCATGAGATTGGTTTTTTGCATGGTTTGCTTTCTCTTTGCCGGAGCTTATTACAGCCAATCGCAAACAGTTCCCGAGGGTGTTTTAGTCGGTGCGGTTCTTTACTCGCCGTTTGAATACAGACGCGCCTGGGATGAAAATCGCCAGTCTTTTCCAATCGGTGCAGATCTTATCCAGCAATTCAACACCGGATTAAATGCCACTTTGGGGCCCAACCCCGCTGGTGGTCTTTGGGTCGATGGCTCCTATGAGGCTGACTATCATTTTTTCACATTCGATCTTTATGCCGGTCTGTCCGATCGCACCACGTTTCACTTCCAAATCCCTTATTTTCGCAGTCAGGTTCGTCAGCGGGTTGCTATTTTTGCACCGCCGCCCTTGGCAGGTGTGATCGAAGCACAGTTGGAGGCCTTGGACATACGCGATGAGACGCTCAATGCACGGGGTTGGGGCGATGCTCACCTTTGGCTTTACCACAATTATATTGATTCAGACCATTGGCGCCTTACGGCAGGCCTTGGTTGGAGGTCTGCGCTGCTGGCTTCGACCTATCGGCAAAACACCGAAAAACTGAATGTGGGAACGCGCGAGAGCGAGGCCTTGTTGCTGAACCACTATAGCCAATTTCAGATCCTGAATAATTTAAGAATGAATTATCGTTTTGAGCTGCAGGCATTTTTACCGGGCAAGCGCGATGCCTTTCAACCGGGATTGGGTGTTGTCAATGTCAAGCATAGGCCAGGGCACTATCTTACGCATGAACTCGACGCGGAGGCTACATGGTTTTCCGATCGTATCAGCACCAAGTTTGGAATCTGGTATCGAGATGAAGGCCGTTCAAGGATCGATGGCGTGCGCGATGCGACTGGCAAGGATTATTTATGGCATAAATACGCGCTGGCTTACAGCGGTTTGACGGATTACAATTTGGGTAAATTGCCGCTGCCTTTTTTTGTCGAACTGCGTTATTGGGATTTGAAACGGGCTCGCAATACCCGAGCCTATGCCGACTCCTACTGGGAGCTTTGGTTAGCTGTCCCCCTTTGGAGCCGTTGATTTATGTTAGTTGCAGCAATACTTGCCATCTGGCTCTCAGCTATCATCTCCTTTTGGTTGGCCAAGAGGGCATGGCAACACGTTAACGAAGTCCCTGGTTCCGCTTGGCTTGTCGGCTTAATGGGCAGCATCTCCCTATGGTGTTTCAGCTATTCCATTGAATTAAGCTTAAGTAGCTTGGAGTCTATGCGCTGGACCACCACGCTTGCTTATATTGGTATGGGTGCAACTCCGGTTTGCTGGTTGGGCTTTGTTCTAACCCAGGTGGGACGTGCTCATTGGATTAACGGTTGGCGTTCGCTTGCATGGTTTGCGCCGCCTCTTTTAACAGTTTTATTGGTCGCAACCAACCCATGGCATCAACTTTATTATGCCTCGGTCCAACTCGGTTTGTTTGGCGGTATCTATCATCAGATATTGACACCAGCACCCCTTTGGTGGGCCTTTTTTGTCTATTCCCATACCTTGATGTTAGCGGGAATTGTTCTTACCCTACAACTATGGATACGTGTCCGCGGTGCCGATCGTAAGCGTATAACGTATATCCTTATCGGAGTGTTAATCCCTTATTCGTTAAACCTTGCCTATGTTTTATTTGATCTCCGCCCTGCCGGCTTTCTGGATTTAACCCCTGTGGGCTTTACGTTGATGTGCCTGCTGTTCTTTTATGGCGTATTCCGGTTGGGTCTGTTTGATGTCATGCCGCAGGCACTGGATACACTTTTTGAAAACTTGCCTGATGCCTTATTCGTGCTTGATGCCCAGGGTAATATCGTTAATGCCAATCCCGCTGCCAATAGCCTTGTTGCCAGCGACGATTTTAAACGCCAATGGATTGAAAAAAGCCCGAATGCCCGCTGGGCGCTAAGGCTAAACATTCCTTTTGATGAAGCGGGGCAGGATATTGATGTGGGTGATCAAGTTTGGCACCTCAGGTCTTTGCCAATAACTTTGGCTTCAGGTCAAAAAGCAGGGGTTCTGGCAATCTTTCAGGATATTACAGCACGCAAAAAAGTGCAGGACGACTTGCAAAGTGCCAAAAAGCAGGCGGAGTCAGCTAATTTGGCCAAGAGCGAATTTCTGGCGAATATGAGCCACGAAATTCGCACCCCAATGAATGGTGTGATCGGCATGACCGAACTATTATTGGACAGCGACTTGGCTCCCGCGCAAAAACAACAAGCAGAGTTGGTTCTTCAAAGTGCTGAATCGCTCTTGGAGATCATTAACGACATTTTGGATTTTTCCAAAATAGAGGCTGGGCAGATATCCCTTGATCCTGTGCCTTTTGATTTGCCCAAAATGCTGAAAAGCCTCTCCGAGGTCATGCAATTCCGGGCCAGCGAAAAAGGATTGTATCTGACCTGTGAGTTACCCAAGGACTTGCCAGAGTGGGTGGTTGCTGATGAGGGGCGAATACGTCAGATTCTAATCAATCTCATTGGTAATGCGATGAAGTTTACTGATGCGGGGGGAGTCAAATTGGCAGTTTCAGCGGTCAAAGTTTCACCTCAATCCGCTTCTTTTACGTTTTCTGTGCACGATACAGGTATCGGTATTAGCCAGAAAATGCAGGCAAAATTGTTTACCCGATTCAATCAGGCGGATGCCTCAATGACTCGCAAATATGGTGGAACCGGCTTGGGTTTGGCGATATCGAAGCAGCTCTGCGACTTGATGGAGGGGAGCATTTATTGTCAGAGCGAGCTTGGCAAGGGTTCGATCTTCACGGTTTGTTTAACCTTTGCCTTGCATGATAATTCAACCGATGTGCTTTCCCCGCAAGAGTCAACTGAAGCTATCCCGGCGTTCAATAAGGAACATATAGCCGCGCAGTTTGCCGGTGATCTGGCAATGGCGGATAGGATGTTGGCCAGGTTTGCCAAGTCCAGTCTTGCCGATATTGCTGCCATTGACAAGGCGATTGCCGCCTATGGATTCCCTGCTGCCTGGCAGGCGACTCATCGCTTTAAAGATTCCGCTTCTTACCTTGGTATAGATGCTTTCGACGAGATTCTGAAGGCTATTGAGGTTGCTGCTCGTGCTGAGGACGCTGATGTCATGAAGTTGCAGTTAACGAAACTAAAAGACCTCCATTCGCAGTTTTTGCGAGTTATCAATAATAGCAGTTCTGTTTAAGTGGCTGCCAGCCTCTTCTTATCTCAAGGTAATACGCAGCCACCAGTGAATGAAGGGCATTTTTATTTTGCCGTGACATGCGTGGTAAAACCACTGACGCCGAAATAATGAGCTGAATAGGGTCCAGCATTTGAAGTAGAACTGACGGTTAAAGCGCCGGTCGATTATTTTTTCCATATTCCGGTATAGCATCACTCGCGTAAGCGCGCGCTGATCCCAAAACGGGTCTTCATCCAATAACGCTTCATCGAACAAAGACTTGATTACTTCGTCAGGATGGTAAACCAAAACGCCGCTGTTAATCTGATAGGGAAGCTTGTCGGGAACGCCACCAATCTTGCCTTTCGTCACGATCGGCAAGGGGGGGGCATCGCGTGCTATCAGGATATCGGCATCCACGAAGATGACTTGCTCGTATTGCCACCACCAATCCTGATCCGGGAGGCATAGCTTTTGCCAGGTAAATTTGCGTCCGCGAAGCTCGCGGACGGGTTCGGTAAGAATGATAGGATCGTAGCCATGCTTTTTGGCGTAGCGCTCAAAACGCTTCCGGCAGTAACGGTCAAACGCGTCTTGATAGGCTTTGCCAACGACTATCGTACACAGTGCGGTTTGTGATTGTTTGTTCATTGCAGGGTGGAGGTTTTGGTATCTTTCCAGACGCTATTGACGCGTCCGGTTTTTAATCGATGATTGGAAACGATAAAAATAGCGGCATCAAACGGGGTGGCTGCCGCTGCCAGCGCTAAAAAGCGCAGCTTGCGCATTCCTTTTGCTGCTTTTGCCCGGCGCCATCTAACCCAGAAGGACCCGCGATCCATTACCCAAAAGCCGCGCGCTTTGATTTCGTTTCGAGCATGTAGCATAAACCACTCGGGCTCCGCTCGGCATTTTTGCTTTAGGCTTTCGAAAATGGGTCGTTCAGGCATTTTCCGGCGCATGTATCCGGTAAAGTAGGTGTATAACGTGTGACCCACCGCTTGCCTTATTTGGTGATTCCAGATGTCGAGCAAGCGGGTATAGCATTCAAACAGGTGTGCAGCTCCCTCGGCGCGTGCGATCCGGCTCGGGTCTGAGGCTCGACTGTAGCCGTCGGTGCAAACGAGTTGCTTAATGAATCCATCATCAACGATCAGGCCTTTGGGAATAAAAAGTGACCTTAAAACAGGTCCGCGCGCACAATAGAGTTGTCCAGTCAGTTGCCCCGGTGCCGTTTGAGTCATGGATCCTGCGGTGAGGAGAATCCGCTCGGTAAGAGTTAAGCGCTTTTTTTTCGCTATATGCTTTACCGGCGTATCTGTCGCAATTTGTGCGTGCGGATTGCTTAGTAAGACGCCAACCATGCGTTCAAGGGTATCGCTTGTCAGCAGTTCGATATCGGCATCCATCAGAAAATAATAATCAGTATTTTCCGGTCCAATACGGTGGATCAATTGATTCCATGCATTGGACTTGCCGCCTTCCGCCAGGCTTTCCACCCGCGCAGTGGCTGCTTCATGGCAGCGAATATATCGGTCGAGTGCCGCCTCCGCTACATTGGCAGTTTGATCGGTGCAGCCGTTTGGCACAACAATCACTTCCACGCTGGCCGAGTCCATAGCCGCTTTGGCAAAAAGGGTTTGCTCGCCAAGACTTCGCAATGTTGCAGCAATCGAGGATTCTTCATTCCATGCTAGTATGCCAATAACCCAATGCATCGTTGTTTTCGTTTGATTGATTAAGGATAGCGTTGCCATGCACGTCGGCAGAGCTCTTCCAATTCCGAGTTGTTTGCGTCGACACCCAACTGCGATTTTGCAGTCGCTTCGTCGTGCGCCATTAGTGCGAGCAGACCGCGCCACACCCGCAAGCGCGGATGTTCACTCAGTGTAAAAGGCAAACGCGGCGAATGCCTTAGGTCGCGCAATTGTCGTAGCACATTTTTCCAAATCGGCTCTGATCGGAAAACCTTGCCTTGGTAATGGGCGTAGTCGTTGGCAGTTGAGAAAACACTACCAAGACGCTTGCTCTCCAGCCATAGGAAGGTTTGCACCCATATTTGTTGCCAATACGATAGCGTCTCCTCCCATTCCTCAGCCTGACATCCCTTCACTTGGGGGCTGAACTTGAATGCAACTCCCTCCTGGTGATGAGTGACGATGGCCTCCCAGTCAGGCGGTGTATCCCTTACTTGTGCAAGACGCTTATTGCGTTCGCGACAGGACCAGTGGTATTGGCCGTGTATACATAGCACAGCATCGCCGAGCGCCATTTTGAGCTTGGCTACAATCCGATCACAAAAGCCTGCCTCAAGCTCATAGGCTCCACGGCTCCAGCGCAGACAGCGCAGGATGCTTATTCCCCGATTTACCAATAGACGACTGGCTTCCTCCGCTGGGATGGCTTGCGCATCGGAAAGTTTGGCAGGTAGGGTATCAATCCAGTCGGGCACCCCTGCAACGCATACGTGCCCTTTTAATAAGTCGTAGTAAAACATGCTCGGAGTCGCACAGGCAAACGCCTTCGGGGTCATTACCTTGAATTCCATTTCAATGCCCAGGCGAGCCTCCCCCTCGTGTATCCACTCTTGTAGCCGGGCGGCTGCAAGATGATGGGTGAACACATAAAACTCCATGTCGTTGTAGAGTTGCGGGGGTTGATCCCGGTCGGGCCACCAAACCCCTCCCTCGCCACGGCCATAGCCACCCGCCAATAGTAAGGCCTGCATCCCACTAACGTTTTCAGCCTCGTGCCTCAGCCACTGCAGCCACGACTTTAATTGGCTGCGTAGCGCCGCAATTGCCTCTGGTTCTGCCTTTGACTCCGGGGTAGCTTTTCCATCCTCACCAGTGAGCCTTGCCGTCTCATTCCATGGTGGAAAAAAGTGTGTATTGGACATAAGTTATTAGTTTGTTCTTTAACACATTTATAGCAATGAAATTCAGCTTGTTTTTACTTACTTACTCAGGGTATGAAGCGTGACTTCCGGCGGACAAAAAAAACGAATGGATGCGCCACTGCACCCTACGCCTCTGGAGGTATATCCCTGCAAATTGCCTTCTTGCCATGCGCCTGCCAGCATGCGTGAGGGGCAGTTCCCATTACGGATAATGGGTATCCCACCGGGTAGGCAGACTTGTCCGCCATGGGTATGGCCCGCCAGCAGAAGATCAAAGTTTTTCAGCGCCGAACGATAGACGCCTGGGCTATGAGCCAGCAGGATACGCAAATACTCGCTATCCGCTTCGGTTGGCAAAGCCAGATTCAGCACATCTGTTTTAAAAAAATAAGGATCATCCACTCCTGCCAACCAGATACGTGCTCCGGAATGCTGCAATACCACTGCTTCATTCAGCAAAACCCGTATTTCACGGCTTTCCAGCTCCGATACCATTTCGATAAGATCATGATTGCCCAAGACCGCAAAAACCGGTGATTTTAGCGCGTCGAATAAGGGGGAGATTTTTTTTATACTGAGGCGGGTGTTTGGCTGAAAATTATTTCGAAAGTCGCCGGTTATTACCGCCAGATGGTATGCTTCACCGGATATAAGCTCAACTAAGCTTGGTAGCCATTCGCATCCCAAATCAGGATGCAAATCGCTGATATGAAGGATTTTGAAGCCATCCAGTTCCGTTGGCAAATTGCGGACAAAGACGCTGTTTTTTTCTAATTTAATCTGCTTTGAAAAACGCCTGCCAATCGCGCTTAACCCTGTATAACGAAGCAGATTGTGCAGGCATTGATTGCGTCGCATCTTCCGACGCAAGCGAAGGCCGTCCTCGCATAGGTTGCTTCCTGATTTAGGAAGTGCAGTCTCTTTGAGTAATCTTTTATCAAGCAGCTTCATTCCCATCCGAGCACCTATGGCAAGATTTTGCTCGGTCGGCATTGGTGGATTATCTTCAATGATAATCAAGTTTTTGGGTTGTGCGCTAAGCAAAGTTCGTAAATGAGCAATTGCCTCTTCCAGTAAGCGCTCCCACGGTTTGTTTCCATCAAAAATAGAATCTGCAAATTTACGTTGCGGTTCGACCCAATCCCTAATCGACGGTCGCACGTCACGTTCAAATCGTGACCGCACTTCTTCGGCATCTCTTCCGCGCTCAGTTACATCCCGTTTGAGTCGACGCTCCAGACAGGTATCGGAATCGAGGTTTACATACCATGACTGGGTAAAGCATTTCTGTATTTCAGGTATGGCCAGGGCGAATATGCCCTCTACCAGGATTAGAGGTGCGGGTTTGATAATGTCACCGATCTCACTGCGGGCATGTTGGCTAAAATCGTATCGCGGGAAAATGATTGACTGCCCTTCGATTAGCCTGGCAAGGGCGGATACAATACTGACCGTGTCCAATGCCTGTGGCTGATCGAAATTGATCTCGTTGCGTTGTTCGCCAGGTAGATGCGACCAATCCTTGTAGCAATGATCAATGCCCAATACCACGCATTGATGGCGACCCAATAGTGCCTGTATGCCAGACGAAAGCATGGACTTGCCGCTGCCGGATGGTCCGGCAATCGCAATGACAATAGGCGCTGGATTCACTGCTTGCTCAGTCGGGTTGAGGGTTGCCTTGGTCCTGAAATCCCTCTGCCAGTATTGGCAGTGCGATGCGTATACAACAGCCTTTACCCGCCTCGCCGGTGGATTCGATCCACATGCGACCCGCAAATTTTTTGGTTACATACCAGGCTTTGGTCAGACCAAAGCCGCCACCTCGGGTTGGTCGATGTGCCATGTTGCTACCTCGCTTGCCGTATTGAACCACGGCCACGATTTCCTCCGGCGGGATACCGCTTCCATTGTCCGATATGACAAACCTCAATTCGTTTTGGGTTTCGGAAAGGCCAGCAATGATTTTTCCTCCGGGAGCAGTATATTTTCTCGCGTTTGCAATCAAATCCCTTACCACATCCTGTAATACGGCTGGCATGTAAATGTCGTCGCCATGGCAACTGGTAATTTCAAAGTTTACGAAATAATTGCCATCCTCATGTTCCGCGATGTTATTTACAATACGATAGCCTCCATGGCTATTACGTTCTATCGCGCGCAATACTTCGCTGAAATTTTTAGTTAGTTTGTCAATCGGGTGCTTGACCCATGCCATCGGGTTTTTATGGCGTGCTTGGATCTCGGCAGCTCGAATGCCCGTTATATTGAATATTGAGTCGAGGTTGGCAAGGTGTTTGAGAAAGTTGGGGTCATTACTCAGGCCACATGTTTCCGCACCAAGCAGCACTTTTTGCCTAAGCCTTTGTAGCACTTGGTCAATATTATTGACCAGGTCGTAGGCTTTGTCAGGATCTTTTAATAGCTCTGCTGCCCGACTGTTATCATCGATTGCCTCTTCTATGTCGTAGTCATCACCGAAGAGTGTTTGCATCTGCATCAGTTCATAGGTGGTAACGTTCAACACGTTGAGAATGCTGTGCATGTCAATCAGCGTTTCTTCTTTAATACTTAAAGGTAAATCAATTTTAATTTCCATATTTTATGCAACTACTCAGGGGTCAGGAGCCAGAATTCAGGAGTCGGGATGAAAAATCAAGCGAAGACATTTGAAATATCCATCGCCGCTTGTCGTGTTCCTACGATGCCAAGATGGCACCCGTTCAACTCACTCACCATAGGCCATCTTCGTCACCCATTTCAGTATTTCAGCTTTTTAGCGTTTCAGCTTTTTAAAGACTCCTTACTCCTGAATTTTGGATCCTGACTCAATCGTAGTTACACTCCGTAAGCGGTAAGTTTTTTTTCGAAGGTATTCCTTGGTCGTTGTTGAGAGATTCCAGAGTATTGATTTCATTCCGGGACGCTCCCATGTAATTCGCCAGCGAGGGCAGGGGATACCGCCAAGGTGGTCTTTGAAGGCGGCCAGCGAGGGGCGTGGTGAGCCTCCAAAGTTGAGTGTCCAACCCGCGCCACCGCGCTGTTTTAAGTCTTTGGACGCCTCGACGTAGAGCGCCGGGACCAATCCGGGTTCGTCTGTATGGTAAGCCACTCGCCAAAGCCAGGATCTTTGCTGCTGGGGTGAGAGGAGGATGCTAACAATGGCGCAGGGCGAATCGGGAGTATCGCTTGAAGTTGCGCCATATAGACGGCAGAACCCTGCCTTACCCATCGCGGACATGTTGGCAAGTAAGGTGGAACGCCAATGCGCAGGAGCTATCCATTTGAATTTAATTAAGGTAAGATTATGCAGGTGATCAAAAAGGTCGAGATTCTCGGGGGTGATTGGGATCTCTTGGAACTGATGATGTTTGGATGCTTTGCGCATCTCGTAGCGTTTGGTCTTATTCGGCCAACCCGCCAGGTCTTCGGCTGTTCCCTGCGGCCACAGATGGGTATAAACCTGATGGATTTTACAACCGGCAAAGATTAGCCCCCTTGCATCCGGAAGCTCAGGTGCTGCCTCTGTATCCAATATATCAATGCCCTCGCAGAGTTCTCTGGCAAGGCCCTCTAAAAGCTCGATTCGGTGGGTTTGTTCCTTAGATTCGCAGGCAGCCGCGGAAAGCAGTGGTCCCGCATAATAAAGTGGAAACTGGGTAGCATAGCGAACGGGACCGCGCTTGCGCACAAGCACTGCCCAAGCGGCATCCAGATTTCCCTCCCGATTAAAGGCCCCCACGCGGAGCGGGTAGGCTTGCGGGTGTTCATGTGAGGCGAGGGTCCGTAAGCTTTGACTGAGCAGAAAGGCATTTCCCTGAGGTGAGGCTTCGACAAAGCTATCCCAGTTGTCATCGTAGTCCGAGGGAAGTTCACGAAATTCGTATAGGGCTTTCATGGTTGAAAAAGTGATTGCGGCACGGCCCGTCCTGCCGGAGGCGTAAGTCCGGTGGTCGCGCACATGAGGCCGAAGATTTGCTGTATGCAGGTCAAATCAACTGGCAGCACGTAGTTGGCGCAGATCATGGCACGGGAGTCGCTATCTTCCGGGTGAAAACCGTGCATTCCTGCAATCGCCTTGCGCCCCATGAAACTGGGCGCGATCTGAATGCCGGGGTGCATGAGGAAAATAAGGTCTCCGTATTGGCCATCGGGGAAATAGACTCCGAGTCTTCGCAACTCCGCCTCAGGCAGTAAGCGACCCTTGGGATGCTCAAGCAATGTTTCGCGCAGACGCGTCTCAGCCGTCCCCGTGAGTGGCCAGAAGCGCCCCATGGTGGAGTCATAGAAGGCAATGTAATCCTTCCCAAAGCGCAGGCCAAGGGCATCAATATCCCTTTGCAGATCGTAACCCTCGTGGATGTCGTGCATCCCATGGTCGGTAAATATATGCAGCCGCACATCGTCGTAGCTGGCACTGGCAGTCGTCATGAGTTCATGGATACGGGTATCATACCATTTGAGGAGTTCAGCTATCTTCGGACTACTGGTGCCCTCAGCGTGCATGAGCGCGTCCAGCCTGCCGAGGCTGATGTAGGCAAGATTGATCTCACCAGCTTCTAGTGCCTGATGCAGGTCAGCCAGTTTTCCTTCATCTTTTTTACGGCTGTCGTGGACATACCATGACAATCCGGCGGCATGCATCAGATCGAAAATCGTGCTGCCTTCGGGAAGCCCCTCGGGCTTGATTTCCCAAATCCGTTTCCACTCGGCGTAGTGAAAGAGTGGTAGATAGCGAAAGGGTACGTTGTATAGCTGGAAGTAGCCGCTGATGCCGCAGACTTTTTTGACCAGCTTCGAGAGATAGTGCCGAACGCGTGCACGCTCACTAAGACTTTCCGGTAATAAGCCCAGCCAGCGGGTCCACGCAAAAGGTGACGCGCCTTCACGCAGGTAGTAATAGGAAGACCAAAGCTTGTGTTCCGAGGGCGTCAGTCCAGAAATGATCGAGGGGTCACAGGCAGAGGAGTAGCCAAGTATGGTTTCCAGCGGTTTTCGATGTGGTGCCAGGTCCGCCAGAAATTCCGGATGTTTTTTTAGAACTTCCCAACCGAGGGCATCAATAAACACATATAGACCTAACGTTTTCATTGGTGTAGGCTTCGTTCGCGGCACTCGTCGCGCATCCCGAGGTAAAGGGCGCGGTGGATAGTATAGCGGTGGGCGAGGTTGAAAGGAATGGTGTCCAGACGACCTCGGCGGATAGCATACAGGAGGTCGCGAACCATCTCCTTGGCACAGGTGAGACTTTGGCGAATCGCACTGGGGCGGGCGTTGAAAATGTCGACGTAGGCACGGCCGTGACGGTATCGTTTGCGGTGCAGTCCGGGTATGGTAAAGTTGTGCGAATGTTCAACCCGTGATTCCGTCACGAGCTTAAAGCGGGCCCCGTCGCGTCGGCAGGCGCGTGCCCAGGCAAGGTCCTCAGAGTAGCCCTTGTCCTTGAACCGATGTTTTTCCCAAAGTTTACGCGGGAAGCAACAGGCAACAGCTGAAAAGAAGTCCTCATTGTCGTCTTTAATGTTTTTCGGGTCGTAGGCGCGGGAGTAGTCGTAGGCGACGATAAAGTCGGCATCGGCGCGGGCAACTTGCACACTCATGGTGGCATCCGCTTCACCTGCTTCCACGGGTGCGATCAGTCGTGCAAGCCAGTGTTCGTCGAGCGGGATCGCATCAGCGTTCAGAAAGACTGTAAGCGGCTCTTTTGTCATGCCAACCATTTGGTTGAGTACGGGGCCCGGTTCGTAGTCTTGCGGGGCGATCTCCACCAGCTCATCAGGTGGGAACTCCTTTATCGCCTCAAGCGTGCCATCAATCGATCCCGAGTCAATTGCGTAAAGCTTCCAATCGCGTCGGGTCTGACTGCGAAGTGCCGCCAGTGCGCACTTCGCGTAGGGCATCTCGTCCTTGGCGCGCATTATAATCGCAATCGTTGCTTTTTTTTGGGGAGGCTCTGAATCATTCATTTTGAGTCGGGGGTTGGGTATAGTTCCAATATGTTTTTCGCAACGGCGGGCCAGTCGTAGCGTTCAGCTGCCAGCTTGAATCCCTTGTCGGCCAAGCCATCGTTTAGCGTTCTGTCTCTCGCCAGTTTCAGAATGCAAGCGGCAAGTGCATGAGGGTTGCCGGATTCAAAGTGGAGACAGTTTTCTCCGTCAGTGGTAAATCCCGGGATGCCTCCGACCCGGCTCGCAATAACCGGTAAACCTGCTGCCCAAGCTTCCAGTATTACAATCCCAAAGGGTTCGTGGACGCTTGGCAGCACAAAGCAATCGGCAGCGCGAAAGGCTCCCGGTAGCGCGGGGTCATCGGGGGCTAACCCCGGTATCCACAGCAACCGCTCTTGCATTCCAGTGCGCGCAATTGCCTCGCGTAGTTTGTCGCCGTAGCTTTTGACCACTTCGGCTCCAATCAAAACAATGTGGTAGTCGGGAAGCTGAGACTGTATTTTGGCAAAGGCCTCAATCAATAGTAATTGGTTTTTTTGAGGGTCTACGCGGGAAACACATAATAGCAGGCGTTTCCCGCGCAATTGCGGACAACGGTTGTAGAAGGCTTGCGCGTCGGCATCGCGAAACCTTGGCAAATCCACTCCATTCGGTTGGTAGTGGACTTTTTGTCCCGGTCTTTGTTCGCGCATCAATTGGTATTCGTCATCACCGACACAGAAAATGGCCGCCGCATCATCGAGTGTGCGCCTTGCCCGAAGTATGGCTCCCATAGCTCGTCCCCATTCAAGTTTGCCTCGCGTGGGTTCCAGCATGCTATCAGTTTGATGCTGAGGCAAGGTGTGGTGACCGCCATGAATCGAAACAACATAAGGGATACCATGCTTCATTGCTGCATTGCGGACTGAGCCGCCCAAACGGTGCTGCACATGGGCGTGCAATAACGATGCTCTCCGTTCCTTGCGCAACGCCATTAACATTGGCCAGGAGAATGGACTGCCACCCTTAAGCTCAAGTGCGTGACGTTGCTCATCACTCAGCCCAAGCCAGGGCAAAACATACTTGAAGCGGTGGATTTCAACTCCGTCTATTACCTCCAGACCCGGTTCTGCAAACATTGCAGTTGTGTATATCGGGCTTTCAATACCAAGGCGATTGAATTCCCTGGCCAAATGAAATACCACGCTTTCTGTTCCTCCCCATTTTTCCGGAACAAACCGGCGCATCACATGCACAATACGCCTGATGTTACTCCGATGTTTAGCTAAACCACTCATTTTATGACTTATCCCGTTGTAAGACTTTAGTTAGTTCCAGCCGCGCAGCGTCCAAACGCGCCAGAAGCTCGCGGCGGACTCGTTGACTGGTGTCCTCAAATGCTGCACGCGCGTTCAGCAGTCGTTGCGTCTCTTGAATCAGAGCATCAAAGTCGCACGATTCGACGGAACCAACGGGTTTTAATCCATAGGGTGCTAAAAAATTATCGACCTTTGAGCCTCGGCTGATGCCAATCATAGGCACATGATGAATCGACCCCAAAATCAACAAATGCAGACGGCTGCTAATCAATACGTCCATACGCGCGGCAATCGCTGTCATGTCGGATGTTTCCACAATTCCTCGCAGTGGATAAAAGGCCTCTCGACGCACAATGTCCTTCCTTAGATCATCCAGTAGCGCAAGATCAGTGATAGGATTCATCGGTAAACCGACAATTTCAATCTTAGGATCCTCCAACAGTCGATTCAGCGCTGCAATAAGTTCATTGCGACGGGTTATTTCCCGTTGAGCGCTGATACACAATCCAATCCGTTTGCGATTTTTGCGCTCCAGTCGGGCTTTGTCATCCTCGGCCAGGGCTCTTGGTGGCCATTCGCTGGCAGTCTCTATGAGCGCGGAGTCCGCACCCACAATAATGCTCTCTTCGCTAATTCCGCAGCCGACCAGTTCAGCGGCACTTTGGGGATCCCGGGTTACAATTAAGGCACAATCCAAAAGTTCCCGGCGTAATTGTTTGCGTGCTTGTAATTCTTTGAGCCCTTCCATTCGCTTTTGCGCGCCCAACAGCCCACCGCTCATCTTATCCGCAATTTGCACCAGCTTAAGGCGCCGCCCCTGAAGTTTATATTTGGCCGGATTCAGTTCGCTGTTCATACCAACATTCCAGACAATTGATCGACACCCTGCCTGACGGGCGGCAGCCAGCAGTTGACAGGCTCGATCAGGATAATCTGACAATCCGGTGGCTCCGGCCCACAAATAAAAGTCGTGAGCTGCCATTTCTTTTTGCATGGCTGCTTCGGAATAGGCGACCACATCAAATCCATAAAGCGAACAAACGCCTACAGCATGACGCTGTGCCGTTTCAGGGTCATCGGTACTGACCGTTATCTCAGCTTGCGGAGCTGCTGCCCGGACGATTTTGATAACACAGGCAAGAATTGCTTCATCGCCGATATTGTTTCGTCCAAACGGGACACCTCCAAGGAGTATTTTCATTATGCTATATCCAACTAAGGTTCCGTGTTATGCTTGGCAAGCTAATTGACTTGTCATCTTGTCTCATATGCCGATAGGTTATCGCCAATGTCAGATCCTATGCTTCAGCATTTTGGCCTATCCGAGCGGCCTTTTGAAATCGTTACTGATGCTCGTTTTTTCTATGCCAGCAGGGAACACGAAGAGGCCCTTGCACGCTTGATTTATCTTGTTGATCAGGAGTCGATGTATTTTGGAATGCTTACCGGTGAGATCGGAGCCGGTAAGTCTATCACGCGCAAGGTGTTTACCGAGCGTATGGATCGTCGCCGACATTACGTCGTTGAGTTCGAAAACTCCGGCTTCTCATTTGGCGATTTGATGGTCAAACTCTTTGCAAAAGCCGGTTACGAATCATCGGATATCCCTAATGCAGATGATTACGCCGGATTGTTCGATGCCGTTGGCGATTTCGCGAGTGCCTTGCAGAAGCAGCAGGGACGTCAATTGGTTTTCCTTTTTGATGAGGCTCAGGACTTGGATCATCACACATTGACTTCGCTCAAGCGCTTGTCGAATCTTAATGGTGAAGCCGATTGCCGTATTACCATTGTTTTGATTGGGCAACCCGAATTACGGACTCAAGTTGCCAAATTGCCCCCGCTGGATCAGCGTATCAGTCTAAGATTCCATTTGCCTAATTTGTTACAGGATGAGTTGTCGGGTTATTTAAGTCATCGCTTGCAGGTGGCAGGACACGCTGGTGGTGATTTGTTTGATCAGTCTGTGATTGAGCCCTTGTTTGCTGCTAGCAACGGCGTACCTCGCGAGATCAACCGCCTGGCCAAACTCGCATTGGATTCAGCTGCCGCCAGTAACAAGAGTCAGGTGGATGCAAAGGATATCGAATCGGTTATCCGCGATCTTCAGCGCCACCAGTCATTGCCGTGGGGGAGGGCGTTGCCTCAATGAAGGAAGATCCGCCATTACGTGTCAGTGATTGGCAGAAAAAATCACCTAAGACTGCTTCCAAAGACGATCAGGCTTTACCTCCTCCGCGCCCGGATAACTCCAGAAAATCTTCAGCGAGATCCCCTGTCTCGGCGAATGAGATCAAGCAAAATCCTGCTGGACTTGCCAATCTGCCATTACCACAGACGGTTTTTTTTGGTTTCGACTTGTTGCGCTTGCCGTTTGGTATTCTCCGTCGATGGTGGATTTCACTGCCGCTTTGTTTACTTGGATTGGCACTGGGAATTTTTGCCGGGCTGAAGGTCTTTGATGTTTACGCCACTGCTTCCGCCCGTCTGATAACGCGTAACCCTGAGGCTTTTGCGGCCAATCGCACGGCTTATACGCCTTCGCGCGTTCAGGGTGCCACTTTGCTGCAAGCATTGGCGGCACCTCAGGTTGCTGAAAAGGTTGCCGATCGCCTGAAGTGGGATATGTCCGCCGGGCGTTTGGCGGACATGGTGAACATCCAGGAAGTTCGCCGAACCGATTTTGTCGATATCATTATCTACGGTCCGCTGACGACTCGCCAGGCAGCTGAACTGGCAACGGTTTGGGCTGAGGAGGCAATCGCGTTTACCAGTTCCCTGCAAGTTGTGGAAAGCACGGATTTGCGTCATCACTTGAATGAACAGTTGCAAAACAAGGAGCGTGAATTGCAACGCCTGAACTCAGGAATATTCGCTTTGCGCGAGGAATCAGGGGTAGTCGATGCCGAGCGTGAAATTGATGCCTACCTGCGGTCTCTGGCAACTCTCAATACCAATTTTGAATCAAATCGTGTCGACCTCGAGGCCTTGGGTTTTCAATTGGCTGCGTTGCGTAATGAAATCCGCAAGCATAGCCCGGGCTTTGAGGAACTCAAGGCAGAGGAGGCGCGATTGGAAGAAATGGCAGAATACTACACGCCGCAAAATCCAATTTTTCAGGATGCCAAGGATCGGGTCGAGGCCCTCCGGCGCAGGGTCAATCGAACCATCACAGCCGAGGATATCGACTTTTCTGAATTCACGGGCACTTATGTCGGAAATGCCCTCTATTTGCAGATTCTCGAACTTGAGTCGCGGCAAAAATCCTTACTCTTGCAGCAGCAGAAAATTGAGGCTTTACGAACTGAAGCAAGGGAGCGATTGCGCGACTTACCCGACCTTGCCATTGAGGCGGGTCGCCTTATGGAATCGGCTCAGGCCGTTGCCGCTGCCCGTGACGCCTTGAACAATCGGCTTCAGGAAGTCGCCGGATTTGAGGAGCTTGCCCCTGGTTATTTCCGCATTTTCCGTTTGCCCAGAGAGAGCGAGGTTTACATCGGTTCCCGTACTAACAAGGTGGTATTTCTGGGTTTTTTTGGTGGTGCCGCTTTCTTTGGCTTGGGCGTGCTCATCGGTGCCATGCGTGAGTTTTTGGATGACACCTTGCGGACTTCGCGCGAGGCTGCCAGTATCTTCGGAACGCGTTCACTTGCGATTGTGCCAGCACAGTCCCGTCTGACAGCTGATGAAGAGGATGCCCGTGCGCAAAAACTCTGGGCCGATGTTATCAGTCCGTTGGAGCAGAACAGACTTCGGGTATTTTGGTGTCCGCAAAAACACCCGGCAGAGAAACAATTCTGGCATCTTCTCGCTCGTGCGGCTGAATCACTCGACACTCACGTGCTTGTTTTTCACCCGCCCAGTTCCGCCATCGTAAAGGTCGAGGCTTTCGAATCGACCCATTTTGACGACCTTAACGCGCAGCAAATGAATTCAAATCTGTGTCGTTGTCAGATTTCTGACAAACAACTGCATCTTCCTCAGCAACGCGAGAGTATGTTTCGCAATCGCTTTCCTGAGGTTTGGTTGTTGGTGCAAGGACCTTTGAACGAGACCAATAGCAGCCTGTTGGCATCCGCTCCCGACTTGGTCGTTCTTTGTGCCTTGGGGCAGAGCCGTAAAAGTGACCTACAGGTTCAGTCGGCTTTGCTTCGCAAAAATGATAATTTGCGCGGGATTGTCGGTTTTGGCTCAAGGTTTTCCTTCTAATTAGCATGTTTAGCTTTAAGCAGTTCTTTACTTCGATTGTAGGTGCATCCGTTTGCATGTGCCTGTCTGTTTCAGCAGAATCGACATCTGTTTGGGGCGATTTGCCCAATGCGGCGATTGTTTCGGATGCTGCCGATTCCATTGACTTGCCTCCCGCCTACGGCCAGTTACCTTATCGTCTGGGCGCTGGCGATGTCCTCTCTATACAGTTTTACGGCCGTCCAAATCTCACTCGTCCACAGGTCACCATTGCCCCTGACGGTACCCTTTCCTATTTGGCCGCAACCAATATTGAGGTGGCTGGCTTAACGATTGAGGAAGCTCGTCTGCGAATTGCCGAGGCGATGTCTTCGCTATATCGGAATCCGCGTATTATCATTACCCCTATTCAGCTGGCAAGTAGCAGTTACACCATTATTGGCATGGTGCGGCTTACCGGTGTATTTGCCCTTGATAGCCCGATCACTTTAGTCGAGGCCATTGCGCGGGCAGGCGGTACTGAATCGGGTCTGTTCGATGGTCGCTATGTTGATCTGGCGGATCTCGACCGGAGTTTTATTATTCGCGATGGCTATCGCTTGCCAGTCAACTTCTCAAAATTACTGCTGGAGGGTGATATGAGCCAGAACGTGGCTCTCGCCCCTGGCGATTATATCCAGATTGCGTCTGCTCTGGCTAACGATTATTATGTGCTCGGTGCCGTAACCAATCCCGGTCGTGAGGGTTTTACTGCCGGGGCTTCCGTTGTTGCTGCCATAACCAAGCGCGAAGGGTTCACCCAGTCGGCTTTTCGTGAGAGAGTTATTGTTGTTAGGGGTAGCATGGAAACGCCCGAGGTGCATGTTATCAATGTGCGTGAAATCTTGCGCGGAGCGCGTGCGGATTTTCCACTCGAGCCCAAAGACGTCGTTTTTGTAAGCAACCGTCCGTGGTATAAGCCTGAGGAAATCCTTGATCGTGCAGTCGCTGTGTTCCTGCGCAGTGCCACCGCTACATGGACAGGTGCCAATGCGCCCATTATTTTTTCCGACCCGGTAATTCCCGGTAGCCGCAATAATGAATGACGTCATGAAAGCTCCGGTTTATCGTATTAGTTCCCACTTGGGTCGCCTCTTCGCTTCGTTGATGATTGGTGTGGCCATTTTTTACCTCTCGGCTTGCCGAACACTCCCGCCTGATGAGGTTACCTTTGATCCGCGCCTCGAATCGCCAGCTGGTCTTTCCTGGCAATCGGTAGACCGTCCTCCCTTGCAACCGGCGGATTTGCTCCCCCCGGCTGGTCCTTATCATCTTGGACCAGGCGATGAGATCGTAATCTATCGTTTAAATGCCCGCGAGGATGACCCCAACGCCAGTCTGCGAACTTTTGTCATGCCCGATGGCTTTGTTCACTACGACCTGGCCCCGCCGGTTCAGGCAGTCGGTAAGACGGTTTCTGAACTTTCGCGCGAGCTTACAGAGGCGCTGCGCGCCTACTATCGCCGTCCCGATGTTTCAGTCTCCTTGCATACTGCGCAAAGTCGCCGGTTCACTATTCTGGGCAAGGTCAATAGTCCAAATATTTATCAACTCAACCAGCCCACGACTCTGATTGACGGAATCGCCCGTGCCGGTGGGATTGAGATTGCCGGAGGCACTGGTACGACCGAGGAGCTTGCCGACCTCTCGCGTGCTATTTTAGCACGTGATGGTCGCCTCCTTCCCATTGATTTTGAAGCCTTGGTTAATCGTGGCGATATGCGCTTCAATGTCTACCTGCGCGATCAGGACTTTATTTTTTTACCGCCCAAAAGCACCCTCGAAATCCTTGTGCTTGGTGGGGTAGGGACTCCCAAAGCTGTCGGGTGGCGAGAGGGACAGGGCATCGTAGGTGCGATTGCCGAGGCGGATGGCTTGCTCCCAAATGCACATTCTAGACGTATGCTTCTATTGCGGGGTAGCTTCTCCAATCCGCGCGTGGCGGTCATTAATCTCGATGCCATTCTCCGTGGTCGCGAGTCGGATATCCCTGTGTTGCCCGGAGACGTGCTTTTTATCCCCACCAGCCCATGGGAGCGGCTTGAGCGATATGTCGAGGTCATTCTGTCCACCGCAGCCAACACGGTCGCGGCAAACGAGGGTGTGCGCTTTATCGAGGGAGCTGATGCGGAAACGGTTCGTCCCGACTTACCCCAGCCATAAGTTTGCTCTCAAGCAATGTCTGAGCTAAAATATGTCATCTTTTTTCTGGCTACGTTCATTGGCGTGCCGGTCGGAATTCTTTTTGCCTATCGGTTCCCGGTAGTACTCAAGGGGGTTGTCGTATTGCTGATCTTTACCACCGTCATTCCAGATGATACCTCCATTAATTTTTATTCCCGTGAGTTTTATTTCGCCCTTACCAAGGGAATTGAAATCAGTTTGGGTGATTTATGCGCGCTGGTGATATTGGGGGTGATTTTTTTGAGGCGCGATGAATACCGAGCCCCGGGTATCCCGCCCATGTCGTTTTTTTTTATTGTTGTGATCGCATCCGGGATCCTGTCGTGGATTTTTGCTCCCGCATCGATTGTTGTGCCTGAGGCGGCGCAAATGCATCCCTTTTTTCTGCCCTACGATATTTTTGAGACCCGACTCTATCCTCTTTTTGAGACAAGCAAGTGGATACGTGGTTTTCTTCTTTTCCTCGCCCTGTACTATTATTTGCGCAAGGTTAAAAATCTCGATACGGTTGTTCTCGGTGTTGCGCTTGCCGCCGTCTATCTGGGATATGTCGTTTTGACCGATCGTTATATCCACGGCATTCATCGCGTGAAGGCAACTTTCCAGCATCCCAATTCCCTGGCGACTTATATGGCGATGTCAGGGACCTTTATGTTTGCTATTCTTCTGGCGGAGAAGCGCTTTTTTCGGGTTGGATTGTTGTGTGCGGGCTTGGGCCTTGCAGGGCTTAGTGTGATTATGACGATTTCACGGGGAGGGCTGGGAGCCTTGATAATTGGCTTGGGTCTCGCTTTTCTTCTTCTCGGGTGGCGCAATATTTCCATAAAAAACGGCTTTCTATTGTTTCTGGGTGGTTTTGCTGGCGTGCTTGTTTTGGCCGCTGCTGCCGATACGCTGCTCAATCGTTTTGTTGGTGAACAGGACGCTGCCGGAGATCTGGAGTATCGTATGTATTACAATAATCAGGCTAAACTGATGGCTTCAGAGCATTTGTTTGGCGTCGGTATGGGCAATTTTTCAGCATTTTCCTGGGATCAATATGCCGCCCGCGTTGATCCGGATAATCCACCGGGAACGCCGGCTCATAATATTTGGTTCCTCACACTCGGAGAAACTGGTTATCCTGGGCTCATCGCTTTTGTCCTTTTTTGGCTGCGTTTTTTTACCATGTCGGCCCCGCTTATCATTTGGCGACTTCGTGGAATGCCCCTCTCCGCTGTGACTGGTTCCGCCTTGTTGTGTTTGGTATGTCACGTCCAGTCGATGGTTCAGTTATCCTTCCGTCAAACGCCAATCTTCTTTTTAATGATGATTGCAATTGCTATTGTTGCTGCTCTCAAACAAAACCAATCCCGTCGTGACAAGTCCGAATCGGAACCAATCGTCCCTTAGTTAAACTCTCAACTCCTGCTTGATAAACGGCTATGGCATCTCCCGAGAATAACTCAACAAAGCCTCTTTTCTCACGTGAGTCGATGGGGGCTGTGCCGTGGATCCTTGCCTCGAAATGCCTGCTTTTCTTCGCCTATTTCTTGATTTCCGTTTTGATCGTCCGCGCACTGGGCAAGGTCGAATATGGCATTTTTGCGATTCTTAAAAATATCGCTGACCTATTGATGATAGTCTGTGGTCTGGGCATGAATGCCGTTCTGCTTCGCTTCGTGCCGGAGTTGGTGGTTAATAAAAATCGTGCCGGACTCATTCGCTTACTTTGGAAAACACTTGCGGTGCAGTTACTGTTGGTGGGATTTGCCATTGCGCTATTCACCCCTTTAACAAGCCACTTTGCACGTTGGTTTGATGTTTCTTTCGGCCCTCTGATTGCTTTGATGTGCCTATCGGTTGGCTTCGTTTTATTCAAGTCGTGGTATAACGATGTCTTGACGAGCCTTTTTTTGGGTCGTTGGGTCGCATTGATTTCCTTTGTTCAGGGAATCAGTTGGGCCCTTTTACTTGGTTGGCTTGTGTGGCGGGGGGGCGCGAGCATTTTTGCTATTTTTGTAGTCGAAATGGTTTCAATCGCGATTTCCGGAGCCATGGCAATCGTCATCCTGTCTCGTTCAGTAAAGGCCATGCGTTGGCGATCCCCTCCAATGGGAATTGGTCGACGGCGTGTTTTGAACATGGGATTGGCTGTTTGGGGTGGTAGTATTGGCCGCGCTTTTATGATGAAATACACCGAGACCTTTTTTCTCGGTATCTATTTTGGCCCCGCCGCAGTAGCGATTTATGATCTCGGATACTCATCGACGATGTTGGTCATCACTTTCATTCCAATGGCCCTACAGACCCTTTTTGCCAGTGGTGTGGCAGAAGCGTTTGTCAAAGATCCGGATTGTCTGCCGCGAATGGTCAGTAACCTTTACAAGGTTCTTATCCTGCTTGCCGTTCCGGTCGCGGCCTTCGGCGTATTCTTTTCACCCGCGGCGGTGGTTCTTTTCTATGGCGATGAGATGCGTGACGCGGGTTGGATTGCCTCTTCATTCTGTGCCATTCATTTACTTCCACTGATCGCCATGCCGCTTTCCATGGCCATCGGTGCCAAGGAAAAAGTTAAAGAGTTCTTACCACTACTATACTTTCGCGTTGCAGTAAATATCGCACTGGACTGGCTGCTGATACCAACCTATGGAATCCCGGGTGCCTTGGCAGCTGTTGTATTGACATTTCTGCTGACCTTCCCTTTGCGATTACGACTGATTCGTTCAATTTTGGGTGGCTTTCATTTTCCTCTCGCTTTTCTACTGCGTTTCCTTTTTGCCTGCGGTTCTACCGCAGCGATAGTTTGGCTTTTGCTGCCAGGTCATACCTTTCTCAATTTATTCGCGGCAGGTGGCCTTTATGGCTTTATTTTGCTAGGACTCTTGAGATTTGCGCCACTGCTGGCTAAAGAGGATTTGGCGGAACTTCGGGCTTTGGATTTTAATAAACTCAACCGGCTTCTTGATTTGATGGTTGGAAAACGATAATTTTATGCAGGCAATTTTCCTAGGTCTAAGTTGTTTCATTGTCGCAATCGCCATATGTGCGCTAACCGCTCTTAAGGAGACACCTGCCTTTTGGCTCAATTCAGGTGGTTATCCTGTCGGGCTTAGGCATTTTGTGCTGGATTTTTATTACCCCTTACTGGGGGTATATTTACTGGGACTAGCTGTGTTAACCGCGCGTGGCCTAATACTGCTTTTCAAGGTGGACCCTTTGCGCGGTGCTTTTCTAATCCTTGCACTAAGTCCTGCCTGGTTGCTAACCGCCATCAGCATGGGCTTGCTGGTTGCCAATAATGTAAAGAATTTGATTAAAGGATTACCCCTACACGCCCATTAGCAAAAAACCTACCCCTTCGCCACAAACCGGCCGTCCTTTTTCTCCAGCTCTGGCAATTCCAACCCATTCGGCACAATCCGCCAAAAGGCATCCGCCTCCTCGGTGCTCTT
>SKFT01000124.1 GCA_007117865.1 Puniceicoccaceae bacterium | reverse complement strand
CATTCCTTACAAATTCCACGTTGTAGTAGAAAAAGAAAAACCATCCGCCCGTCATACAATGAATACAGGCGGATGGTCGTAGTCTCAACTACCGTTTAGTCTTATTGCCGAAACCTTCCGGAACGGAAGCGGAAAGCTGCTGCTTGCGCTGCTTAACGCGTATCGATTTCGACTGCCTTTGTTCGTTCTTCTTCTTTATTGATTTAGGGGATTTATCACCCATTTTGTATCTTGCTCCTTTCTTTTTCTGTTGTTGCTGAAAACCCCAAAGAGCATAAGCCCGTAGGGGTGAAAAGGTTCTAAATGCCTATTTCTTTTTGAGACTCCCTTCCATTGCCATCTCTCCTGGCACTGAATTGATAGCTCGAATTGACGATGTCCCTACCGAACGAACATCTTCAATTGTGTAAAAAGGTTGGGGGTTTAGCGATCGAAGCATTTCCAACAAGTGACTCAAACGTTTGCGTTCTGAAACAACAAGAAGCACTTCAACGCCGCCACGGCTACCGATGGCTTTCATCGTTGTGATACCAAAGCGTTCTTTGCTTAAGTTCTGAATAATAGCACTTGCATCGCCATTTGTAATCACACGGACAAGCTGATATCCCAACGCTAATTTCTCCTCAATAATCATACCTAAATAGGTTCCGAGAGAGAACCCTGACGCCCACGCCAGAAAACTGGCCATGCTAGATAGATTTTGCATGACTTGGCCAAATGCTAACAACCAGATACTTACCTCAACAAAAGCGAGAAAAGGAACGACGTTTCGCTGCCCCTTGCTAACGAGTATATGCCGCAGCGTTGCCAGACTAACATCAATCAGTCTGGCAACAAAAATCAATAGGGGTATGACAACCCAATCTATCAAAACTGGATACTCCAAAAATATTTCAATAATACCCTTCATATTCAACCAACTCCTATATAACGTCCATTCGAACTTCTTTAACCATTCCCCTACAAATAAGGGATAACCCAAGCAATCTAAGCCAAGTTACAACCGCATGCGAAACCACCCAAGAACTGATGCCAGCATGCCCGGATTCAATCCTACCAGATTGGCCTTGAGACAACGGATTCCCCGTATCCCAAAGAGAACAGATTGCTCTGTCTAAAATGAATATTTAACCCAACGAACCAACAGCGGTTTTTAACAAAACAACGCTAGAGCTATCGTTCAACGGGCTTTAGGAAAGGAAGATTAAACGAAACTCCCCTCTTACCAATTGAAAATATATGAAAATAGATACGATCATGATTAGATTGCTACTTCATCATCCTAATAATGTCAACCCAAACCGGCCTACGTGGTGTCCAATCCAATACCGCTATCCCCTTTAACAATCGATTGCGTTCTTTTTGCAATTAGAGCGTAGCGCGTGCGTTCTGGGACGCAACCTGGGAGTTCGACTTGCGCAAGACTCTCAACACCCGGATGCGCCTGATACCGCCTGGTGTGGGCCATTCGATCTCGTCGCCCTCCTCGTAACCAAGTAAGCCTGCGCCAATCGGTGTTAGTATAGAGAGTCGTCCTTGAGCCAGATCGGACTGCGCGTGCAAGGACAGCGTGTAAGCCTCACGCTCGCCGGATTCTAGGTCCTCGATCTCTACGTTGCTGTCCAAGCCGACCGCCCCGTCGGGAACCTCCGATTCGTTCAACACGATGGCGCGCGACAACTCCGCCCGGAGGTTGAAGACGGTGTCGATTTTCGCGCTCAGGCCGAGCAGGAGGTGGTTCAGCAGATTGTAATCTTCTTTGGAAACGTAGATGTTATTGGTGCTCATTCTAATTTGATGTGTTTGGTGAATTTGGTGTAGTTTAATTTATCTGACTGAGTGCTTCTGCGCGTTATTTAGTTGCCGAAGATGCGTCTCGTCCAGTTCTAGCCCGGTCGCGGTGACGGAGTTGTGAATGTGCCCCGAGTGATTGCAACCAATGATCGCGGACGTCACGTTGCGGTTGCTTAGCACCCACGCCAAGGCAACCTGCCCAGGCGTTGCATTCAGTGCCTGCCCCACGCTTTCGAGGGCGGAGATCACGGAGAATCCGCGAGCGTTCGCATAGCGCGCCGCTAACGACCTAGCGCGGGGGGATACGTGGAGCCCGACGCTGCTGCCATATTTGCCGGTGAGGAAACCGCCTGCAAGCGGGGATTCAGCCAGCATGGCGATACGGTAGTCGTGCGCGATGTCGCCCATGTCTGTGTGGGATTCATCCTCTTCCAGCAAAGAGAACTTCTTTTGACACGATTCAAATCGGCAGCTGCGCAAACGGTCAGATCTGGCTAGCGTTTCCATTATTCGCCAAGGCGGAAAGCCCGCCGTGCCTGCGTAGCGTATCTTCCCTGCGCGTGTCAGGCTTTCCAGACCCGTTAGTAACTCATCCATCGGGCTCACAGAGCTGCCGTAAGGTTTGAAGCTGTCGCTCCATTGGCAGACTAATAGGTCGAGATGGGAGACTCCGAGACGTCGCAAGGAGAGTTCACACTGCTCTCTCACCAGTCGATCCAGTGGCACTCCGGGCGTGTGCGAACGTCCTGGAAAAACCATGCGGGTCGATAGCACGAATTGTTGCCGGGCGGATGCGTTTTGGCGCAGCCAAGCACCCAACGTCTGCTCCGAGTGTGTGGCCAAATTGTATGTGTGTGCGATCGTTGAGGTCTGGATGAAATTACCCCCCAATTCCCTGAAGGTGTACAATAGATTGAATGAAGAGGCGGCATCGTTGAGCCACCCGAACTGCAAAGCTCCTAAACAGAGCTCAGATACCGATAAGCCGGTACGACCAAATTTTCTTTGATTCATGACATAAAAAGGCTGAGGGGAAGGCGTCACGAGCAAACCGTTATGCAATAGTAACGCACGAAGGAATCTTCCGCTAAAGTCTCGATTCCAAACACGCGGAGCCCACAATATAGGACTCCGTCTGCTTTAATTCTCCCGACCCTGATGCTGCGTCAGGCTAGGGAATTCTAATTCACCTCAACCGCGCACAGCAACAAAGCCGGGCATACCCGGAAAGATACTAAGTGCTCTTTTTCCCTTCTTATGTAGTTGCTGGCGTAAGTGTAACATTCTATTGATACGATCTACTACAAATTACTTTTGTCAAGCTGAGTTTGTAGGCGGGACCCAAAAAGCGTCAGTCCACTTTTGCTGCGCCATCTTCGTTTCACTGCGTCCATGATTCTGCAATTTCTACAGCCTGTATGTTTACGGAAAATTGGGGATAACGCGGCGCATGAATTCGTCGAACAGGGGCACGGTGAAATCCAAGTCGCCATGAGTTGGGCTGTAAATCATGCCTTTGTGAATGAGTTTTGCTCGTCGCGGACTTAGGCTACCCACCTGGAGCCCCATTTTGTAGGCAACATCGGCAATCGGGTAAGGGCCCTTTCCTAAATCTGCCATGGCGCGAAGCATTTTTTTTTCGCTGGGCGTCAGCCTGTCAAAGCGAACACGAAAGAAATTTTGATCCAGCCTTTCAACCGTTTTCTGTGTGGCATCTTGGACAACCTTAAGGGTGATGGGAGAGCTATCGGCGTGGTTCCATGCCTGGTAACCCCATTCCTGAAGGAAGTAGGGATAGCCTTGAGTTAGCTCTATGATTGCAGCGACGGCCTCGGCCTCGAAGTGCACACCTTCCTCTTTAACTGGCTCAGTTAGGGCTCGGCCCGCATCCTCTGGCTTGAGTGGTCCGATATTGGGAAAACTAAATAGACGTTCGGCATAGGATTTTGAATCCCCTGCAAGACGCGGTAAAATGGGCAAGCCTGCGCCGACAAGAACAAGCGGAAGCTGGCGCTGTTGCATGCGGTGCATGGCCATAATGAGAGCACTCAGCTCTTTTTCATTAAAGTATTGCACCTCATCAATCAACAGAGCCACCGCAGTATGGCGCTCCCTTGCGGCTTCGGCTACGACAGTTAGCAAATCAGGCAGGTCCAGCTCTAGATCACCACTGTCGGCGGTGCCTTTCTCTGGATTGATATCCAAACCAATCGGAACATCATCGAAAGTCACTTTAACACTGCTGACGAAACTTTTTAAAACCGCGATGCCACGCCGAATCGATTCCTTCGCGCCTTCCATACGGTCAAGTTTATAAAGAAGTGAGCGCAGTTGGGGCGCAAGTAGCTCCACCAGCGTTTTATTCTCGTGTGCTTCGATGTAGATGCTGGTGTAGCCCCCCTTCTCCGCCATGCGGTTCATTTCGCTGAGCAAGACGGTCTTTCCGACCCCCCGCAGCCCTGTCAGCAGCATACTTTTCTCGGAGCGACCTCTCAAAACACGGGCGTAGAGCACCTCGGCTTGCATAAGAACCTCCTGCCGTCCAACTAGTTCCGGCGGTGGCGAACCCGCTCCGGGAGAAAAAGGATTTAGAATAGGATTCATCGTTTATATAAGAATCTACCCATTTATACTAAAAATCAAGTATAAATGGGTATAAGTTGATATATTTTTAACCGCTTATTTGCGCTTATTGACCGCTTATGGGGGTAAAGGAAAAAGGGAAAGGGGGGCCGCCCGAAGGGCGGAGTATTAGGAATTTGCTTTTCTCTGCCAATACAATTCTTCCCCGAAAAGCCTATTCGGCTAATCAGGCATAAACAATCGTGGGGACATCGTCCGGCGGGTTCTCGCGTTGTGACCCACCGTAGAGTAGCGGCTACCCTACCCGCTTCTTGCTTGGATTTGTGACGCGCCTGCGCCAGTTTGGATTTTCCTCCAGCCATTTGAGTGCCGAGTCCAGTGTGGCACGGTAGCCCGGCATTGGGAATCCGGCTTTACGCATCAGATAGACGTAATTGGGATGCCGAT
>SKFT01000067.1 GCA_007117865.1 Puniceicoccaceae bacterium | reverse complement strand
GCGGTGTTCTCCTTTGTGAGTGAACCCGCGCCGGAGACGATGCCGCCAAATGTGCCGTCTATACCTTGGTCAAAAATGATCGAACCCAAGGTGCCGGTGTTATTGCTGTCAATCAATGAAACCGCGCCATTGGTCGGCAGGTTCTGACTACCAGTCGTTAACTGGCCACCATCCACAATCGTGCCGCCAGTGTAAGTGTTGCTACCAGTCAATTCCGCAATGGTTTGAAAGACCGACAGTCTGGCAGGATCGAGCGGATTGGCATCTGCGCTACCGCCATCGACCACAACTCCAAGCGTATTGTATACTTTCCCCGGTGAAAGCACTACGCTGGAGGCACCTTGTGTGTAAGTGCCTTCCGCGCTGAGAAGCACGTAGCCAGAGGTGACAAGACTACCACCATCGAAAATCAAGCCACCGGCAAGATCGCCGTTACCGGGACCACCGAGTACATCCATGGTCGCAGGGCCGTCAAAAGTGACACCGGCTTGAGCCAATGCACGTCCACTGCCACTACCAGTGCCAGGAACGGTCGTGCCGAAAGTAATGTCGGTTCCGGCAAGATAGTTGCCCGCAATCACATTCGTCGCGCCAAGTGTTATCGCACTGCCGGCATTCCAGAACAAGCCGTTGTCAGCACCACCATTCGAACCCAAGTTAATAAATTCGACTTTGGCATTTTCACCTGTCGTTAGCGAGGTGCCAATGTTGATTACCCAAACCACGTTGTTTTGACCCTGGGCATCCAAAGTTAATACCCCGTTGAGAGAGATTGAGGCAGCCACATCGAATTGATAAACACCAGGGACGAGGATCTGTGTCGCCAAGTCGCCACCATTGACACCCGTCAAATTATTGGCTGCGGGTGATGGCATTGCATTCAGTGCGTTGCTGGCGGTGATGAGGTCATCGAGTGCCTGACCAACGATAACACCGCCAAGAATGGTAGTTCCATTCTCCACAATTGCAGGAGGGAAACCGGATATGGAAGCTGCCGCTCCGACATCTCCATTTGAAAAAACATTGGGGCCAGGACCCGCTACGGTCACATCCGTTCCAGCCAACAAAACAAAGTCTTCGGCGGTAAGGAGCAACGATTGTGCAAACAGCGTTGATTGAGTAAAGATAAGTCCTCCAAGCGCTGCTATTGATAGGAAGGTGGTTTTTTGGATTTCATAAGTGGCTGTAATATACTCCTAAGCCAGTTACGATCCTATGGGGTTTAACCCTACCTGTTGCAGTCTCTCTGCCTATTTCGGCAAAGCCGGTGGCAGGTCTTGTGTGCGTCTATAGTGCTCTATGCGGAATTGTGGCGTTTCCGCCAGCAAGCCGACCCGCTCGAAACAATCCTCAAAGCTGGGAAAAAAGGTATCCCCCGCTACGCTCAACGATACCCGCGTCACCAATAGTTCACTACAAAAAGGCAGCATTTGACGGTAAATTTCAGCACCACCTACAACCCATACCGTCTTGTCGGTTTGCCATTCCAGCACCGCCTCGATGCCATCCACCACCCTTATCCCGGGAATGCTCTGCATGGTCCGGCTGATAACGATCGTTTCACGCCCGGGCAGTGGTCGCCCAATCGAATCAAACGTTTTGCGCCCCATTACCAATACCCCACCCATGGTTGTCTGCTTGAAAAACTTCAAATCCCCAGGCAAATGCCATGGCAAGGTTCCGTTTGCCCCGATAACGCGGTTCTCCGCCATTGCAACAATCGCCTTGATTGTCGGCTGCGACTGCAAAGGGTCCGGGCTTTTGCTCATACCGCGATGGGGGCCTTAATTGCCGGATGCGGATCGTAGTCAACCAAACTGAAGTCCTCAAAGCGAAAATCCCCGATGCGGCGGCGCTCGGGATTGATCAACATTCGCGGAGCTGGACGCGGCTCACGGGATAGTTGCAATCGCGCTTGCTCAACGTGATTGGCGTAGAGGTGGAGATCGCCAAAGGTATGAACAAACTCGTGCGCCTGTAGCTGACAAACTTGCGCCACCATCATTGTCAACAAGGCATAGGAGGCAATATTGAAAGGGACTCCCAGAAAAATATCCGCGCTGCGCTGATATAACTGACAGCTCAGTTTGTTATCTTGGACATAGAATTGAAAAAGTGCATGACAAGGCGGTAATGCCATTTGATCCAGCTCGCCGGGATTCCATGCACAAACGATATGGCGACGACTGGAGGGACGGTTGCGAATCGAATCAATCACCTCGGCAATTTGATCGACCTGACCGCCATTGGGCTTTTGCCAACTGCGCCACTGCGCCCCGTAAACGCGGCCGAGCTCTCCATCCTCATTCGCCCACTCATCCCATATCGTCACCTTGTTGGCATTCAAGTAGCCAATATTGGTATCACCCTGCAAAAACCACAGCAACTCATGGATGATTGAGCGCAAATGCAGCTTCTTGGTCGTCAGCAATGGAAAACTGTCTTGCAGCGAAAACCGCACTTGGGCACCAAAAACCGCGTAGGTTCCAGTGCCGGTTCGGTCATCGCGAAAGCTGCCATTTTCCAATACATGGCGCAACAAATCGAGATACGACTTCATATCGCGCGGGCCGAAAGAAAGGCGGTGAACAACGCGGTGCGAAAATGCTTCAAAGGAAGCACTCTAACCAGCAATTTTAGCCTTCAATGCGTCTTTTGAGGTCAATCCGACAACCGTTTCAGAAACTTTACCGTCTTTAAAGATGAGGATGGTTGGGATGGCGCGGACTTCAAACTTACCGGCAATTTCCGCATTGCTGTCCACGTTAACCTTGCAAATGCGGGCAGCGTCACCCAGTTCAGCTGCCAATTCATCCAAAATGGGCGCAATCGCCTTGCAGGGTCCACACCAGGGTGCCCAGAAATCCACTACCACCGGTACACTGCTAGCGGCGATGGTTTGTTCAAAATTAGAGCTGTCGAGTTCAGTAATATTAGCCATGTTATTGATTGGATTGGTTAAAAAAGTTAGCCTAGGAATTGCTGCAGAATCAGGATGAGGAAAGCGATGGCGACAGCGGCGGCAACGCCGTCAATGATGACTTCTCCCATGCTTGTCGCCTCACTGCCAGCATAAGCAACTGCAGCGGGACGGTTGGCATGCGCCGATTGACTCGTGGAAGCTGAGCTAGCGGCAGCCCTCAGAACAGGCGCGGCTTGCGCACGGTGCGCTGGCTTTTGCGGTGCTTTGACGGCTGGCGTGGGAGCAATCGCAGGTTCCGTTGGCGCCGATGCGGGAGGGATTGATTCTGCAGATCCAGCCGGCTTCACCTCATTATTTTCCACAGGAGTAGCGTTTTCGCTATCAGCTGCCGGACTCGTAGCTGTCTCATCCGGCTGTTGTTCCGAACTGGTGGGCTTTACACTAATGCCGATTTTTTTTTCAGGGGTTTCGCTCATAATAATCCGTTTTTTGATGAAATGCTAAAGTAGGAAAGAAAACCTCAGCCTGATGGTTGGCTATCTTGAAGCAAGTCTTTTAATTCACCCGGTTCTGCCGTGGCAATGGTTTTTCCACGCAAAGTCAATTTTTCCACTGTTTTGACCACAGTTTCAGTCATGCGCTCATGCGTTTCAGCCGAACCACCGACCAAAGTAAACTGATCCGCACGGGTAATTCGCTTGTGACCATCGCTGGCATCTAAACCGACGCCAAGCAAATGTGCTGATTTTGCTTTACACTCCATAAACACCAACCTGCGGGGATATGTGTTTTTTTCAAGCGTAAAGCGGTGAAAGTTATCTATCCACCCCAGCAATCCTGTGAGAGTGAAAAGAATCAAAGTCGGAGGCCGCACTCAACGCGGACAAGCTGCGGCAGAGAGCTGATCGTTAATCCCCATGTAATAAACGAGTGCGGCGGTGCGGCAGCGGAAATTGCAAGGTGACGACCGTGCCCATGCCGGTGCGTGACTCGATCGAAACATGGCCACCGTGATCCCGCATGATGCGTTGCACAATCATCATACCCAAACCATGACCACTCTTTTTGGTAGTAAAATAGGCTTGGAACACCTTGGATAAATCTTCGTCGGAAATGCCTTCGCCAGTATCCGCAAACTGAATGTAGAGGTAGGCATCATCGGCACGGGCGCGGACCCTTAAGCGTCCCCCACCCGCCATGGCTTCCATGGCGTTTTTGATGACATTGAAGAAAATCTGCTTCACCTGATTGCGGTCGGCCATCACCAGCGAGGGGGGTGTTTTCATTTCAATACTCACTTCGATACCGCGCCCGGTCAATTCCGGTCCCTGCACCGCCATCACCTCATCCAGCAATTGCAACAGATCCACCTCCGTGCGATCCGGCTGAGTCGGACGAATCGCCTCCAGAAAGTGGGTAATGATGCCGTCCAGACGCTCAACTTCACCCTGACAAATAGCCACCGAGCTGAGTAGTTTTTCCAAAACCGGTAAGTCGGCGGCATTTTTCTTTAACTGCCGCGCCAAAAGCTGCAAGTGGATGGTTAGTGAGTTCAGCGGATTTCCCAACTCATGCGCAACCCCTGCCGCAAGGCGCACTATCGATGAAGTCCGCTCCTGCTCAATGCGCTCTTCCATCGAAAGCTTGGCCTCGGTCACATCCGTCAACACCACCACATAGCCTTCCTGAGGCGAAACGGAAGCCGCAGGCGGCAACTCAATCGGCATCATGTAAAGCCGCACAATGCGTCGCTCCGGGTAAGTCATCTCCAGCTCGCGGGAGATAACCGGCGGTTTACCGTCTTCCGACGGCTCCAACTCCTCCAAATCGATAGAGCGTGCCAAGTCTGGAACCATTTTCCAAAGCCGGGCCGTACCCACCTCTTTCTCTTCCAGCCCGATCATTTCGCG
>SKFT01000010.1 GCA_007117865.1 Puniceicoccaceae bacterium | reverse complement strand
TCATTGACCCGCCAGCTGAGGTTGGCGCGGTAGAAGGGACGCGTGAGGCTCTCGGGTCCAGGCCCATTGTTGTAGCGGTATTTACCAAAACCGGCCTCGATCGTGCCGCGCAGCCGCTGATCCCAGAAGCTCCCCTCCCAGCCAACAAAATAGCGCTCATAGTGGCTGGAACGGGAAGAGGCTGCGGGACCCTGTTGACCTTGATGGGTATAGCCATGGCGAATCGCAAAATAAATATCGCCACCTAGCGACTGCAATTCGCGCCCAAGCTCAAAACCGCCATTAAGATCGTAGCGATTGAGATAGTTTTGGTAGCCAACAGCATCATCAATACGGGTATCCAAATCATAATATAGCAGGCGTCCGCGACTGCGGATAAAGGTTTCTTGCTGACGCCATTCCAACGAAAATTGGCTGCGGTTCTGCCACTGGTTACGGCGCTCACGCGGATAGGCGGTCACATTGGCATTGCGCCCACTGTCATAAATCACCGATTCGGAGTCTCCCTGCACGCGCGTATGCGTGGTTTGCAGCTGATAACGCCAGTTACCCTCGCTACCACTTAAACGGAGGCCAAGATTGTGGCGGATGTTGTCCTCACTGTGCGCACTGGTAAAGGTTTCCGCGCGGGCATCGTATTGCAGTCGCAGCCGTTGGCGATAGGTGGTTGCGACCTTGGGCTCGAGGCCAAAAACCAGTGACGACTGGTTAGCCAACGCGCCTTGGCGAACGCCATATAAATTACTGTTATACCCTATGGTTGCTTTAACCTCTGGAGACTGCCACTGCCAGACGGATTCGCCGCCGCTGCCATCGCCCGCCAATGGACTAAGGCTGGTAAATGCGACAAAAAAGGAAATTGCGCTTCGGATTGCGGTATGATTTGACATAAAGACGTTTTTTAAAGCAGTCTGCGTTAATAAGTCCAACTAATTCTAAATTCATGGAATCATCACTATCAATTATCTGCCTGGAAGACGAACCAGAAGTCCTGGAAGCCATTTTGCGGGATCTGGCCCCTTTCGAAGAGCGCTTTCGTATCGAACCGGCAGCCTCGGCGCAGGAAGCGCGCGAAATCATCACCAGTCTGGAAGAAGCGAATGGACAACTGGCGCTGATCCTTTGCGACCATGTCATGCCCGGTGAAAATGGCATTCATTTTCTCGGCTCTCTAATCAGTTCCGAAAGTCCGGTGCTTCAGGATACGCGCAAAATCCTGCTAACGGGACAGGCCGGACATGAGGATACGATTGAGGCCATTAACGAAGGTGGAATTCACCATTATCTCACCAAGCCGTGGGATGCCGATACCTTGCTGGCGGCGGTGCGCAAACAGCTGACCCGCTACATCATCCTGCGCAACATCAATCCACTGCCCTACATGCAGTTACTGGATGCGCAGGCGCTCGCCGAGCACATGCATGATAAAAACCTCTTCAGCGAAGGCTGATTTCACCGTGGTCGAGTCGTTGCAGGAAATACGCGGGCTAATCGAAGCCGACGATCACTTGCGCGCTCGCGTCAGGGAACTGATGCAGGGCGAACATTTGCTGGACGAAGCAAACATCAATCAGTGCCTATGGTTGATACTTGATGGCGTGGTGCGGCTGACCAAATATGATGCCGAAAAAGAAGGCGTTATGCGCTTTGATGCGGTAGGTCCCGGCGAGCTGATTGGGATTTTAACTTATTTCACCGGCGAGAGCAGCTTCTTCGGAGCCGAGGCCGAAACCAACTGCCGCGTTTTTGGTCTGCCCTGGAGCGATTTTGCCGTATTACCTGCGAGTCAACCACGTCTGCACTCGCTGATTGAGCAATGCATACGTGACAGCTTCAGCCGTCGCTATCGGCGACTGGTGGAGCTGCATATGGACAAGCAACGGTTAACGGACTCGCTGAAACGCGAGCGCTCCGAGCTACAACAAACGGTGCAGGCGCTGGAGCAGGCACACGAGCGGCTGCGCAGCCAGGAAAAACTGGCTCTCCTCGGATCCGTCCTGCCCGGCATCGCACACGAATTAAATAATCCCGCTGCCGCACTGGTGCGAACCGCCGACTACCTCGATCCGGTGCTACAGGAAACTTTTGCCGAGCTGGATCAGCGCTCTGAGTCCTTGGTTTTCTGGCAGGCCGGGGTGCAGGCACCCATTGCCGATAGCCGCGCACAAAGGCAACAGATGCAACAATTGGAAAAGCGCCTGCCAGAGGTCCCACGCGCCATGTTGCGGAGGCTGACAGCGATGCCGACCGATTTGGTGGAGCAGCTCTTGAGTGATTTTTCCGAGTCGCGCCTGCAATCTGCCGTACGGGCATTTGAGGCGGGGCGGCTGCTACACACCCTGCGCACGGCCGGACGTCGTATTGCCCGTCTGGTAGAGTCGCTCAAGCGCTATGCCCGTAGCGATAAAGCCACTGCAGGAAAAGTGGATCTGTCGGTCAATCTGCGCGACACGCTACTAATCCTTGCCAGTCGCCTGCGCAACACCACCGTCAACACCGAGATCGGCAACACGCCGACCGTGCATGGAAACGAAGATGAGTTCAATCAAATCTGGACCAATCTCATCTGCAATGCCGTCGATGCTATGGAAGGTGGCGGCGAACTCACCATCAGCACCAGAGCTGTGGCAAACCGCGAGGGCAAGCCGGGAGTGCAAGTAATGATAGCTGACTGCGGTCCAGGCATCCCAGCCGCGTTGCGCGATAAGATTTTTGCGCCCAATTATACCACCAAGGGGCGTGGTGGCGATTTCGGTCTCGGACTGGGATTGCATATTGCCCGCACAATTGTAGAAGAATACGGTGGCACCATCCGCTGCGAGGATAACCCACCCAAAGGCACCTGTTTTTACGTATGGCTACCAAAAGAAACCTAAAGCCGATCATCGGACTCATCCTCGGCGCGCTGTTTTTCAGCCTGCCCTTTATCTTTGCACCAGAGGCGCTGAGCCTCGCCGGCCAAATCAACCTGGCGATCTTCCTGCTGGCCGCGACCCTGTGGGTAATGGAGCCGATTCCGATTTATGCCACCTCGGTGGTGGTGATCCTTTTGCTTATCATCGGACTCAGTCAACAAGGACCGCTGGCGCAGTGGACTCAGCCGAGCGAAACCTCCGTCACCGCTGTGGAAGGGGCCTGGCAGATACCCGCCAAAGCCGTTGATGATGACGGCAGGGTGTGGTTGCGAAGCGATAGCAAGTGGCGCGCGGAAAGCGTTGAGGTAATCGGAGAGAGCCCAACAAATGCATCCGTGCGTGTTCGCAGCAACGCGCTCAGTGAAGGTGCCACTATCGCCGCGCGTGGCAACAACTGGCAACTGAGCTTCACGCCGCCCAGCTATACCAATTATCTCAACACGCTGGCGAGTCCGATCATCATACTCTTCCTTGGCGGCTTCGTCTTGGCAGCGGGAGCCGTGCGTTACAAGCTGGATACCAACCTGTGCCGCTTCATGCTGCGCCCCTTCGGCACCCGTCCGGCCTACATCATCCTTGGCTTAATGGTCGTCACCGCCCTGCTCTCCGGATTCATGAGCAATACCGCCACCACGGCTATGATGGTGGCGGTCATTTTGCCTATCATTCATTGCACTCCCGCGCAGGACCGGTTCCGTATCGCACTCGCACTGAGTATTCCCTTCGCTGCCAACATCGGCGGCATTCTTACCCCGATCGGCACTCCGCCGAATGCTATCGCGCTAGGCGCGCTGGCATCGCGGGACATTGCCATCCCCTTCACCACGTGGATGCTGTTCACTGCACCGGTGGTCATTATCCTGCTCGCTGCCACCTGGTTGCTGCTGATGCGCATGTATCCCTGCTCCGTGGATAAGCTGCCGCTGGAGTTGAAAGGACAGTTTCAGCGCAACCGCAAAGCCATCGCACTGTATGTCATATTTGGCGCTACCGTGTTGCTGTGGGTCACAGAATCACTGCACGGCTTGCCCAGTGCGATGATTGCCTTCATGCCCGTTGCCCTACTGCCTGCTTTCGGTGTGATCGGCAAAGAAGATATTCGCAGCCTGCCATGGGAGGTGCTATGGCTGATGGCGGGCGGCATCGCGCTCGGTTATGCGATGAATCAAACCGGCTTGGCGCTTTGGTTCGTCGACCTGGTGCCGTGGTCCAATCTTGGTGCCTTCGGCATCCTCGCCGCCTTTGGCGTGGTAGCCATCCTGCTGGCCACCTTTATTGCCAACACCGTGGCAGCCACATTGCTGATCCCTATTGTGATGAGCTTGGTAGGGTCTGGCGTGGTTGAAGGTATTGCCCTACAGACGGCAGCACTAACGGTTGCACTTGGCGCCAGCATGGGAATGTCGCTGCCCATTTCCACGCCGCCAAATGCCATTGCCATGAGCACAGGACTCCTGCAAACCGGACACATGATTCGTGCCGGCGTGGTAGTCGGGCTGATCGGCTACGGACTGCTACTGGCCAGTGCATTCCTTTTTTGGACGCGGGTTTTTTAAGATCGGGCATCCCAATCTTGGGGTTCGGGAAGCTCCTGTCCCAGGATACTGCGCAAGCTTGCAAAATCCGCTATTGTAGTATCCGATTTATGCAATGTATCTCGAATCATTGCCATTTTCCTCTCAAGCCAATTATCTCATCCATTTACTTCTCTGGGGCGGATTGGTCTTCGTGCTGCAATGGGCAATCGGTTTTAAAATCCTGCTTCCCCACCTGCGGGTCATTGCGCTCACAACGCTCTTGTTGGGTACTTATTTAATTCTCACCGATGTGGTAGCAGTTGCATTTGGCGTATGGTTTTTTGATCCCCAGCAAATCCTCGGTTTTTCTCCCCTGGGTGTACCGATAGAGGAATGGCTGTTCTTTTACCTGACGACTACGCTGGTGGTGCAGAGCCTGATCCTTTTTCTGCCGGAGCGTTACCGCATACAACCAGCGACTGGTCGTGTCTAG
>SKFT01000153.1 GCA_007117865.1 Puniceicoccaceae bacterium | reverse complement strand
TGGTGTCAAGGGGGGAATTGAGATAAAATCCTTGGGTTGACTTTGGTTTGGCGAAAAGCAATCTAATGAGAATCCTTTTAACATGATTGAAACAGATCAATACACTCTAGAGTTCGAGAAACCGCTGCGGGCACTTGCCGAGCAACTTGAAACTCTTTCCCGTCTTTCGGATGAGTCCAAGGTGGATGTATCGCTTGAAATTAATGCGATTAAAACCAAGTTGGAACAGACTCAGCATACGATCTACGGCAATCTGACTGCGTGGCAGCGCGTGCAGCTTTCGCGCCATCCGAAACGTCCTTACGCACTCGACTACATCGAGCGGGTTTTCGACGACTTTCAGGAATTGCATGGTGATAGGCGTTTTCGCGATGATGCGGCGATTGTTGGAGGGACAGCGTTTCTGCACGGCCAACCAGTAATGGTTATTGGTCAGCAAAAAGGCCGCAACACTAAGGAAAATCTGAAACGTAATTTTGGCTGCCCTAATCCAGAGGGCTATCGCAAAGCATTGCGTTTAATGGAAATGGCGGAAAAGTTTTCGCTACCTGTTATTACACTGATCGACACGCCCGGAGCCTACCCCGGGATCGGTGCCGAAGAGCGTCATGTGGCTGAAGCGATCGCGGTTAACATTCGCGAAATGAGTGCCCTAAAAACGCCTATTATCACCATCGTGATCGGGGAGGGGGGATCGGGTGGCGCATTGGGTATGGCTGTGGCTGATTGTGTAATGATCCTTGAAAATGCATATTATTCGGTAATTTCCCCTGAGGGTTGTGCGGCTATTTTATGGAAGGATCGTGCCAATGCACCACAGGCGGCAGAGGCACTTAAATTCAGTCCTCCCTATCTTAAAAATTTTGGCGTGGTCGATGAGGTCCTGGATGAACCCCTGGGCGGCGCTCACCGCGATCCGGATACCGCCGCAGAGACGCTTAAAAATGCTATTTCCTGCTGCCTTCGAAAACTACAAAAGCTTTCAAATGAGGCGCTTCTGCAATTGCGTTACGAAAAATTCCGCGCAATTGGCCGCTATAGCGAAAATGCAACCAAATGAATACGTCCTGCCCTAGGATTCCTCTGCCCCCAAAGGCAGTGGTTTGGGATTTGGATGGAACCTTAATAGATCAAACGGTAGCAATCATTCGCTGTTATCGCTCGGTAATTGAAGCTTTTGGTTGCCCACAACCAGCAGAACACGATCTGAGACGGTCCTTTGGCATGCCAATGGCGGGAACGATGGCGCTTTTTGTTGGTGAAAAAGACCTTGCTGCGGCTTGCGCATTTTTTCGTTCGATTTTCCCGCAGCGCATGATGGATGGGCTGAAAGTTTTACCTGGGGCGGAACGTCTATTGAGTCAGGCTGCTGAGATGAGAATTCCGCAAGCCATTTTCACCAACAAACATGGACCCACCGCACGTCAATTGATGGAATCGTTGGGTTGGCAGAAATGGTTGCAAGGCTGCATTGGCAATGGCGACACGGAATGGTCGAAGCCGCAAGTCGATTATACCCGACACGTGCTTCGGGAGTTGGGGGTTGAGGCCTCAGAGCAGGTTTTGGTAATTGGGGACTCCCCCACCGATGCTGCTGTTGCTTTGCCGCTGAGACTTTCCATGCTGGGTGTGGCCACCGGGTCGCACAGCATGGAAGAGCTGATTAGCGCAGGCGCAAACGATGCGATAGCTGATTTAGACACATTTAATTTCAAATAGTCTTCAGCATAGCAGTGCTTTAGCGACGGCGGGGTCCGAAGCTGCGCTTCGGAGCGTTTCTTTGCACAGTGGCATTGCGCAAGCGATAAACGATGCGAGCTTTTTCCAAATCGTAGGGACTCATCTCCATCTTTACCGTATCGCCAGTGGTAATTTTGATGAAGTGCTTGCGCAGCTTGCCTGAAATGTGAGCGAGGACTTGATGGCCATTGGCCAACTCCACACGGAACATAGTACCAGGCAAGACGGCAACAATTTTGCCTTCAACTTCAACGTATTCTTCGCTTTTGGCTTTCGTCATAAAAATCAGGAAAGTGCGATACAAAGGATACTTGCGACACAAGTCAACCCCACATAGTGATTCGATTACCGGTTTCCACTTGTGCAAATCTTAGCAATCGCTAAGTTGATCGGGTGGATAAATCGGAAATCATTGAACGCTTGGAGGCCATAGCCGTCCTTCTGGAATTGCAGGGAGAAAATCCATTCAAAATCCGTGCCTATGCCCAAGGCGCGCGTGCACTGGAGGCGTTGGAGATCCCGCTGGATGTTTTAATCGCGGAAGATAGGCTGGCCACAGTGCGTGGAATTGGCAGTGCGCTGGCGGATAAAATCACGGCACTACACGAGTCTGGTGAACTACCTTTATTTGATCAACTCAAGGCCAAAGTGGCTCCTGGTTTATTGGAAATGTTGGAAATCCCGGGGCTGGGCGCCAAGAAGGTGCGTATTTTAAACAAGGACCTGGGGATCGACAGCATTGCAGCCCTTCAATCAGCGGCTGAGTCTGGATCAATCTCAAACCTGAAAGGCTTTGGCGTGAAAAGTGAAGCAAAGATTTTGCAGGGGATACGCAACCGCGAAGCTTACAGTGCGCGTCACCTACGATGGAATGTGATCCCTGTTGTTGAAAACATCCTCTCCGGATTGCGATCACTCGAAGCCGTGCAGCAGGCGGAAGCAGCAGGCAGTTTTCGACGCGGACTGGAAACTGTCGGCGACTTGGATTTTATTGTAGCCAGTAAGGATCCAGAGGTTGTGATGGATTGGTTTGTCAAACAGTCGCATGTCAGCGAAATCACTGCCCGCGGGCAGACCAAGTCAAGCGTCCGACTTGAGGATGGCTTGCAGGCCGACCTTCGCGTCGTCCCCGCCAGCCAATATGCCTTTGCGCTTCACCATTTTACTGGCTCTAAAGAGCACAATGTTGCCTTACGCAAAAGAGCTCTGCAACGCGGACTGAGTTTGAGCGAATGGGGGTTTGATGTGCGCGGAGGTAATTCCCAGCCGTTGCCAAGCAATATTGACAATGAATCTGCTTTATTTGACGCGCTGGGTCTTGCTAATATTCCTCCAGAACTACGCGAGGGATATGATGAGCTGAAACTGGCTGAGGCGGGAAGCTTGCCAAAGTTGATTAAATGCTCGGATATCAAAGGTGCTTTCCACAATCACACCAACGCATCCGACGGTCACGAAAATCTTGAAGACATGGCCGAGGGAGCCGCTGCGCGTGGCTGGGAATACATTGGTATCGCTGACCACTCCAAATCGAGCCGACAAGCAAATGGATTAAACGAGGAACGCTTGTTACGGCAAGTCGATGCGATTGCTGCCTACAATCAGCGGGACGACGCCTGCTGTCACATTTTTAGTGGTTGTGAGTGCGACATTTTGCCCGACGGCTCGCTGGATCTCGCAGATAGCACGCTGGAAAAATTAGACTATGTCATCATTGCCGTTCACAGTGCTTTCACCCAACCGCGAGAGCAAATGACAAGACGCATACTGCGTGCGATGGAGCACCCATTCGTAACGATGTTGGCCCACCCAACCGGACGACTGTTACTAAAGCGTGAACCCTATGAGGTGGACATGGAAGCTATTATTGAAAAAGCTTTGGCAAAAAATATTGCAATAGAGATCAATGCCAATCCGAAGCGCTTGGACATGGATTGGCGCTGGTGGCTAAAAGCCGCAAAACGCGGGTTAAAAACGTCGATCAATCCTGATGCGCATCGGGTTGAACAACTGGGTTATATCGCTGCGGGTGTGTTGACGGCACGAAAAGGTGGACTTACTGCCAACTCGGTTTTGAACACCCAGTCTCTTACAGAGATCATCTCTTGGCTTGAGCAGCGTGAGTCATGAGCCAAAACATGAAGGTATTAAACGTGGGGGGTTAAAAATGATGGCGGGATGTTGTCAGTGCGCAACCGAAAACACTGTCGATAACGGCAATTTGGCGGATTTGGATAACCGTATGGCCCGGCAATGGTGGCGAATTGGAATCGCTGCTGTTTTTGGTGGGCAGGGAATGGTTTTTTCGCTTGGCGTTAACATGACGCCTCCAGACTATGCCACGCCCGCCTACTGGTTAGTACACGGCATCCTTGCTCTATCTGCCGTATTGGTTTTATTACTACTAGGCAAACCTCTCTTGCTGGCGACACTCAGCATGATAAAAGCACGACGGTTATCCATTGAAGGCCTATTCACGCTGAGCATGGCTGGAGCCCTGGCAGGATCGCTGTATGCGAGTATCGGCGGCACAGGCGCGGTTTATTATGAAGTAGTGGCAGTTGTCCTGCTGATTTATACGATTGGCAAATTGCTTGGCGAAAAATCTCGTAAGCGTTTGCTGCGTGAAACCGAACGCCTGCGCGAAGGTTTCGACTACGCATGGACGTTAAATGCACGTGGGGTCTTGATTCGGAAGCCTGTGGCAGAAATTGTCGTTGGCTCGCATGTGGAGATCCCACCCGGTGAACCGATAACGGTCGATGGTGTGATCGTCGAAGGCGTGGGCATGGTAGATGAGAAACCGCTCACTGGCGAACCTTTGCCAATAGTCAAACGCACTGGGGATCGATTGCGAGCAGGTTGTTGGTTGCGTGAGGGCAGGTTGGTCGTCCGCATGGAGCGTCCACAGGGGCAGCGCGAATTGGATGAGATCCTGAAAACCGTGGAAAACACTCCCGATAAGTCGGGTGCATTTCAGGAGCAAGCGGATCGCTTGATGGGCTACTTTCTGCCATTCGTTGTCATCATGGCAATGTTGACGGCGCTTTATTGGGGTTGGGTTGATGGCATACCGGCTGCCATCCTTAACAGCATGGCAGTATTACTGATCAGCTGTCCCTGTGCACTTGGGCTGGCCACACCGGTGGCGATTTGGCATGCAATGTATAACCTCGGGCGGCTTGGTTTTCTCACTCGCAATGGCGACTTGATCGTCGCACTCGCGCGAACGCGTCACATTTTTTTTGATAAAACCGGCACCTTAAGTGAAGAGCACCTGCAGTTGCGCGAAAGGTTTTGGCGCGCGGGTGATGCCAATGAGCGATTGGACATGGAGCGGGCACTGCTAGCGATTGAGCGCAATCAGGCGCATCCCATCGCGCAGGCGGTCCAACGGCGATTGCAGGAGGAAGGCGTTAGCGACGAGGGAATCCATCTGGAAGCCATTCAATC
>SKFT01000139.1 GCA_007117865.1 Puniceicoccaceae bacterium | reverse complement strand
TGTTGATTTATTCGGCTGAGACCGCATAAATGCGGAACTCCAACAGGGCGCAGCGCTACACATCAACGACTTACGGAACAAATTTACCATAATAATCCTTGACGGGGAAATAAATCAACAGACCCTAAACGCGGGACTCCAACACACTCCCGCGGTCAGCGAAATGCAACAGGTTGGAGTTCCGGCTTTAGCCGGTCTCAGCGCGAATCGGGAAAAGGTGACCGCATAAACAGCAGGCTTCAACAAGGATTACCCTCCACTGACACCAAGATCTGAATATCTATGCTAAACATGCACGGATTTTAATTGTAAGATACCAATTAGCCTTGGGCATTACTTAAGCTTTTAATTAAAAAATCTGATATGTGAGCGGCTTGATCATTAACCTATCGACCCGCGCAAGACTTGTATTGAGAATGGGTTTCAATTGCACTGGACATGAACACAATAGCAGACAACACCATGGCGACAGAAACACCGCGTTATCGCACGCTGAGGGAATTGATTGTTGGAGAGTGCGCCACTATCAATGCCATACACTTGTCGGCGGATGAGTATACTCGACTGGCCGGATTGGGATTGTGTCCGGGGCGCAAGGTCGAGGTATTGCTGACTGGACAGCGAATGGTAGTCCGTAGCGGCTCGACTTGTCTGGGCATACATGAGGTTTTGGCGGCAGCTGTGAGAGTGGGTTGATGATTACAAAAGTGCAGCCTGAATCATTGGCAGTTCCTCTGTCGCAAGTCGGCTCCAAAAAGTCGGTTCAGCGCCGGGTGGTATTTTTTGGCAACCCGAATGCAGGCAAAACCACCCTCTTCAATCGCTTGACAGGATTGCGTGCAAAAACGGCAAACTACCCCGGAACAACGGTTGAGGTGCGCATTGCGCGTATTGAGATGGATCATGGACTCTGGGAGTGGGTAGACCTACCGGGGCTCTACAGCTTGGATGGAAGCGGTGCGGATGAACGCGTAGCGGCAGAGTATCTGGAACGCATTATGGATGCGGACACTGTGCCGACACAAGTAGTCTTGGTTGTGGATGCAACCCGCATGGAGCGAGGCTTGTGTCTGGCGGCACAATTACGCGAACGGGTCCCCTCATTCACGGTGGCACTCAACATGATGGATATTGCCAACCGACAACGGATACAAATTGACCGTGTCTGCCTGGAGTCGGAATTGGACCAAAAGGTGATTCCAGTCTCCGCTCGCAGCGGCGATGGGCTGCTACGTCTCAAGGAGCAATTAGAATCTGACCCTACCCTCTGTCCCCCTGCATGTCCCGGCAAATTGTCTTATTGCGATGCCTGCGGCGGCTGCCCACACGCAGCCCGTTTTGCCTGGGCTGAACGTTTATCGCGCAAAGCCTTCCAAAGCGATCATCCTCACGTGTCGAGTCAAACCAGTGCAAAAATGGATCGCTGGGCGACCCATCCGCTTTGGGGAGTTGCCTTATTCCTTCTGGTCATGGCCGGATTGTTTCAGACGCTGTTTGTTCTGGCCGAAACACCTATGGAGTGGATAGAGGAGGGCTTTGCCTGGATGGCAAAGGCTATGGATAGCCTGCTGCCAGTAGGGTTACTAAAGAGCTTTATCGTCGATGGCATCATCACAGGGATGGCTGGCACCGTGGTTTTTCTGCCGCAAATTTGCCTGTTGTTTTTCCTCATTGCGCTGCTTGAAGACACCGGCTATCTCGCGCGTGCGGCATTAGTGGTGGATCGTTGGATGGTGAAAGTCGGACTGCCGGGACGTGCTTTTATCCCCATGCTGTCAGCCCATGCGTGCGCAATCCCGGCAATCATGAGCACGCGCATCATAGAAAATCCGCGCGACCGTTTGGTGACGATCCTGATTCTGCCGCTACTCTCCTGTTCAGCCCGCATCCCGGTTTATGTTATGGTGACAGCCATGCTATTTGCGGATCGTCCGGTGTTGGCTGGATTGATTTTTACCACTGCGTATTTCCTTGGATTGAGTGCTGCTTTTTGCATGGCATGGGTCTTCAAGAAGACTCTCTTAAAAGGCGATGCCCAGCCCATGCTTATCGAGTTGCCTGATTACAAATTTCCCAGTCTGCGCACCGCACTTTGGACCGCATTTGACCGCGGTATGCTATTTCTAAAGCGCGTGGCGGGAATCATACTGCTAATTATCATTGCGCTTTGGGCGCTGGCCACCTTTCCACAAATGGATATTGAGCAACTCAGCGTCGACTCATTGCAGCAATCGCAAATATGGGAAGTCGGAGAGGATGTCACCGAAGTGGAGAATTGGCTTGCGGCACAACAACTGGAGCAATCCATCGCTGGACGTATGGGGCAGGCATTGCAACCGCTCTTTGCTCCGCTTGGTTTTGACTGGCAAATGACGGTTGGCGTATTGGCCTCGTTTGCCGCCCGCGAAGTCATCGCCTCCACCCTTGCGGTATTGCATGGTATGGGTGAAGAGGGAGGCGAGGATGTTACTGGTGTTGCCGAGCGCTTGCGCGATGCGGTTGATCCCGCTGCCGGACTCAGTTTATTGGTGTTTTTCGTTTTGGCTATGCAGTGTCTGCCTACCCAAGTGGTAACGCGACGCGAAACTGGCACCTGGAAATGGGCTGCTTTACAGTTCACCTACATGACGCTACTGGCTTACACTGCGGCGTATGCAACCTATCAAATTGTTACCCGCCTATTGTCGTAGCAATGCAGCCTGGTTGAGAGACGTAATTCAAACCCTTTCTGCTAGCGTCCGCCCGAGGAGGCCTGGATCGCTGCCAAACCGCGCAACTCGCGGAAGCGACCGTTGTTGAACATGCGCAGGTAGTTCCGAATATTATCAACAACTGGACGAGCTACTTGTTCATCCTCAGCCAAGAAAAGAATCAAGTTGATTCGCGGAATCGCACGGTTTTGTCCACGGAAATTATCCCGCAAGAAATCTCGAAAATAAGATTCAATTTCACGTGCCTCAAAGAAAAATGACGTTGGTGCATTGCGCGGGGGAAGCGAGCGGTCAGGGTGCTCCACAGAAATGGTGATATTGTATTCGCTCATCTTCTCCTCTAGGCTGCCCGTGCGCCAAATCCGCGGGGGCAACCCCCGCCGCTCACGGTCTGCCCGCTCGCGAAGTTCACGCTCATGCACTTGCCGGGCAACTTGTTGACGCGCCTCGTTATAGGCTTGGACTTGCCTTTGGTATTCGGACGAGGCGCGGCGGCGATTGATCAATTCATTTTCCCTTTGAATTGCTGCCGCCTCACGTTCGTTGGGCGGACGTCTTAAACGTGAAAAACCGCCCCATTCCGATGTGATTACATAAATCAAATCGGCATTTTGTTCCATCATGATTTGTGTCAATGCGATTTGAGGAGATCCTTGAGCATGATATGAACGAATAACATTCCCGATCTCATTGTCAGTAGTATTGGTCTGACGGACGTTGTGTGTGCGCACACCGATCCGGTTGGCATTTTGATTAATCGGCATGAACCACTGGCGGAAACGATTAATGTTATCCGGTGTTGCTGCTAACATCTCCGAGTTAAAACGCTCGACCCGGTTCGAAGTTGCTTCAAACAATAGCACGTTGAAAACCGTCCCGGGAGCTAAGTCCCCGGTTAGACGAATAATCTCTTCCTTGATGGCGTTATAGGAATTCAATCCTCCCTTTGCATCGACAACCATGTTGCGCCCCGCATCAATCACAAATAGAATACGCTCCCCCTGATCACGCACGCCAAATACGGAAATATCGGAGATCCCCAGACCCAAATTTGCACTTCCACCCAAACGGGCACCAGCAAGTCCCCCCATACCCGCGTCAGCAACCACAAAGGACTCCCGCATTGTCGGCACATCTGAGGCAACCGCAGCAACCGCAATATTGCCCACAGTTTGCATCCTCAATTCTCCACGTGGCAACTCAGAACTGGCGCGGGGACGTTGAATCGCCACCTCGACACTAGCAGGTGGTGGTGCTTCTTCAATCGATGGCGGTGGCTCATCGAATTGAGCTCCCGGGCTAATAACATACCGATAAACCGTGTAGCCACCGAAAATTACCAATGCAACTACGTGCACAGCTGCACTGATCAGGAAAATATTGATCAGCAAAGCGCGAAAGCGATTCTTGGGCTTCTCGGAAATCATTATGCTATTTTAAAATGTCCTGGCGAATGAAACTTTGGTTATCCCAGCGCGAGCGGCAGCATTTAACACATCAACCGAACGCTGATGTGTAGAGTCCGGATCTGCCTGAATTTCCAATATGGTATCATCGCCGATACGATCTGAAGACAGGCGAAGGCGGGTTAATGTTTCAATTAAGCTGGGCAAATGTCGGCTGAAACGATCGTCCATCATCGCTCCATTCAGCAAAACCATGCCATTAGGAAAGATTTCAACAATGTGCTTATTCGGCAATGAAATCTCTTCCGATGGCGGTGTTTGACTGGGCAGGCGAATGCTGATATCAGCCTCCTGTTGCAGTGGCAAAAACATAAAGTAAATGAGCAACAGGAAAACGACGTCAATCATCGGCGTCATGTCATACCGATCTTCGGAATCGAGTATTTTATTACGGCGGACCATTAGATTTGGTTGGTGGCAAAAATCAGATCAAAAATACCCGCCTCAGCACAGGCGGCCATCACATCGTTGATGTGCCGGTGCGGAGATGCCGCATCCGCGCGCAGGTAGACCCGCATCGACGGGTTTGCATCCAGTGCACGAATCAAACGATCGGTCAGCTCATCATAATCTATCGGCATGGCACCAAAAAAGAGTGCCCCATCCGCCTGAATACTGATGAATTGACGGTCTCGTTGCTCATCGGGGACAGCAGCCTCTTCGGCAATAGGGATCTCAAGTGCAATTAACTCCCGTGTGATAAAGTTGGTCAACACCATGAAGAACGCGATGAGCAAAAACACCACGTCGATCATGGGAGTCAGCTCAAAATGAGCGTCCGAATCCTCTGGTTCCCAAACTTTCATTACTTGAATGCGCGATAGCAGTTAAATTCGCTGCAATTAGCGCTTTTTCTTAACTGCGGTTTCCAGCGAGAAGAATAGATCGCCAACAATACGACCGATTCGAGCGGTGATTTTTCCGTAGCGGTTCTTGAAGAAAAAGAAGAAGAACATAGCCGGAATGCCGATAATCATACCCGTTGCGGTAGTAATCAGAGCCTCCGAAATGTTATCGGCCAAGGCCTGAGGATTGCCAACACCCTC
>SKFT01000064.1 GCA_007117865.1 Puniceicoccaceae bacterium | reverse complement strand
GTGCGACAGTCCCGTTCCATCCGCTCCCCTGTAACGGCTTTTCAACATTTTCGTGACGAATGCGACGCAGAACAACATCCTCCAAATTATTCGGACAATGCGGCACGTGGTGTTGCTTTAGATCCTGAAACAGATGGTGATTATTGCTTTTCATTGTTACTATAACGACAGAATCTCTCAAATCCCTCAAACTATTTCGACAGACCACAATGATGTTCCACCGTCTCCATGGCCGTGCTCCCGCCGATGGTTACTTTTAGTGTTCAACGGCGGTCTTGAAGGGCCAAAACCGGAGCTCTGCTACTTTCCCTTTCCTGTAAACGTTCCATTACTTCCCCCAGCAAATAGATGGATCCAGTCACGACAATGGTATCGCCGGGTTCACCAATTACCAATCGGTCAGGCTTGGGGATCAGGGTTTCCAGATTGCTGCATGAGGCAATTTTCTTTGCTGTTGCAGAAAGTCCCGCATAGAGTGCTTCGGCGGATGTAGCTCTGGGTTGGTTTGGGGTGACCAGGGACAAGCTGCTGGCATTTTGCACAAGCAAGGGCAACAGGGCATTGGCCCGTTCATCCCCGAGCATGCCGGTTATGATATGAGGTTTGCGGCCCTCCTTTTGTCGCAATCGTCGCAGATTGCCACGCAGGGTCTCAAGTCCGCCAACGTTATGTGTGGCGTCCAAAACCAAGCGTCTACCGTCAACTAAAATCGTTTGCCAGCGTCCGCCCCACTCGACCTGCGCAAGACCATTTCTGGCCGCTGTTTGGCTGACGGGGAAGCGCTGTCGCAAGAGGTCTACCGCCACCATGGCCATAGCCGCATTCCAACGCTGACAGACCCCTGGCAAAGCGCAATGCGGACACTGGCGCGCGTTAGCATAGTGCGTCCTAACCGGAATCCATGGTGCGCCGCGTTCGCACGCAATAGCGGCAATGACCGCCTCTGCCTCCTCCGGCATAGGGCCTGTCACGACTGGCACGCTGGGTTTGATGATTCCAGCTTTCTCTGCCGCAATTTTTGCCAGGCTATCGCCCAAAATATCGGTGTGCTCCAAGGCGATTGAGGTGATGATGCAAAGCTCTGGCTGGATCACATTGGTAGCGTCCAATCTGCCCCCCAAACCTGTCTCAATGAATGCGAAATCGACCTTCTCCTGCGCGAAAACCAGGAAGGCCATCGCCGTCATTAATTCAAAAAAAGATGGTTGCGATTCAGGGTCTTTGACTGCGAGGGCATCCGCAACAGGACGCAATTTGTCGACCATCGCGATAATTTCTCTCACCCGCAGGGGCTGACGATTGATCTGGACACGCTCACCCAAATGCAACAAGTGAGGCGATGTGTAGAGCCCAGTTCTATAGCCTGCATGGCGGTAAATGGACTCCAGCATTGCGCAAACGGATCCTTTGCCATTACTACCAGCCACATGGATTGCAGGAAACTGCCGCTGCGGATTGGCCAACGCATCTGCAAGCAGTCGCATGCGCTCAATACCGTAGCGTGAACCTTGATTGCGCAAGGTGAACAAATAATCGCACGCCAAAGGATAATCCGACGCCATCTCGACGTCCATCCCTCCCTTAACCCACTTTTTGCGTGGCGGGCGCACGGTAAAGTGCTTTGAGTAGTAGACCCAGTTGCGCACGCATCTCGCTACGTGGGATGATGCGATCGACCAGTCCATGCTCCATGAGAAACTCTGAGGTTTGGAAGCCTGGCGGCAAATCTTGCTGGGTGGTTTCTTTGATCACACGGGGTCCAGCAAAACCGATTAAAGCCTCTGGTTCGGCGACAATGACATCCCCCAGGGAGGCGAAGCTTGCCATAACGCCAGCCATTGTGGGATTGGTTAAAACCGAGATATAAGGAAGGCGCGCCTCGCCCAAGCGTGCCAAAGCGGCACTGGTCTTAGCCATTTGCATGAGGCTGAGAATCCCTTCCTGCATGCGTGCGCCACCGGAAGCGGAAACGATAATGACCGCACGCCCCTCGGCGAGCCCTCGCTCAATCGCACGGGTAATTTTCTCGCCCGCCGCCGAACCCATACTGGCCGCCATAAAACGGAAATCCATTGCTGCGATGCTAACCGGCGTGCCCAAGAGTGTTCCCGTAGCGCTGACAACGGTATCCTTTTCGCCTGTTTTGGACTGGTATTGTTTGACTTTTTGCGGATAGGAGGCCGTCGCTTTGAATTCAAGTGGATCCTGCGATTCAATACCAGCATCCTGCTCCACCATAGTCTCGGAATCCAAGAGAGAGAGGATACGATCGCGGGCACCCAACTGGAAGTGGTAGCCACTGCCGGGCACCACCATCAGGTTTTCCTTCAATTGCTTATTGTATATGATTTCGCCGCTCTTGGGACACTTGGTCCAAAGATCTTTCGGTATATCTTTTTTCTTAACGGTTACGGTTGAATACTGTGGTTTGCTGAATATTGGCATAACTCTTGATAAATTGATTGAGGAATATGGGAAAGTCCAGAACCAATCCCGATTTGGCTATACACTAAAGCGCTCAACCCGGCAGGTTGCTGGTACGTTTAAGTTTAAAAAATGCCTGCAGGATTGACTGGCAGGGTTCGAGCATAACACCACCTTCCGCCTCAAAGCGATGATTGCTATGGGGCAAGCCGCCAAGATCGACAACGCCACCCACACAACCCATTTTCGGGTCGGGTAGACCGAATACAACCCTACCCATGCGCGCCACCACCATGGCGCCGGAACACATGGGGCAAGGTTCCTTGGTGACATACAGGGTGCATTCATTCAGACGCCAATCACCCAAAGCACTTGCCGCTTGGCCTATTGCCAGCATTTCAGCGTGCGCAGTGGGATCACCGAGCATGCGGGTTTGATTAAAGGCGGAAGCGATAACCGCGCCAGCATGAACGATCACCGCTCCAATTGGAACCTCATCAGCATACCAGGCGTCAACGGCACAGTTAAATGCCTGCGCCATGAAATAGCTGTCATCGCGATTGAGCTCCGATGGGTGTATCTTGGCAAAGGGACAAACCATTGCATCGTCTAATGTCTTTGCTGTCTCATTCATACTAACGAGTGGATGGTGAGGCGGTGCAATGCATATCGCATCTTGCCACAATCACAAAAATAAAGGCGCGCGACCTACCCCTAAGTCGCGCGCCAACCATTGTCTACTTTATTCTGTTACCCCAAAACTCCCTTGCGGGAGAAAATCAAATATTCAACTATCAAAACACCTCTAATTTTGAATTGCAAGTACTTTTTTTAAAAAAAAAAAAAAAAATGAAAACTAACCGCAGATGGTGTGCCTGCTTTATTCATTTCTGCGTTTCAGAAACTCTTGTCGCATCATTCCCCCGCCTGCCAGAAGACCGAGCATGACCCGACAGGATTGTCACAGCTACTGGCTCTATGCGCAGACCTTCCCAAGCGCCCATACCGGCGTTGCGTTTGCCTGCTGCAAAATACTTGCACCGAACGAAATCCCGCTTACTGATAGAACTATGCCAACATTCTCTTACCGTGCTCTGGATAAAAAAGGCAAGTATGCCAATGGCCGCGTAGATGCGAGCTCTGTTCAGGAAGTCCGGCAAAAGCTTCGCGACTCAGGCCTGCAACCGGTTGAGGTCAACATGAAATCCGTACCAATGGGTAGCGGCGGCACACAGGACGCCATGTATCGACCCGTTAAATCAGTCGATCTGGACAAGCTTCGCTTAACACGATCAAAGGCCGATGTCTTGGCTCTGGCATTTCTGGAAAAACTACACCAACTAATAGAGAATGGGCTACCCCTTGGTGATGCGGTCAAGTCCCTTCACAGTCGCTTGCGCGAACCAACACTGCACGCGTTAGCCGAGTCGTTATGGCGTGATCTTAGTGAAGGCGCGACCTTGGCGGAAGCGATGCGACGACGTCCGGTTTTATTCGAGCCCACCATCAGTTCAATGATTGAGGCCGGCGAAGCAACTGGCAGCCTGGAATCCATTCTCGCCAACATCAACGACCTGTTGCGCGCGCGGATTCAGTTGCGCAAAAACATTCTCTCTGCGCTTTCCTACCCGGCAGCAATTCTGTTTGTTGCCTTCGGCGTGCTCTTGTTCGTGCTGTTTTACCTCATGCCCAGGGTTCAGGAAATGATGGATTCCATGGGTGGCGAACTTTCGCTAGCGGCAAAAGCTGTGATCTTTTTTGCCCACAATACTTTAACCTTTGGCCCCTTCATCATCGGGGCTATCGCTTTGGGCATATTGATTTTGCACCAGTGGCGCAAGACTGAGGATGGTCTAATGACCACCGATCGCTTGCTCTTGCGCATTCCCATTATTCGGGAGATTATCGCCAACTCGGAACTGAGTCGCTTGGCCAATCTGGCATCCATCCTTATGGAAAGCGGAGTGGACACTACCGATGCGCTTAAATTATTGGAAAAGGGACTTAAAAATGAGGATTTGCGGGTGCGCTTCCGCGCAGCACGCGGGTTAATCAATGACGGTTCCTCTTTTTCGGATGCACTACAGGAATATAACATTCTGGTAGATATGGATGCCGACGTATTGGCCGTGAGTGAAAATACCGGCAGCCTGGTGAAGGGATTTAAGAATATCTATCACAACCGATATAACAATCTCGAGACTCAGATGAAGCACCTGACCGCAGTGACAGCAACGGGCGCGCTGGGGTTTGTTTTTATTCTCGTGGGCATGCTGGTGATTGGCGTTGTCTCAAGCATCATGGCGCTGAGTAATTCCGTCCTGGGCGGTTAGCGTTTTGTTGTAATTAAAGAGCTACTTCCTCATGCTAAAACACTCTCAATCCTAACTTTGTATTCTCTCACTGCATATTCCAGCGCATTTGGTCACTGCTAAATGGATGCTGACACCTGATCCCTTTTTATCCATGGCTCGGCAAGCAAAAAATCAACAACGAAAATCCACTGGGGCGCGTTCGCGCAAGCGCAAGAACTCCGGATCAACGCGCACACCACTGCTGCGTCGCTTTTTGATTATTGTCATTGTTCTACTGATCCTCGCTGCTTTGGTTTTCTCCCGGCTTTCACCGGACCCTGGCGGTGAGGCATGGAAAGATGCTGCCTACTGGTTGCGCAAGCAATGGTCGGGTTTAACAGACCGGGCAGTCGAATGGCCACCAAAACTAGAGGGGCGCTCGGTTGAGTCCATACTCGAAGCGCAGATTGCCCTATCTCGCATTGGCCTCTCTCCTGGCTCGATTACTGGCTCAACCAACGCGAATACGGAGGCAGCACTACGAGCATTTCAGCATACCCGCTCAATTCCAGTCACGGGCTTTTTGGATGACGAAACCATTGATTTGCTCAGAATTGCCGAACCGGTTTTCGTCGATTACACGGTAACTCCTGACGACTTGGCGGCACTGCGTCCTGTAGCCAACACTTGGAGGGCACGGGCCGAACTCGACTTTTTGGGTCATAATTCATTACTCGAACGGTTTGCTGAGCAATCGCGCAGCACTCCCGCCAAACTGACCCAACTGAATCCCGGCGTAGTATTCAACACTCTGCGTCCAGGTGACCGCATCCGGGTTCCGCACTTCGACCCTGTTCAATTGCCGATGCCCATCCGATACCTGCGAATTCGACTGAGTGCCGGACTGCTCGATGCTTTCAGTGATGATGGTCGGCTATTGCTACAATTTCCAGTAAGCATCGCCCAAGACAGAGATAAACGTCCGCTCGGATCGCTGCAAATTGATCAACGCGTGAGCTATCCCAACTACACCTTTCAAAGCAGTATTTTTCCAGAGGCTGCTGCCCGTGAAGGCATCAACGAAAGACTTATCATACAGCCCGGTCCTAATAATCCTGTTGGGACGGTATGGATCGGTTTGGATCTTCCCGGCTATGGCATTCACGGAACGCCTGAACCCGAGCAAATTGGCCGCACGGGATCCAGCGGCTGCTTCCGCCTGACCAACTGGGATGCCGAAACACTACTTGCGAATGTTCGTACGGGTCTGCCCGTTTATGTCGAGGAATGATAAGAATACCGCGAAAGGATTATCACCTCCACGCTGCTCCGCAAGCGCCAGACTTTCATCCCGGTAGGAATCAACACCTACTAAATAATCATTAACATATCATGCTATTAAACAGCCACTCACCCAAACCGATTCTAGCCCCTTCGCTTCTAGCTGGTGACCATGCCCGATTAGCCGATAGCGTTCAACTGGTTGAACAGGCTGGCGCTCAATGGCTTCATCTTGATATCATGGATGGTCACTTTGTGCCGAACCTATCTTTCGGTCCGCAGACAGTTAAAGCCCTGCGCCCGCATACCTCACTGTTTTTTGATGTGCACCTGATGCTCGCTAATCCACATCACTTCATTGATCCCTTTATTGAAGCTGGAGCCGATCAAATCACCATCCACGTGGAACCTGACTATCCTATTGCTGATACACTTGATGCCATTCGCTCGGCTGGCAAAAAATGCGGGCTTGTGCTCAATCCCGACACACCGGCAAGTGCGCTTGAACCATGGATCGATATGATTGACATGGTCTTGTTAATGACCGTACAGCCAGGCTTCGGCGGACAAAGTTTTCGCAACGACGTATTACCAAAAATCGCTGCGGTGGCAGCTATACGCCAAAGCCGTAAAGCCGCCTTCCGCATCCAGGTTGATGGCGGTATCGATTCTGAAACTGCTCCCCTGTGCCTAAAGGCAGGCGCAGATACACTTGTCGCTGGAACGGCTTTTTTCAAGGCAAATGATCGCTCAGACTTCCGTCGCCAAATTGAGGCAGTGGAGTGTTGATTCCCCATTATTTCTAAATACCCAAACTGGATCCTTAATTAGACTAGTGCATTTGCTAAAAATCAATACACGTCCCGCAGATAGCGCTTTTGCTGCTTGAGGCGGGCGATGTATTCAGCGGCACCATCGACATCCAACCCGGCTTCCTTGGCCACGCAATCATGCAAGGCTCTGTCCACATCGACCGCCATTTTGGTGGCATCACCGCAAACATAAAAAACCGCGCCCTCCTGTAACCAGGCATACAATTCCTTCGAGCGCTCGCGCATGCGATCCTGCACGTAAACCTTCTGTGGCTGGTCGCGCGAAAATGCCAAATCCATACGGGTCAATTGGCCATCGGCCAAATACGACTGCCATTCGGTCTGATACAGAAAATCCGTCAGGAAATGCTGATCGCCAAAAAACAGCCAACTGGGTCCATTGGCACCAGCCTCCGCGCGTTCCTGCACAAAGGCACGAAAAGGTGCAATCCCCGTTCCCGGACCAACCATAATAATAGGCGTGGCCGGATCTTCCGGTAGTTTAAAGTGCTTGTTAGGCGTAATATAAACTTCAGCCGCTTGCCCTGTTAACAATCGATCAGCCAAAAAAGTTGAGCAAACACCCTTGCGCTCGCGTCCATGGGCATCATAGCGCACCACCGCTACCGTCAAATGAACCGACTCGGCATGTGCCCTTAAACTGGAGGCAATCGAATACAAACGCGGCGGCAACTTGCGGGTAAGCGCTACCAATGCATCAGGATTAATTTTTTTGCTGGGGAAATCCGCCAACAAATCAGCCAAATCACGTCCGATCAAATACTCATTGAGCAGCGATTTTTTCTCCGGCTTAATGAGTTCATTCAACTTACTGTTTTCCGACAACTCCGCATAGCGTTTCAAAACAGGGACTGAAAGGGTGGTAATGTCCAATTTACTCACAAGCGCCTCCTGCAGAGTGCATTGCTCATCCTTCAAATTAACAGGACTATCCGGATCAAGCTGGGAAACTTGCAAAATAGCATCAACAACCGACTCGCAATTTTGCGGCACAACCGCCAACGAATCCCCGGGAGTGTAGTGAATACCAGATCCTTTGAGGGAAAACGCTAAATGCAGGGTTTCTTTTTTTGAACCGCGGCCATTAAGCAGAATTTTTTCGCTCAACTCTGCCTTGAAAGGATTTTCCCGGCTGTATATCACCGGCTCGGCAACTGCAGGAGCAGCCCCGATCTCAACCCGCACGCGCTGTTCCTGCGATAGCCGCTCAAAACAATCCAAGGCTTCCTTGGACCAAGACTGGAACAAGGAGTCATAGTCGACATCACAATCCACTCTTGGATAAATCCGCTGCGCTCCGAGCGCCTCCAAACGCGCATCAACTGCCTTGCCAGTTGCACAAAACTGCTCATAGCTGGTATCACCCAAAGCCAATACCGAATAACGCAATTGCGGCAAGCGGGGTGCTGAAGCACCCATTAGCGCATGAAAAAAAGTCTCGGCAGTCTCGGGGGGATCGCCCTCCCCCCAAGTGCTCACCACTACCAGCAAATTTTCCAAACCCACTAAATCCTTCGGCTGGGTATCAGCCATGTCGATCACGCGGCTATTAAAGCCACGGGATCGGGCCGCCTTGGCGGTTGCCTCCGCCAGCGCTTGACTGTTACCAGACTCGGAGCCGAACAACACCGCCAACTCAAGCGACGAGGCTTCCACTACACTCGCCCCGGCAAGTCCATTGTCAAGCTCGCGTAATCCGCGCAGATAGCCCTCAACATACAGCTTCTGCTCAGGGGTCAGACCACGTATCGCACTGGCAAGCGACTGTAAAAGAGCATCCGGAACCACTGGTCCGGTATTTGAGGCATTAACTTGAGTCATTTTGTTATTACGTGTTAATTAAAGTTGTTTTAGCAATAGCGAAACGTATTTTGGATGTAAACTGAAACGCATATTAACCGAAAAATTTATTTAAATATGATTTATTGAGTTGTAAAATACACAATTAACGGCAATTTCAACACTAAATCTGCAAAAACCATGATTTCAGAAAACCAAGCACCGCAAAATCTGCATAAAAATGAAAGTATCAAATCTGCGAGCAATTTCCTGCGCGGAACGATACTTGAAGGCCTATCCGACCTGACCAGTGGCGACATCTCAGCTGACGACTCGCAGTTGACCAAATTCCATGGCATATACTTACAGGACGACCGCGATGTGCGCTCGGAGCGGCGCAAACAAAAACTCGACAAGGCCTACTCCTTTATGGCCCGAGTCGGCATTCCGGGTGGCGTCTGCAATGCCGAGCAGTGGATCGTTATGGATAACCTAAGTCGTGATTACAGCAACGGCACGCTCAAGCTCACCACCCGCCAGGCATTTCAGCTGCACGGCATCATAAAAAGCAATCTCAAGCACTCCATCCGTGTAATCAACGATGCACTTATGACCACCCTGTGCGCCTGCGGCGATGTCAATCGCAATGTGATGTGCAACCCCAATCCCCACCTTTCCAGCGTCCATGCCGATGCACAGGCAACTGCTGAAGCTATTAGCAAACACCTGATGCCCGCCACGCGTGCCTACCACGAAATTTGGCTGGACGAGAAGAAGGTTGCCGAATCGGGCGGTGAGGAAGTTGAACCCATTTACGGCAAAACCTACCTGCCGCGCAAATTCAAGATTGCAGTAGCCGTGCCCCCGAGCAACGATGTTGATGTTTTTGCACATTGCTTGGGATTTATTGCTATTGTCGAAAGCGATAAAATTGTGGGCTACAATGTGAGCGTTGGCGGTGGGCTCGGCATGACTCACGGCAATGAGGCCACATTCCCCCGCTTGGCGGATGTCATCGCTTTCTGTACCCCAGAGCAAGCGGTCGATGTCGCGGAAAAAATCGTTACCATTCAACGCGACCATGGCGACCGCTCTAACCGGGCACATGCGCGCTTCAAATACACGGTTGAGGATAAAGGAGCAGACTGGATTCGCAGCGAACTGGAACGCCGTATTGGCTACACGCTCGAAAATCCACGTAAATTTCTTTTTGAATCCAATGGCGACCGCTACGGCTGGCACCAAGGTCAGGATGGCAACTGGCATCTCAATCTGTTTGTCGAAGGAGGACGCGTTATTGATCTTCCTGATTTCCCATTGAAAACAGGTCTTCGCAAAATCGCCGAAATCCATACCGGAGAATTTAGACTAACCGCCAATCAAAACCTTATCATTGCCAATATAACACCGGAGCAAAAGCCAGCAATTGAGGTATTGGTCAGCGAGTATAAACTCAATCCCGGTGAACATGTAAGCGGTCTGCGCCGCAATTCCATCGCATGCGTGGCTCTGCCAACCTGTGGACTTGCACTAGCGGAAAGCGAACGCTACCTGCCTAAATTAATCGACGAACTTGAAACGGTCATTGAGGAAGCAGGACTGCGCAACGACGACATCACTATTCGTTCCACCGGCTGTCCGAATGGCTGCGGACGCCCCTATTTGGGCGAAATCGGTTTGGTTGGCAAAGCTCCGGGTAAATATAATCTGTATCTTGGCGCTGGCTTTGCCGGCGAACGGCTCAATAAACTCTACCGCGCCTCGGTAAAAAATACTGAGCTAAAAGACCTTCTGGCACCCATCATACGCGATTACGCCCAAAAGCGTAAAGACGGCGAACGCTTTGGTGAATTTGTCATTCGCGAAGGCTATGTGCAGGCGACGAACGCCGGCAATGAGTTTCACCACAATGTTGCCGGCTAATTTCCTTTAAAAATTAGTATTGCATTCATTGCCGGGATGTGGATGCTTGTAACCGTGGAACTAATAAAGATAGGGTTCCTACCAGGTTTGAGGTTCGGTGCCGTTACGATTACCTGCCTTTCTTTTAACGGCACAATACAGAACAAAAGTAATATACAAGTCCATGGACATCTACGTAGGTAATCTGTCATACAATTCGACAGACAATTCACTCCGCGACGCGTTCGCCGCCTTCGGTGCCGTCGAGAGTGCAAACATCATCCAAGATCGCGAAACTGGCCGTTCGAAAGGTTTCGGATTCGTGAAAATGGTTAATAATGACGAAGCTAATGCTGCAATTGAAGCCCTTAATGGGGCTGAGATTGATGGTCGCGCTGTCAAGGTTAATGAAGCACGCCCCCGCGAGGAGCGCCCTGCACGCCGTGAAAGTAATTTCCGCGGCAACAGCGGCGGTGCTGGCGGCGGCAGACGCCGTTTCTAACTCAACAAGTCCCTAAAAATGACTTTTCAAGTGGCTCGCTTTGCGAGTCACTTTTTTAAACGCAATTAAATAGACCAGGTATAAATATTAATAATGAAAAGAATACATCGATATACTGAAAATGCTGTTTATCACTGCTTGAGCAGGACGGTACATGGAGAGCGGTGGCTGGATGACGAGGGGAAAGCTGTTTTTTGCAAGTCATTGCATAAGGTAGCGGGATTTTGTGGTGTGCGGGTATTAACATACTGCGTCATGTCAAACCACTTCCACCTCTTAATTGAGGTGCCAGCGCGTCACCTGCGCGAATCGCTAACGGATGAAGAACTGGTGCGCCGCTTTAGTTTACTTTATGGGGAAAAGGGAACGATTTACATGCCTGTAACCGTCAAAAAATTGAAAGCAATTCTGCTTACTGGCGGTGCTCAGGCGCGCAGTTGGCGAAAGCTGTTGCGCGAACGCATGAATGATTTACCCATGTTCATGAAGTTGCTGAAGCAACGCTTTACCCAATGGTATAACACAAGCCATAAGACCTACGGGACCTTTTGGGCATCCCGTTACACCAGCTTACTGGTAGAATCAGATGCAGAAATATTGCGCAAGATCGCCTGCTATATCGACCTAAATCCAGTCCGCGCGGGGGTAACAGAAGACCCCGCTGCCTATCCATGGAGCGGCTTTGGGGCAGCAGCATGCGGCTCCATAATAATGCGTGAATCGCTGGTTTATCTGAGTACAAAGAAGGCCAGCATCGACACCGAAAGTGACTATGTTGCGTATAAGCAAGAACTTTACCAACGGGGAGCATTTGCGCCGGACCAAACAGGAAAAGGCGGTGTCATCCCGGCTGAAATTGTTTGTCGCGTCGTAATAAATCAAAACCAAGTGGCAAATGGTATTAAACCATTTGCGGAAAATTTTTCGGCATTGCTTCAATGTGGCTACATCATGGGATCGCGGGCATTTATCAGCAAATACTGTAGCTGGGCGGCGGCATTGATGGGGCGCAAGAAGGTTCCGCAACTGGCATCAAAAGAGTCCACAGACATACATTGTTTGAATCGCAACTTGCGATAAGCAAGAAAATCCAGCTTGGGCCTTGCCTAAAATGCTGGTGTTGGCATAAGAGACTCCTTTAATCCATAAAATGATGAGTTTAAAACGATATGCCCTTCTCTCGGTGAGTGATAAAAGTGGATTGGCTGAATTTGCCAAAGCGCTGCAGTCTGAATTTGGTTTTACCCTGCTATCGACCGGTGGCACGGCCAAGCTATTGGCAGAGGCGCAAATCCCGGTAACGGAAGTTAGCGACTACACTGGGTTTCCTGAAATGATGGATGGACGGGTAAAAACGCTACACCCAAAAATCCATGGTGGATTGCTTGCGCGCCGCGACTTGGCGACTCACATGGAAAGCGCTGAAGTGCATGGAATTGGCATGATCGACATGGTGGTGGTCAACTTATATCCCTTCGAGGCCACCATTGTCCGCGCCGATGTTACCCGCGACGAAGCAATTGAGCAAATTGACATTGGAGGCCCCTCGATGTTACGCAGTGCGGCAAAAAATCACGCAACAGTGACGGTGGTATGCGATCCAAATGATTATACGCGAGTCCTCGATGGTTTGCGTGGTGACGACAACCGCATGATCGAGTTGCGAAAAGAGTTGGCCTTAAAGGTCTTCAAACGAACCGCCAATTATGACCGGGCGATAGCTAACTATCTTGAAAATAGCACGAATGAGACTCAGCCAAACATCGCTGAGTTGGCAGGTTTTCCCTGCGAACTCAATATCGTGTATGGGCAGGAAAAAGTTTTACGCTATGGAGAAAATCCTCATCAACATGCGGCATTGTATGGTCAATTTCTTGAGTGCTTCGAACAACTGCAAGGGAAAGAGTTGAGTTTTAACAACATCATCGACATCAGTGCGGCAACATACCTGATAGGCGAATTCCAAAAGCCCACTGTAGCGATCCTCAAGCATACCAATCCATGCGGCGCAGCGAGTGCGGATAATCTAGTACAGGCATGGGAGCAAGCCTTTGCCACCGATCAGCAAGCTCCATTTGGAGGCATCATTGTCGTCAATCAAACTGTGACGGAGGATTTTGCCCAAGTGGTAAAGGAACTATTCTGTGAAGTCATTATCGCGCCAGGTTTTAGCGATGGCGCCCGAACGGTATTTGCCAAAAAGAAGAATCTTCGCTTAATGACTTTAAAGCAAGGATTGCCTGCGGATTCGCTACGTGAAATACGTTCAGTCGTAGGAGGAATTTTGGTCCAAGACCGCGATCACCGTGCTGATCGTATGGATAGCTGGAAGGTAGTTAGCCAACGGCAGCCAACGGCAGCGGAGTGGGCAGCCATGCAATTTGGCTGGAAAGTAGTCAAGCATGTGAAGTCAAACGCGATTGTCTATGCGGCTGCAGAGCGCACTTTGGGAATTGGAGCTGGGCAGATGTCGCGGGTTGACAGCTCGAAAATAGCCGTCTGGAAAGCAACCGAAGCTGGGCTCACCCTTAACAACTCGATTATTGCCTCCGATGCCTTCTTCCCTTTCCCAGACGGTTTGATTGCCGCAGCTGAAGCTGGAGCCACTGCTGCCATCCAGCCCGGTGGATCGATGCGCGACGAAGCGGTAATAGCCGCAGCGAACGAGCGCGACATGGCGATGGTCTTCACTGGCATGCGTCACTTTAAACACTGATGTGGATACTGCTTTACCGCATTATTTATTTACCCGCGTTTCTAATTGCGTTGCCCTACTACGGCATCCGCATGTTAAGACGTGGTGGTTATGGTAAAGATTTCGCGCAGCGGCTTGGTTATTTTCCAAAGCAAGCCCCTAAGCAGGCAGGCCGCCCACGCATCTGGCTTCAAGCCGTTAGCGTTGGAGAGGTCTTATCGGTTGGTGCGCTCATTCGGGAGTTAAAGTTGCAGCTCAATGCGGAAATTATTTTAACTACAACGACCAGTACTGGCTATACCGAAGGCTGCAAACGCTATGCTGAAGACTGTTTGAAAGTAGGCTTATTCCCGCTGGATTTTATCGTTTTCAATCGTCGTAGTTGGCGTCAAATTGATCCGGACATAATCATCACCATGGAGAGTGAACTCTGGCCGGAGCACTTACATGAAGCGCAGCGCCGTAAGGTTCCGGTTTATGTAGTCAATGCACGGTTGTCCGACCGCAGTTTTCGACGCTACCAAAGCATTCATTATTTAGCCAAACGGCTACTAGCCAAGCCGCGTCTGTTTTTTCCCAGCAGTGTGGTTGATCGACATCGTCTTATCCAATTGGGAGTTGGCGGTGAGCGAATGGGCTGCGTAGGCAATATCAAAATGGATGTTGCTCCCCGTGAAGTATTAGCAAAAGAAGCCAGACAATTGCTAAGGAATGATCTAGGATTCCGGACAAATGAAGATGACACTGAGCCATTGGTATTACTAGGTGCTTCGACTTGGCCAGAGGAAGAAGCTTTTTTACTTAATCTGCTATGTTCATACCGCAAGGAATCTATCGACTGCCGTTTACTATTGGTTCCACGACATGCTGAGCGTAGAGCTGAAATCATTCGACTGCTTTCATCGGATTCGCATAGCTACCACATACGGAGTAGGGATGGCAACAAGGCAAACAATCCCGTTTGTATTCATTTAGCCGATACAACAGGTGAGTTATCTCACCTGGCACAAGCCGCCGACATTGCCTTCATTGGCAAAAGCCTTGCTCCAAATAAGGGTGGCCAAACGCCCATCGAAGCGGTATCGATCGGACTGCCAACGGTAATGGGTCCGAACATGGAAAATTTCCGTGCAATAGTTGACTCACTGGTTAGAGCTGGTGCGGCTTGGCAAACCGATGGGAAAGAGACTACGAAAACTGCCCTAAAGCGCTTGTTAAATTGCGAGAGTGAGCGTCAAGCGCTGACTAAGGCAGCAAAAGAATGGACGCTAGCCCAAACAGGCGTATCAGCAAAGATAGCTGTTGAAATTGCAAGCGACTTTAGCCTTAGCCACAGGGGGCAACGCGGCTAGAGCTTGTGTGAGGCTTTTAAAAAGTTGCAATGAATTCCACAAATGGCTGCAAAAGGTGGTGACATGCTGCCCTGCATATCCGCGCACTTCTGGCAGCGGACGTTTGCTTTAATAACGGAGTACGAGCGAGCCGGCTCGTCCCTACCATTTTCAGTCACACGCCACTATTCCGGCTTGTACCGAATCCATTTAATTTTGAGGATAGAAAAGCCAGTCGCCACCCAAGCATTTGACAATGAAATCAACTTGTTTTTGGTCGCCAGCAATCATTCGAGGAGGAGGCGAATGGAAACAAAAACTACGAACAGGAAAGGGAGTCTCGACCTGAAAAGCGACCTTACGTCCAGCCCCCAACATAAGTGCCACGCCAGCGGCAATATCCCATAGATGTCCCTTCGTTTCAAAAACGCCCCCTAGATAACCAGTGGCCGTCAGAGCACAGGAGAGAGCAATGCTTCCAAGTGCCCGAACTTTATTTTCAGTCAGCAATGGTGCCAGCGCCCTGAGGTCAGAATCGGTCATCGGGAAGTGAAGTCCCAGCAACACCTGTGAATCCTTCTGCTTGCTTGCAAGTGCGATCACTTTGCGTCCATCAATCAATAAACCTACTCCAGGTCCTCCTTCAATTAGTGAACCCGAGGAGTGATCATATACATAGCCGTAAATAGGTTCACCATCGCGCAGTAGAGCCAACGATATTGCACAAGCTGAAAACCCCAAGGCATAATTATTGGTACCATCCACGGGGTCGAGAACCCATGCATAAGTTGCCTCAAGTTGAATCATTTCATCTGCGGGAACCGCCTCTTCGCTGATAAAGTCATCACGGGGAAAGTCTTCGCGTAGCGCATGTAAAATGCGTTCAGAGATAGCGAAATCGGCAAAAGTCACCCGTGAATTGTCCTCTTTCCAATCACTGGCGACATTTCCACAAAGCTTGCCAAAAAAAGTGATTTGCGACTGCACAGCAACCCTCCCGGCATTCATGCGGTGGCGCAGTTCCACCGCCGCGCAGCGGCTATGGTTGGACAATCGTGGCATACTAACTGGGGAGTGGATCGCTCATTAAACAGCGCGGGCAGGATTACCAAAAACGCGGGTTGAACCGGGCACTGATTGCAGCACGACTGAACCAGCACCGACATGGGCATAATTGCCGATAGACATGCGTGGCAGAACGTGTGAACCGCAACCCAAAAATGCTCCAACGCCTACAGAACACGCCCCCGTCAATTCACAATGACCGCTCATTGTAGTCCAATCGCCGACAGTCACATCGTGACCGATAGAGCTGTGTGCATTAATGATCACACCATTGCCGAGGGAAATATCGCAGGTAAGAGTGGTATGGGGACAAATGATGCAGCCTCTGCCGAAGCGAACATTATGACCAATGACACAGGAAGGGTGGATCAAAGTCATCCATTCGTGGCCCCCTGTTGCCAACCGCTGCGCGACGCGGGACCGGATTAGGGGATCGCCAATAGCCAGGAGTATTTTAGCAGGTGGAAAATCGGCAGACAGGAACTGCTCAATCGTTCCCACAATTTCCACGGGGTAGTCGTATAGCGTCAAAGCACTAACTTTGTCATCAATAAAGCCAGCAATATGCCAAGCCTTGCCAGCTAGCGGATGCTGTTGGGCCCAAGCGAAGACCTCACGTCCAAATCCTCCCGCGCCCACGATGTAAACGGATGATAGCTCACTCATTAATACAAGTTGAGACGAATTTATGTATGGGTGCAAACCTTGAGCGCAGGGAAGATCGATAAAAAAACCCCGCGGATTACTCCGCGGGTTTAGTTGGAATATCAGTTCCGGGGATTAGAGAACCGCCTTCAAGCCAGCACCGGCCTTGAATTTAACAGCCTTGGAAGCCTTGATTTTAAGAGGCTCTTTGGTCTGGGGGTTGATTCCGGTGCGAGCTGCACGCTTAGTGACACTGAATGTGCCAAAGCCGATCAGCTGGACGTTCTTGTCTTTTTTGACACCCTTTTTGATACCTTCCAACACCGCTTCAATAGCGCGCTCTGCAGCGGCTTTAGTGGTGTCTGGACCTAGGGATTTTTGTACTTCTGCAACGAGTTCGGATTTATTCATAATAGTATTACTTTGTTTGTTATAGGGAACACTTGGCAATATTGCCGAAACCCGTATAAAGCCGATAAAACAGGTTATCGTCAATGCCTTTATTCGCTAGAACCTGCTAAAAATGGGGTTTTTAGCAAAAAATTTCCCTCTAAAGCCCACTTTAAGCGCTGGCAGCTACTAATTAGAGCGAGCCTTGACAATTTTATCGAGCAACTGCTGCAATGCTTCGGGCTCACCGATTGATTGCTCCCGCGCATTTTGCCGCGCACGCTTCAGTAATTGACTAGCCATTATGGCGGCACTTTCGGCTGGCGCACCGAGATTTTTTAATAGCGCGGTTACCGCGACATGCTGTTGATTCTCGTTCATTTAATATCACCGTCCTTCGCTAGGATTTCAGCTAACTGATTTTGTATTTTTATTTTAGATACACTCTGTATTTTTTTTAAATCACACATAGCCAACCCAATCCAGCCACCCTGCGCCAACTGAATTCCACTGCGAAGATCGCCCACCGGTTTATCAGAATGCGACGATAACAGAGGTGATAGCGCGGCTGGCAGCGTACCATTTCCGCGCAAGCGAAACAAACCGCGCCTGGCACGTCCAACATGATGCATTCGCGCAACAATCTCCTGCCCGAGGAAGCAGCCCTTAGTAAAAGAGATTGCGTCCTCTACCAAACCACCCTCAGCGGGAAGGTCTCCGTCCCCCAAATCGACAGGCACCCGCGGCAGTCCAGAATAAATGCGTCGCAGCTCCATCGCTGTTGCGCAAAGAGGTTCGACACCCTTGCGTTTAAGCACCCCACGGGCATATTGCATAGGAATTGCATCTTTCCAAAAAAGTTCGTACCATGGAGTCTTATCGCGCAATCCCAAAGCACACCTCGGTGCAGCGGCATTACCGCACTCATCTGCAAGCAGCTCGCGGGCCGGATCGTTACATGCCAAGCCAAACCATTGCCCTGTCTCATCACACAATTCCACTTCGTCGGCAACGATATGTTTTTGCCAATGAGGCAGTAAAGTCGCAGCTGGAGTAAAGAGGCTAATGAGTAACAAGGTTTCCTCATCCTCGCGAAAGGCAAAGCTGTCGCCGATGACCTTTCCCTTGTGATTCAACCAAAGCGAATAAACCCCTGAGTTATTCTGCGCCCGTCGCAAATCCTGAGTGGCTTGGCTTTGCAAAAAGGAAAAGGCATCCTCACCGCTTGCCCTTATGGCTGCAGCTGGTTGATAGTAATGATAAAGAGGTTCTGGCATAGGAGCAAATGAAGGCATGGGAATGGTTTTTGCAAGGGAGTATCAAGCTCCCCAACAGAAAGTGCGCTTGCAAAGTTTTTAGATATCCGCAGCGATAGAAACATGCCTTGGATAGATACACATTGTCATTTAAAAAGCGCCAGCGATCGCCACGAACTTGAAGCGACCCTTAGCCGGGCGTCCTCAGCCGGAGTGAATCGCTATATCACAGTTGGCACAGCGGCCGAGGACTGGACTTATTACCGCGAGCTGGCGATGCTGAAGCCGAATATTGAATACACGGTGGGCCTGCATCCCTGCAACGTGGATCCTGATGCCGATTGGGCAACGACGCTTTCGCAACTGCCTAGTTTCTTCACTCCGGAATGCCCTCCAGCAGCCTTGGGAGAAATCGGGCTGGATCATTTTCATCTGCCAAAAGACCCCATCTTGGCCGGACGCCATATTCTTGCCCAAGAGGAAGCTTTTTTTCAGCAACTTGAATTTGCCTACCAATTGGATTGTCCGATCGTCGTGCATAGTCGCGACAGTTTTGATGACTGCGTGCGCATGATTGATACATCCGGGGTTAATTGGCAACGCGTGGTTTTTCACTGCTTTACTGGCACGGCGAATCAGGTGCGTCTGCTCAATGAACGCGGCGGCCGTGCATCCTTCACGGGCATTATAACTTACAAAAATGGGAATTCGGTGCTTGAAGCGTTGGTTGCTCAAGGGCTGGAGCCACTGATGCTGGAGACCGACTGCCCCTATTTAAGTCCCGAGCCCCTAAGGAAACAGCGCAACGAACCTGCCAACATTCCATTAATAGGCCAGGTGGCAGCAGCGGCGCTGGGCATTTCGCCTGATGATTTAATGGCGCGAACAACCGCCAATGCAGAAGCGTTTTTTGATTTGGCACCCCGCTAAGCTAAATTGACAAAAACCGCTTATCCCACTTGCCGCAATCGTGTGGTCGTAGGATGGTAAGTATTTTCAAGATGGCTACAGAGGCAACAGACACCATTCGGCTCTATCGCGTGGAGCAGAACAATCTCAAAGGGTTTGACCTGAGCATACCTGTTGGCCAGCTAACGGTTGTTACCGGATTGAGTGGTGCCGGAAAATCATCGCTGGTGTTTGAAACCCTTCACGCCGAAGGCCAGCGGCGCTATGTGGAAACATTCAGTCCCTACACCCGTCAATTCCTCGATTTGTTGGATCGTCCAAAGGTCGAGCGGGTGGAAAATATCCGCCCATCCATAGCCGTCGAACAAAACAATAACGTCAAAACCTCGCGCTCCACGGTCGGAACCTTAACTGAATTGTGCGATTATTTTAAAGTATGGTTTTCTCATAATTCCCAACTGCACGATTCTGCTGCAGCCGATGGAACGATACTTACCTCAGATCATCCGCAATCCGTATGGAAGAAAGTGCTGGCAAATCACCGCAACAGCACCGTGCTGCTGTGTTTTGATATTGGCCTGCCCACCGGAGAAGACACCTGGGATCTCGTCAGAGAAGGGCTGGACGCACAAGGTTACACGCGGGTTTTGATCAATGGCAAATCTGTGCGGATTGCCAATCTAAAAGCTCCACCCGTAGACCTTGAACAGCTAACAGTGATGCAGGATCGTGTAACGGTTCAGCCATCATCACGCAGTCGCTTTATCGAAGCCGCTGAAAATGCCTTCCGGCTCGGACGGGGTAGTCTGCTGCTGGTGGATGAAAGTGGCAGGCAAACGCGCTTTCGCGAAGGACTGATCTCGCCTATCGACGGGCGCAGTTACCGTCCAGCCACACCAGCGCTATTTTCATTCAACTCCCCTCTGGGTGCCTGTCCGCGTTGTCGAGGATTTGGCCGCATCATTGAAATTGATCCTCAGCGCGTGCTGCCGGATTCTAGCCTTAGCATTGCTCAAGGAGCGATTAAGCCCTTCACCGGAGACGTTTACAGCAATTGCCTGCGCGATTTGAAGCTGGCCGCAAAAAAGAACAACCTGCGTATAAACGTCCCTTGGCGCGATCTAACTGACGACGAGAGGGAATTCGTGATGGTGGGCGATCCCGATTATGACGAGGTCACCGAGACGGGCTGGTATGGTATAAATCGCTTTTTTCGTTGGCTGGAGAGCAAAGCGTATAAAATGCACGTGCGCGTGTTTTTATCCAAATTCCGCAGTTACACCACTTGTCCTGATTGCAAGGGTACGCGCTTCCAGCCGGAAACGCTCAACTGGCGCTGGCGCGGGCACACCCTGCCGACACTTTACGCAATGCCTGTCAATGAGCTATTGACTTTGATACGAAGCGCCACCGATAAAGACGAAAAAAACGCGACCCTGCGCCTGGGCATACTCAATCGACTTTCTTATCTTGTAGCGGTTGGGCTTGGCTACCTCTCGCTCGACCGTTCCTCGCGCACACTTAGTGGCGGGGAAATGATGCGGGTCAATCTTACTACTTGTCTCGGCGCTTCGCTGGTGGATACGCTATTTGTGTTGGACGAGCCATCCGTAGGGCTACACGCGCGCGATTTGGAGGCACTGGTTGGTATATTGCGTCAACTTGCCGACAGCGGCAACACGGTGGTCGTTGTCGAGCACGATGAATCGGTCATGCGGGCAGCTGACTGGCTGGTCGAGATAGGTCCACGTCCCGGTGTCGCGGGAGGTCAGCTCATTTACGCTGGAACGTTAGCTGGCATTGAGGCTGCAACTACAGAGAACGCATTATACCTGAGTGGACGCAAAGCAATTGCGACGCCGGCACGCCGTCAGTGGGTGCAGCAGGGCAAGGACGCAACACCAAGGTGCTCCATTCGCGGTGCGCAACAACACAACATCCGGCAGCTCAATGTCGATTTTCCGCTCCGCCGACTGGTATGCATCAGTGGCGTTTCCGGTTCCGGTAAAACAACTTTTCTCAACAACGTTCTCTACCAAAACCTGCGCCTGCAAAAAGGTCAGCCCGCAGAACATTCGGCGATAATAACATCACTGGATTACGAGCTGCCGCTAAGTGAAATTGTCTGGGTAGACCAGAGTCCTGTTACCAAAACCCCGCGCTCGAACGCCGCCTTGCTAACCGGCGCGTGGGAATCGATACGCAAACGCTTTGCCGCAACCGATTCCGCGCAAAGTGCTGGACTAACTCCCGGTCATTTTTCCTTTAACAGCGGGGAGGGTCGCTGCGAAAGCTGTGGTGGATTAGGCTATGAGCGCATTGAGATGCAATTTTTATCGGATGTATTCGTCCCCTGCCCCACCTGTTCCGGCAAGCGGTTCAAACCGGAAATCCTTGCCATTACTAATCAGGGGCTGAGCATTGCGGAAGTACTGGAGCTGGAAACGGAAACAGCGTTAAAGGTTTTTGCCGACGAACCCCGCATTGTCCGCGCCCTACAGCCCTTGGTTGATGTAGGCCTGGGTTATCTTAAACTAGGGCAACCACTCAACACGCTGTCCGGAGGCGAATCACAACGCTTGAAGCTGGTTCGTTACATGGGGCAGCTCGCCAAGGCCGACAGTCGCGGTCATGCGCTATTACTTATTGATGAGCCGACAACAGGGCTGCACCGCGCAGACGTTGCACGTCTGCTGGTGGTATTGCACGATCTGGTCAACGCGGGTCATAGCCTGGTGATAGTGGAACACAATCTGGACGTTTTAAAGAGTGCCGACTGGCTGTTGGAGTTTGGCCCCGAAGCCGGCGAGGAAGGGGGTCGCTTGGTTGCCAGCGGCACCCCCGAAATGCTAGCCCTGGGAACAACTGCAACTGCGCCCTTCCTTGCCAGAGCACTTGATAAAAGCGAGAGCCGGTTGTCGTTAAAGACAGCCGAGCCTTCCGCAACCTATACCCGCAGCAAACGACCACAATGCCTCGAAGTGATTGGTGCCCGCGAGCACAACCTGAAAAACCTGTCGTTAAAGATCCATTATAACACTCTCAACGTCATTACTGGCGTCTCCGGCTCCGGCAAGAGTTCGCTGGCTTTTGACATTATCTTTGCCGAAGGTCAGCGACGCTTCATGGATTCCATGTCGGCCTACGCGCGTCAATTTGTGGAACAACTCCCCAAAGCCGCCGTCGATGCCGTTCGCGGGGTAGCTCCCACAGTTGCGATTGAACAGCGCGTGACACACGGCACTCGTAAATCGACGGTAGCGACCATTACCGAAGTAGCGCAGTATCTGCGTCTATTATATGCGCGAATCGGAATACAACACTCGCCCACCAGCGGACTACCTGTGATTGCCCGCGATGAAGACGCCTTGTTAAAGCATTTGCAGGAGAAGCTCCAAGGCGCTTCACAAAGGAGCCCCTACTCACTTTGCGCCGAGCTAGTGCGCGGACGAAAGGGACACCATCAGCCGATAGCGGACTGGGCGCGGGCGCACGGCTACTCAGATTTGTTCATCGATGGCAAGCGGGTATCAGTGGAGAACTTTCAAAAACTAGACCGCTATCGCGAGCACGATGTCGGCGTTATAGTAGCCAAGCTACATGACAAGCTAAAACCTGCCGAACAGAGAACGTTGCTACGCGAAGCTTTGCGACTTGGCAAAGGCACGGCCTACTTGATCAATACCCGCAGTCAACATGTCGGCTGGTTGTCAACGCAGCGCACCGATCCGCTGACCGGGGAGGCTTATCCCGAGCTGGACCCCAAGCATTTCTCGTGGAATTCCGTCAAAGGCTGGTGCCCGAGCTGCCGTGGATATGGTCAGTTATTTGAAGGTGTGCACGGAGAAGACGAAGTCAGCGGGTGGGAGGACGGCATGGTCGAGGGTGCGGTTTGCCCAAGCTGCGACGGCGGACGGCTTAACCCGATCAGCTCTGCCGTGCGCCTAGCGCTGCGAGGCAAGTCCGCCGCCATTTCACTACCAGAGTTATTTCAACTAACACCCTCCGCGCTGGTCAAAACCCTCGCACGCGTACGCACCGACAAGCGCTCTGGTACCATCCTTGCCGAGTTACTACCAGAGATTCGCGCGCGGCTGGAGTTCATGGATCGGGTTGGATTGGATTACCTGGAACTCAACCGCGCCACCGCCACACTATCCGGCGGCGAAGCCCAGCGCATTCGCCTTGCTGCCCAACTCGGTTCCAATCTTTCCGGCGTTTTATACATCCTCGATGAGCCTTCCATCGGCCTGCATGCCAGTGATAATGAAAAGCTATTACAATCCATGGAGGCATTGCGCGATCGCGGCAATACACTGATTGTAGTTGAACACGATGAAGCAACAATGCGTCATGCAGATTGCATTTTTGACCTCGGGCCCGGTGCCGGGGTACATGGCGGTGAGCTGCTTGCCAGCGGAAGTTATCAACAAATAATTCGCAATAAGCAATCCCTGACTGGGCGCTACCTACGGGCACCGATGCCCCATCCTCTGCGCGGGAGCTATCGCACCCTACCCGGCAAATGGAATCTGCGTCAGCGCAAAGCCACTCCTGACTGGCTGGTGTTGCGCGGAGCCGGCTTGCGAAATCTGAAAGGCTTTGACCTGCAACTCCCGCTAGGACGTCTATCAGTCATTTGCGGCGTATCAGGATCAGGGAAATCGACGCTGACGCGTGATTTGCTGCTACCTTTGGTGCGTCAGGCAAAAGATAACAATCAGCGCATCCTGCACTCCAAAGACATAGCCGCAAGCCAGCGGCTACCCTTCAACGCCCTCTACAACGGCAATGCTTTGCGCAAAATCATTGAGGTCGACCAATCACCGATTGGCAAAACCCCGCGCTCGACACCCGCTACTTACATAGGCGTGTTTGATACCATCCGCACATTATTTGCCAATCAGCCCGCCGCGCAGGCCCGCGGATTATGTCCCGGATCATTTTCCTTCAATACTGCAGGTGGACGCTGCGAGACCTGCAAGGGCGCGGGCAGGATTAAGCTGGAAATGGAATTTATGCCCAACAGCTATGTTGAGTGTGAAGACTGCGGAAGCCGCCGATTTTCATCTGAGCTGCTACAAATCCAATGGCGCGGCAAGAGTATTGCTGATATTCTGGAAATGACCTTTGAGGAGGCGGCGGACTTTTTCGACTTCCACACACAATTGCACGCGGTATTGAAATTGATGGTGGAAACTGGCCTCGGTTACCTACGCCTTGGTCAAAGCTCTCCCTCGCTGTCCGGAGGAGAAGCCCAACGCCTGCGTTTGGTTAGCGAACTGGCGCAAGGCTTGCCTAGTTGGGAAGATCGCAACCAATCCCCTGAAAATAATGGTAACGGCAACTTGTATTTATTGGAAGAGCCGACAATTGGACTGCACACTAGCGACTGCGAACGACTCTTGCAGGTGCTGCACGGATTGGTTGATCAGGGACACACCGTGGTAGTGATTGAGCATCATCCCGACTGTATCGCCGACGCCGACTACGTGGTCGAGATTGGCCCCGGCGGCGGCGATGCCGGAGGCCGCTGCCTATACCAAGGACCCGTCAGTGGACTCAGAACCTGCAAGGCCAGCAAAACCGCTCCATTTTTGCCAGGTTTTTGAAATAGTATGTGAATATGAAAAAATCCTGTAATGCAGTTAACTTCCATTTCATTTCAACTGGTGGTGATTGATTGAGTAACGGACTCTTTCCGCTATCTGCTAATCCGGATTTTTCTTCGGGAACAAGCAACCGCAACCGCGACCGCAGCAATCCTTGCGGCGGATGCAGATCCAATGGCGGCCAAAGTAAAGTATTGCCGCCACAGCAGCTACTACCAAAATAATTGATAAAAACCAAATCATGTGCTTAAAATGGGTATTTTATGGAATAGCGCAAGCACGCGAATGAGTTTGGCTTGCCAAAAGGGATTAGCTTACATTCAATAAAAACTAATCGAGGCTGTGCCTCTGCACAGCCCAATTCAACCATCAATCAGTTATCACCATGGGTATCGAAATCGGCGGCATTTTAGGTCTTATTCTCCTCATTCTCGTTGTTTGGGCAATTGTGCAAACCATCCAAAGTCGTGCCGGAACGGGTGCCAAGGTATTATGGATTGTGCTGTTGCTGTTACTGCCGTTCATTGGCCTGATTCTATGGCTGTTGCTGGGGCCGCGCGCCCGGCGTTAAGAGCACCTTACTTTTTTACCCGTGTTAAATTAAACCTTATGAAACAGTACCCCAACTCATACCGCAAGGAACACCATTCGCTTTGGCTACTGCTGGCAGTGTTTTTTCTGTCAGTGCTACCGGGATCTCTGGCGGCGCGCACCGATAATATGGGGCAGGAAGCCACTGATCGCGCTCTGCTGGAGCGTCGATCTGAGTTACTGCCAAAACTGTCCAGCGCTGAACGCACGCGAATGGCGCAATTTGAGTCACGGATTGAGGAGGGACAGCGGATGATACGCAGCGGGGAGGTGTTGATGCAAACACAACCCTCGGCGCTGAATCCCAACCGCGACATTGCCGGAGAAAGGCGCAGGGGCGAGCAAATGCGCAATCAGGGTCAGACCATGGTGCGCGAGGGCCAGCAGGGGATTCTAGGGATTTTACGCGACTTGCAGCAACGAATTGACGAAGGAACCTTTGTTTCGCCAGATGCTGTGACATACCGCTTGTCGATTCCTCTAGTGCAATTGGACCGTAATCTTCCGGCGACCATCTCTGCAGTGATGGCGCGCACGCGCGAAGCTGGATTTGAGCGTATTTTTTTTGACACGGTTTTTGTCTGGGAAGGGGATGCGTTTTCATCAGATAACGCGTTAGGGCGCACTTTGTATGAAAGGTTGCTGGAGGACGATGGCGACAGTCTGATTCTGGGGCGTGCATTCGATGCTGTACTAAAACGAGAGGAAGAAGCCGCGGCGGGGGCGCGACCGGAATTGGTTTTTGACAACAAGAGCCCGCTTCGCTCGGCTTTGATTGCAACGGAAGTTTTTCGGCTGGCGGACGGAGCTACCTATCTTTCTTTCCGCACGCTGGATTTGGCGACATGGCGTCAAGTTGCCGCTACAATGGTTAAATTGGGATCCCGTCCCCGCAGTTTGGAAGCGGATGACTTGAGTGCCGAGTTGTTTGACGCAGAGGGAATTATTCGTCGTTTCATCCATTTGCGCGAACCCTATAAATTTGCTGTGCTTAGTGATTTTGAAGGAGAAAATGAAGCCGTAGATTTTATGAAAATGCGGCTACTCCAAACCATACTGAGCGCCCGCACTCCATTGATTTTTGGCGAAAGTGTTTTCCTGCGCAACTATTATTTGGACGATGCCGCCGGCTTGGAGTGGGAAGATGTGGAAAGTGCGTTTTTTATTTTGCAACATCAAGCGGATGGCACGCTTGAAGTGCAGGCGCGTCCACACTCAAGCGAGCAGACCGTGACGATAGGCACGCTCGCGCTGCCATCCACTCCATGAAGCCAATACGCTCGATACTATTTGTGCCCAACGCAGCCAAACCGGAATCTGCGGGAATTGCGGCCAAGCTCCAAGCCATAGCGGGCCAGCAAGGCGTGACGACAGCTGTGGGAACGCATCATCCCCTACCCAGGGGCAGTTTGCGGGATTTCGACCTATGTTGTGTGATAGGTGGTGACGGCACGCTGTTAAGTGTCGCCGCCGAAGCCATTGAGCACGATACGGCGCTGTTAGGCGTCAATGTCGGCAAACTTGGCTTTTTGGCAACGTTTTCCGGGAAGGAGGCTGAAGCTGGCTTCGGAGAAATCCTCGCTGGCGATTATACGCTCCATCCACGCGCCGTATTTGAAGTTAAAACTGCCAGTGGAGAGCTCGCGTATGCGCTCAATGATGTGGTGATTAAAGAAGCCCGCGGATACGGCTTGATACGCTTGCAGGTAAAGGCTAATGGCCGAAGGGTGTCGGAATATCACAGTGATGGTTTGATCTTTTCAACTCCCACTGGATCGACCGCCTATAACCTCTCTGCAGGTGGACCGATCGTGGCACCGGACGCACGCGTGTTTGTTATGACGCCGATATGTCCACACACCTTTGGTAACCGATCAGTAGTGTTTGATGCCGAGGCCTGTATCACCGTTGAAAATCGCGATCCTCAGCAAGTCCCAACCATCAGTATTGACGGACGCCAACAATTAAAGATGGAAAACGGCTTTCCGTTGGCATTATCGATTGCCGGAAAAGAGCTGCACCTGCTGCAAAAGAAAGACTATTCTCCCTTCCAGATTGTGCGCGAAAAATTGCAATGGGGCGACCCGGCAATTCCGTCGGGGGAGCCCAGCGTCGGCGGTTGATCGGTAAGTTTCATGGTAATGATAGTGAGATTGGATTTTTGGCAAGCGGTAAGCGCTAAGTTCAGTTCAGGGAGTGCACGGTCAAGCGGACTGGCAAGCACGCCAACAGAGCGGCATGGCTTCAACTTGACATGAAAGAGCGAATCGAAAGTGCCATAGCAGCGGACATGCGGCTCTTTCTCGAGTCGCTGTGCCGCAAATTTCATCAGCAGGGCGGTCGTGCCTGTCTGGTTGGTGGAGCGGTGCGCGATGCGTTGCGCGGCGAAGCCGTTACCGATATTGATATTGAAGTTTACGGGCTCGAACCCGGGTGCATTGAAGCAGTATTGAAGCGCTTTGGGCGCGTCGATGCCGTAGGCAAAGCTTTTGGGGTTTTCAAGCTGCACGGGAAGCCTGTGGATGTTTCGCTGCCGCGTCGCGAACAGCGCACCGGGCCACGACATCAGGACTTTCAGATTGAAGGCGATCCCTTTATGTCTCCAGAAGAGGCCGCGCAACGGCGTGACTTCAGCATCAATGCCCTTAGTTGGGATTGGTGTGCGGGTAAGCTGCTGGATCCTTGTGGCGGGATTGAGGATTTGCGACAAAGGCTGTTGCGTCACGTATCGCCCCGCTTCGCCGAGGACCCCCTGCGGGTGCTGCGCGGCATGCAGTTCATTGCCCGCTTTGAGCTCCGGCCAGCGGCCGAAACCATTAACCTGTGTCAGCAATTAGATCCCTTGCACCTGCCGGTAGAGCGCGTCATGGAGGAGTGGCGTAAACTCATCCTGCAAGGGCAATCCATCAGCGCCGGTTTGAATTTCCTACAAGTAACCGGATGGTTACAATATTACCCGGAGTTGCAAGCTTTATCTGGTTGTGAGCAGGATCCGCATTGGCATCCGGAGGGTGATGTCTGGCAGCACACCTTACACTGCATGGATGCCTTTGCGCGCACTCGCGTCGGCGAGCCCTGGGAGGATTGGGTCGTGGGGCTGGCGGTTTTGTGTCATGACATGGGCAAGCCGCAGACCAGTTTTCGCGATGAAGGCGGGCGCATCCGCAGTCCCCGTCACGACATTGAGGGTGTGCCGGTGGCCGAGCGTTTTTTGCGGCGGCTAACGCGTCAGAAGGCAGTGTTTGAGGCAGTCTTACCCTTGGTTCGCGAGCATATGCGTCCACACGACCTCTACAGCAGCCGCGCCGGATCGTCCGCCATTCGCAAGCTTGCCTTGCGGGTGGGACGGATAGAGCGACTAATACGGGTATCGGCGGCCGACTTTGGTGGCCGTCCGCCCTTACCGGCAGATGATTTCAAAGCTGGACGTTGGTTGCAAGCGCAGGTTGAGGAGTTGGAGCTGCAGCAGTCGGCAACCAAGCCTATCGTTCAGGGCCGCGACTTGATAGCCCTTGGCCTCAAACCCGGTGTGCATTTTAAGGCTTTATTGGACGACTGTTTTGAGGCCCAACTCAACGGCCTATTCAGCGATGTTGAGGGCGGACTGGACTATCTTAAAACCCTAGTCAAAGAAAACTTGAAATAAAGATAGATACTTTTGGGAAAGGCTCTGGATGCCAATGTTTCAAGGTTTGAAATGAAAAAGCCTTAGAAGCTGAATTCCATGCCGGCGTAGAGGAAGCGCGGTTGGCCAGGGCGGGGTCCGTGCGGCAGGCGCGAGGCGAGATACTCGCGGTCGAGCACGTTGTTCGCCCCGAGTAACAGGTTGACAGTTGGGTTGAGGCGGTAGCGTGCGCTGACATCCAACAGGAAATAGCTGTCGTTTTTGCCAAAGCGGGCATCGTTGACAAATCCTGTCGAGTTTCCAAAATTATCAAAGGTTTCTCTCAATTCATTATCCACATTGCTGGCTGTGCTGAAGGAGGAGTCAACATAGACCGCATCGGCATACAGGCCCAGACGTTCCCATTCGATACCACCACCGAAGCTGATTTGGTATTCGGGAACATTCGGCAGCTTCGCACCCTTGCGACCTCCGGCGAAGATGGATTCTGCATTCGTGGTGCTATTGGCATCCGAACGCAATTCCGCATCGGTGAAGGTGAAGGAAAGGTAGAGCGGAGTCTGAATACCCCAGCCATTGGCGATACCGGCATCCCAGTTAATCGCCAACTCGAGTCCACGCGAACGTGCAGTGCCGGCATTTTCGGTATTGTTGGCAAGCCCTGCACCGCCTTGGTTATCGGGCACGATCAAGTTATTGAAATCGGTCCAGAACAGGACGGCCTCAGCGGCGAATGCTTGCTCGCGGCGCTGATAGCGGTAGCCCAGCTCAAAAGCGTTGGAGGTTTCCTCCGTCAACCCGTCGTTAACTGCGGCGCTGGGTCCCGGCACGGCAAAGCCGCGAAAAGCATTGGCGAAAACGGAATTGCGTTCGTCAAAGCGGTAGAGCACACCGCTGCCCAAGGCTAGCACATCCAGCTTGGTGCTGCCCGAGGGGCGCCCTGGACGGCGGTCGTCATTTTTGTAGCGGATGTGCTCATAGCGGATGCCTGGCACAAAAGTCCATTGATCGCGGCTGATGGAATCCGACAGCGACAGTGCAAGCGCACGGGCGGTGCCACGGCGGTTATCCTGAGAACCGGGCGCACCGCGAGCAATGTTGGTGATACCGCCGCTTGCATTTTGCGTGTAAGTATCCTGATTCTGAAAGCGATCTTCGTAGTCCTCGTGTAAGCGGATCCCAAACTCCAGGTCATGATCCCACTCACCGGTTTCAAATTGGTGCTGAATGAAGCTTTGGATGCCAATCGCGCGATAATCGCGGTTGTTGTTGCGAACGCGGAAAGAGCCAGCCGCGGTGCCTTGGAGGACAGCCAGCTCTGGGCTGCCCGGAGATGCCAATGCTTCTGAAAGTATGGTGTTGCCGCCGCCCGCGTTAACATCCTGCAACTTATACCATGAGCGGCTGAAGTCGTTCAAGTAAGCGGCGGTGCTGATGCGTGTTTCGGGCGCAACCTCAACAACGTGACGCAGGTAGGTGCGGAAATGCTCGGTGTCGATGACATCAAAGCGACTGGCAGCGTAACGGCGGTAGGGATTAGCGCGAAAGTCATCCGTGGTCAAACCGAGGTAGGTTTCGTCCGCGGTCTTGTCGGTGTAACCCACCATCCATTCCAATCGGTTATAGTTGGCAGTCAATGGTTCCCACATCAACTTTACCCGCGGCTCAAAATTATGGAAGCCGGTTTTGTCGCTTGGACTCGAGGCGGCAGTGCCGTCAATGGTTTTGAAGCCGTCGGTTTGACGGTAAAACAACTCCGCCAAATAACCAAAATTGCCGCGCTCAGTCTCAACCACATCGCCATACCAGACGTGGCTGCGAAACTCATTCTCTGAACCGTAGAGTAGGCGCGCGTGGCCCTGTCGGGATTCTGGGATGGGCGTGCCGAGATAGTTAATGGCCCCACCGGTGATTTGCGGACCATAGCGCACCTGACTGGATCCCTTGATGATCTCTATGCCAGCCATTCGTCCCGTGGTCGGCGTGTAATAGGCAGCTGGGCTCGCGTATGGAGCCGGTGCTGCCAGAATGCCGTCCTCCATCACCGTGACGTTAGAGGTGCGCATCGAACCAATGCCGCGCAAGCTAATATTAGGGAACAAGCCAAAGCCATCCTCGGTGCGAAAATAGACACCCGGCACCCGCCGAATCGCCTGATCGATGTTGTCATGATTAAATCGCGCCAGCACTCCGGCCTCGATAAATGCCGCCGAACCAGGAATATCAAAGACCGCATCCGCAGTACCAACCACATTAAACGCATCCAAGCGATCCAGTCGTTCTCGCTGTAGCTGGCTTTCAGCATCAACCGTCCCAGCCCAGACCGCAGAACAGGCAATAAAACCCGCCAGATAAACACCCGGCAAGCACTTCTTTTGATTCAAGGTTTGTTTGTTCATGTTATGTTTTATTGTCATCTCCAGGTTTTTAAAAAGAAAGAGACTCATTCTCAATAGAAACCGGTGTTGTCAATCATTTTTTTGCAACTGAATCTCATTTTCTTTAAGAACCTGATCAACAAGCTGCAGCAACAAAGCGGGGGGCATTTAAATACGAGTCGGTTTTCCAATATCCATCAGCTCTGGCAGTCCCCTCCCAGTTCCGAAACAAGGGGGATAGGTGGACAGACGATTACCAACTTTTTCCAGCTGGTCTAATTGCCGTAAAAAAGACGCTTAGCCACAGCATAGCAAAGCGCCAAACCCAACATACCCACAATTCTATGCAATCATGTCTCGTTGACGTCGTGCCTCGAATGCACAGATGGCGGCAGTAACGGAGACATTAAGGGAATCGGCCGCACCCCCCATGGGGATGCGGCAGGGATCCATATTGGTCTGCATCCATAGCGGACTCAGCCCCTTGTCTTCAGCACCAAATACAAATGCTGTCGGTGCACTTAGGTTGAGTTGCCACAAACTCTTTTTCGCATGAGGAGTCAGCGCTACCGGCTGAATTTTATTGTCGCGAAGCCAATTTTGCAGCACTTCGGCATCTGCAGAAACCACTGGTAATCGAAAGGTCATGCCTTGTGAAGCTCTTATGACGTTGGGATTGAACCGATCTATCGCACAGTCAACCATAATGACGGCATCGACGGCGGCAGCATCCGCCGTGCGCAAGATCGCACCGAGGTTGCCGGGTTTTTCGAGTCCTTCCAGAATGATTAGCAAAGGTGCGGGGGATAGGCTCAAATCCTGTAATCGCTGCTGACGGTATGGTGCTACTGCCAGCACTCCATCCGGTCCCTGGCGTCGACTGATTTTTTCGAATGCACCGACACTCAAACGTATGTACTCAACTCGCTGATCGCGATTATCCCTAATGGTTCCCAGCCACTCGGCATGCGCTTCGCTGGAAAACAAATCCGGACAAAAAAACAGTATCTCAATACCCCAACCGGAAATCACTGCGTGCTGAACTTCCCGCAGTCCCTCAATCAAAAAACGTGCCTGCCCATCGCGATGTTTACGATCCCATAGACGTGCCAGATCTTTGAGTCGGGGATTTTGACGGCTTTCAATATAGAGGACCTCGATAGGTGTTGTCATGTTATTATACCTAATCTAATCAATTTTGTGAGTTTGCTGCAAGCCAGGCTAGAAGCAGCGCAAGGCTCAGCCTCAGGATGCGTATCGAGATATACTTGCCTGAGGCTGTAACGCCGCGACCTTCTACCTGGGCTACATAAGCTCATGTTCATTAATAAAATCACGTAGAATAACCACAGCCGCCAACGAATCCACCTCACCGCTTCGACGGTCAAAACGCTTTTTCTTATTGCGGTTTTCAGACTCGACCAAATGACTGGTCAGTCGTTCATCAGCTCGCACAACTGGCAAGTGAAAACGCTTTTCCAGCGCTTTAATAAAAGCATCCACCTGGCGGGCCTTATAGCCCACGCTTCCATCCATGTTTAAAGGATACCCCACCACCAGACAATTGACCTTGCGCTCGTTAATAATCGTCTGCAAATGATCCATTCGCTCGCTGAACCGGGCAGCTGTGGCAGCAGGCAGCGGCACCGGCACACCAAGATCATCCGCATAAGCCAAGCCGATCCGCTTTTCTCCCCAATCAATGCCAAGATAGTGCATGGTGTGCTGTCAAAAAGTTCCCACTTAGACCCCAACGCGCGCCTCGTAACAGCCGTCAACACGCTTCATAATAAGTCCCTTGAGTTCAAGCCGTACCAATAAGCTACCAGCTTCCCATGGAGCTATTTGCAGACACTCGGCGAGGGTGTCCGGACGCATAGCTTCGCCATTTCCGAGCACGGCAAAGACCTTTGCCTCTTCATCGGACAACTCAGCAAACGCCTGCTGTGATGGTTGCGACTGTTTTTGACCGGCAAGGTCAAGATCGAGTTGAAACGATTCACGTCGGTATTGCAGCTCCTGCAAAATATCATCGACAGAAGTCGTCAAAATGGCACCGTCGCGAAGGAGTTGATGACAACCTCGGCTGCTGGGCTGATCAATACGCCCGGGGACGGCAAACAATTGTCGTCCTTGTTCTCCCGCAAAGCGGGCGGTAATCATACTCCCGCCCGCTGCATCACTCTCAATCACGACCACCGCCTGACTCATGCCGGCTACAATGCGATTGCGCATGGGAAAGGTTTGCCGGTGCGCACGCTGGGCCAATGAAAACTCACTGATGGCAGCGCCGCTTTCAACGATGCGCCGGTAAAGCTCCAAATTTTCCGCTGGATAAATCGTGCGTAAACCACAGCCAAACACGGCAATTGTTTTACCACCACCCTCGAGTGCCCCTTCATGTGCAGCAGTATCGGTTCCGCGTGCGAGTCCGCTAACAATACAAAAGCCCAAACGCGCCAACTCACTGGCAAAGCGCTTGGCAACCGAATGGCCATAAAGCGTAGCCCGCCGTGTGCCAATTATGGCAATGCAGGGACGATCCAACCTGTATTGGCCTTGCCAATACAGGCCCATTGGCGCATCTGACAAGTGGCGAAGCAGGTCGGGATAGTCATCCTCCTGCGTAGTCAGGTAATCGATGTGCCGTTGTTGCATTTCTGCAATCTCTTTATCCAAATCAAAATGCTGCTGCCAATTTAAGATGCGTTCCGCCGATTTTTTCCCTACACCTTCTACGCTACACAAATGTTTTTCATCTGCGTAAAAAATCGAGAGTATCTCGTTATTGAAGGCTGCCAGCAAGCGACTCGCCATCACGGGGCCAATGTCGGGCAATGCATTCAAAATTAAATACGCCTGCTTAGGTGTTTGCGGTTTCTGCATAGTGAAGATTTTCATTCAAAGCAAGTGACTGAACCCATATGGATCAATCATTTGACGCTGAAGCTAGAGGCTCCTTAAAGCGGGTCCCATATATTGCATTAAATCAGAGGTTTGAACACAAACCTGCCCCTTCTCACGGGCCAGTATTTCGGCAGCACGCGAATGCCAGAAAACCCCGGATGCAAGGGTTTCCATCAATGGCTCATGACGCCTGGCTAATAAGCCGGCCAGTATTCCAGCAAGAATATCGCCGCTGCCACCGCGCGACAAAACAGGTCCGCCGTAAAGATTGCAAAGCAACTTCCCTTGCGAGGCGATCAGCGTCCGCGATCCCTTTAGGATTACCGAAACATTGTGCTTTTGCGCATAAGCCAGCAGGCCATCCTGATATTCCAATCTTGGTAACTCTTTTACAAGGCGCTGAAACTCACCGTGGTGGGGGGTTAAGACGACTGGGCCCGCGTTGGAATTCCGCCGCGAGAGCACATCCACCACTTCAGGATAAAGCGCATCGGCATCCAATAAAATAGGACCGTGGTAGCGTTGTAGTAATTCCTGCGCAATCATGCGGGTGAAACGGTCCGCACCCAAACCCGGTCCGATCAAAACCGCATCAGCACGCTCAGCACGGTCAAAAAACAACGACATCGCCCGCGGCGACAGTGTACCATTGGAGGTCTCCGGCCATGGAATCCACATTGCCTCGGGAAGCTGCGCAGCAATTCCCTCGGCAACAGAAACCGGAGCAAAGGCAGTGACCAGGCCAGCGCCACTACGGAGTGCGGCTTGCACCGACATCATCAAAGCACCGGGCATGTAAGCAGATCCGCCAATGACAAATAAATGACCAAAGGTACGTTTATTCGAGCCGGGGGCACGAAAACAGCGCAACCATTCCATTACGCTATCTGTCAACACAGCTACTTTTTTGCTTTGAGGAACTTTGCTGCCATTATCAAAAAATCCAAGATCACAATAGCGCATGCGCCCGCAAGGCCCCTCTGTCAGCAACCGGCTCACTTTAAGGGAACCCGTCGCGTAGGTAAAATCCGCCTGAAAGACATGATACCCCTGATCCTCCTGCAAGTAGCCACTGGGCAAATCCACCGTTGCCCGCATCACCACATGAGGATAGTCATTAGCCGCATCAATCAAGGCGGCATGTGACTCCCGCAAAGGCGGCTGAAAAGACATCCCCAACAAACCGTCCAAACAAATATCCCAACCCTTAACCCCACCAGCTTCCTTAAGTGCTTCCTGCCATTGTCCAAGATCCCACACCGTATCCTTGCCGCCAAGGACGTGAACCTCTCCAGAATCACGCAAGGCCTGCCAGGCACGCATGGCCAGAGGCCGCATTTGCGTCTCTGCTTCTACCATAGCAACCGTGATGTCAATTTTTGGGTAACGCTCGCGCAAGCAATTGATGGCGATGCAGGCATCACCGCCATTAGCACCTTTGCCTAACAAAATCAGCACCCTGGCATTATCCGGAAACGGCCTCACCTCGGAATAATCCTTTGGTAACCAGTCGGCAATTGCCGCACCGGCACGCTTCATTGCCGCCCATGCGGTAGCATCGTCCTTTAACAACTCAGCCTCTAACGCACGGGCATCAGGCAATGATAAAACAGGGTGAGCATAGCGATCGGTATCGGGCATGGTCGTGGGTAATTAGGGATTCATTAAGGCTTTCATTTCACGCACGGCTTCAGTCACACCCGTAAACATGGCACGACTTAAAATCGTGTGACCGATGTTTAATTCATGCAGGTGTGGGATGCTGCGAATCAAGCGAATATTTTGATAATTGATGCCGTGTCCCATATTGACAATCAAGCCAAGCGAATGGGCCTTTTCCGCACCGCGCAACAACCGTTCCAGCTCCTTGTTGCAATCCCGCCCGTGAAAAGCGTTGGCAAAAGCACCGGTGTGTAGCTCTACCACAGGCACACCGATTGCCGCTGCTGTTTCGATCGAGACCGTATCGGGATCAATAAATAAACTTACCTCAATTCCAGCCGCTTTCACTGCGCGAGTAACGGTTTGGATTCGCTCGCGCTGCCCAACCACATCCAATCCCCCCTCGGTGGTTACCTCTTGGCGGTCTTCCGGAACCAGGCAGACGGCCTCGGGCATCAAATCCAGCGCAAATTGCGTCATCTCAACCGTACAGGCAATTTCGAGATTCAAGCGAGTGGCAAGAACTGCTCGCGCCCGTCTCACATCCGCCTCCTGAACGTGGCGGCGGTCTTCACGCAGGTGCATGGTAATCCCATCCGCACCCGCTTGCTCGGCCAGCTGCGCAAAAAACACCGGATCCGGCTCCACCGCCAAACCCGACTCACGGTCAACACCACGATAACGAGCCTGCCGCAAAGTGGCACAGTGATCGACATTGACCCCAAGTAATAGTTTACTTACTTTCATTCCATCTGATTCAATACACTCCTCAAAAAAGAGCGAGCAGAAAGCAACTGAAGGTGAATGCAATGGACATCGCCATACTTTTCAACGCTGAGGCGACTGGCTTAACAATGGTTGCAGGTGTTCCAGTGCCCGCCATAAATGGTAGACCGTAGAATCAATACTACGAATTCGGTCCAACAGAGCCAGTGCCGCCTGTGAATCGCGTTGCCCCATGGAAGCCGACTCAAGCAACTGTTGTCGACTCTTGCGCCGGCTCTCGGCCAACAAAGCAGCAACTCGACCGACACGATCCAAATCCTCCGCCTCATTGCTTTCGAGCAATTCTTCAAAGTGTTCAACTGCGGATCGGGACAGCTCAACTATCAATTCCAACTGCGCATCTTTGTCAAAACCAACAGCCAAGGGACGCAAGGGCATTTGCTCTTCAATAATCTGGCTAACATGATCCATAGCATGCATTAAATTCACCCGCCGCGCAACCGCACTGGAACCTGGCGCATCGTCCACCGGTATAGCGGAAATAAATGAACGGATTTCACTCACTTCATGCATGTTCGGTGTCGATACCGATGCGCCATCGTCCACTCCACCGCCAAGCGCGTGGCGCAAACCATCCACCACCGAACCAATTAGGTCCCGCAAGGCGCGCGCTGCTGCCTCTTGCGCGACTGCTGGCACCTCCAATAGTGAGCGGTCCAAAAACCGCGTCAATTTGCCACCGCGATCGGGCAACAAACGTTCAATCCAACGCGCAAAAGGACCTATCATCGGCAGAAAAACAATAACTCCAGTCGCAATAAAAAGCGTGTGAAACGCCGCTAACGCTGTGGCTCCGGGCATCTCTCCCTCGGCAACCAGAAAATTTTCGATAAGCCAGAGGAAAAACGGCAATAAGACCAACGCAATCAATCCCGTAACAAAATTGAAAATGATGTGCGCCAACGCCGTTCGCTTGGCGGCAATGGTCGCACCAATCGCTGCCAGTCCCGCCGTTACCGTGGTGCCAATAGCCTGCCCAATCACCAAAGAAGCCGCTTGCTCAAAAACAATTGCACCACTATGCAACGCAGCAAGTGTGGTTGCTACTGCCGCGCTGGAACTCTGCATAACCACCGTCATCAACAAGCCGATCAGCAACAGCAAAAAATGTCCCCAAAACCCACGGTAGGGAATACGCGATAGATCGAATGCCTCGGCAAAAGCCGCCATGCCTTCCTGTAGGGTATCAATACCAATAAAAATGAGCCCAAACCCCGCCAAAGCCAAACCCAGCGAGGGAATCCTCCCCCGCCCCAGCAAACGCATAAAGGCCCCCAAACCCGTCAAAGGCAATGCCAAACCACCGACGCTAAACTTGAGTCCGACCGTCGAAACGATCCAACCAGTGCTGGTCGTTCCAAGGCTGGCGCCAAAAACAATCCCCACCGCCTGACTGAACCCCAACAAACCAGCACTGACAAAACCAATCGTTGCCAGTGTGGTGGCACTGGAAGATTGCACCAGTGCAGTAACAGCCGCACCCGAACAAAAGGCCGTCACAGGACGTCCGGTAAAACGCAGCAATGCTTGTCGCAAGGCATCGCCTGCAAAGGCTTTTAAACCTTCCGTCAGCAATATCATGCCCAACAGAAACAGCCCAATACCACCAAATAACGCGAAGAACATCATCTTACCATCAATCCTGAACGGACTCCACCCATCCGACAAGTAGAATGTGACGCAAGATCCACAAGCAACGATTTCCCCTAAATATCCCCGGACGACAAAGTCTCTGCCTGCGAAAAGGTATCAATAATTGTAGCAATATCCAGATTCTCAGTAATCATGGATTTGATGATAGGGATCTTGTCCGTGTCAGTCGGCTGAGTCTTAATCGTCATGTTATTAATACGCGAGGCAACCGCATAGCTGTCTTCACTGCAAATAATCACCGGGATATTAGTCTTGGCGATCATGTCCATGACCTTCGGATGCGGCAAAACATTGCGCGTAAGCAAAATCCCCGACAATGCCTTCTTTTCTCCAGCAACCGCTGCTGCCGCCAAGGCCGCAAATAATATGTCCTCACGGTCTCCAGGAGTAATGATAAGGACGCCTTCTTCAAAATATTCAATGAAGCCTTTCGCCGTCATAGCTCCCATCACAAAACGCTTGATCCGCTCCGTGCTGCCATTGGCACGTCCGTTAAGCCAGCGTCCTCCAACTTCATCCACCACCTGAGCCAGATTCGGTTCGGTCAATTCCATGTATTTGGGAATGCAACCCAGCAGAGGGATCCCCATGCGGCGCAAGGCAAGATCACAATACTTTCGAATCGTCTCCATCTTGGAGGGCTCGACCTTGTTGATTAAGGCACCAATAATCGGCACTCCCATGCGATCAAACAATGCCTTGTTAATGGCGATTTCATCAATGGGCCGCCCAATCCCCCCTCCCGCAACAATAATCACCTTGGCATCCAACAGCTTGGCCACATGGGCATTCGATAAATCAAACACCGAACCGACACCGGCATGCCCAGTGCCTTCAACAATGATATAATCCTTTTCATAGGCGGCACGGTCAAATGCACGACACAGGCGATCGACCAACACCTCCAATCCGTCCGGATTCTCCAGGTAACGACGTGTGAATGTCGGATCAATCGCAATCGGACTCATCGCCTCCATCGGCACTTGCACGTTAAAGATAGCATCCAACAACACCGAGTCCTCGTCCACCTTGACGCCGTCTACTTCAATAAATCGCTGCCCAATGGGCTTAATAAACCCTACCTTATCGCTAAGGCTTCTGAGCGCCGAAAATAATGCCAGACTAGTGGTTGTCTTGCCATCATTCTGCCGCGTCGCAGCAATAAAGATTCGCTTGGTAGTACGGTTCTGTGGACGCTTTAATAGCGACTCCATTCCTTTATCGCTGGTTTGTTTATCGTTCATGGCAATCAGCCAAACAAAAATCCCACTTAAAAACAAGCCCGACTAGCAGCCCAACAGGTTGCTAAGGCAGGGGATTTTTTGCATCGTCCTCGGCGGATGTGGGATAAAGTAATTGATGGTCGATTGCCTGCGCGGCCACCATCACACTCGTGCCAAAAATATCGTGCGCGGATGCACCCCGTGAAATCTCTGCCGCAGGCTTGGCAAAACCTGTGAGGATCGGACCATAATTGCGCGCTCGGGTAAGCACATCCAATAACTTTGAAGCGATGTTGGCGGCGTGCAAATCGGGAAAAATCAATACATTTGCTTTTCCAGCAACCACGCCCCCCACCCCCTTTTGCTCGGCAGTGCGCAAGTCCAACGCTGCGTCCACTTGGAGCTCGCCGTCAATATCCATAGGGATTTCCAAGGCCTTTGCTTTTTGGTGAGCCAAGGCCGTCGCCGACTTCATTTTGCGAACAGTCGCATTACTGCTGCTAGCACTCTTGGAGGTGTAACTCAAAAATGCCACGCGCGGACGCACATTCGTCAAGTGATAACAGAGCGCTGCAGTTGTGATCGCAATATCCGCCAGCTGGTCTTCGCTGGGCTCGGGCACCACCGCACAATCCGCCAAGAACAATTCACGGTCTTTACCCGTTTCCAAATCCTCCAAATCAAAAATATTTAACGACGAAATGGTCGCCACATGCAACTGCCGGGGCAAAATCTGCAACAAGGGACGCAAAGCACTGGAGGCTGATTGCGTAGCACCGGAGACGATCGCATCGGTTTGTGCGGTCGCAAGCATCATCGCAGCAAAATAACCCGTGTTTTCCAAATACTCCTTGGCAGCTTTCTCCTTTAAACCCTTAAAACGCTGTAAACCCTGAAACTTTTTAATGAAAAGCTCCATGTCATCACTCCGCTGAGGCTCAATAATACGCATTCCCTCCAGACGAATATCCAGCTTGGCGGCATTGTCCTTAATCAGAGCCCGCTCACCCAGTAGAATAGGAATCCCCAAGCCGCGCGAGGCAAATTGACGGGCAGCTTGCAATATACGCGGATCACTCCCCTCGGGATATACCACTCGCTTGGGATGACGCTTCAGACGTTCGGATAAATTAGTAATTAACGGCATGATGAAATAAACGGATCTAGGGCGATGACTGATTAAATGGTTACCGCTAGGGTTGTGGGAAATCACCCGGGAGGCAAGCCGTATTAACGTTATGAAAGAAAAAAGGTTGGCGCCCTCCAAACAACTTAACAAGATAACCGTATTGAATGAGTGCCACTACAAAACAGTCACCACCTAACATCTATCTTGTTGGCTTCATGGGTGTGGGCAAATCGGCAATCGGCAAACGTCTGGCCCAACACCTTGGCTTTACCTTTGTTGACTCTGACCACGCTATCGAAAAAATTCAGGATAAATCCATATCAGAAATCTTTGCTGTTGAAGGCGAACCGGTATTTCGAAAAATGGAACAGGATTTTATTGAATCAGGACACCCGCCCCATAGCACCATTGTATCGTGTGGTGGCGGTTTGGCTTGCCAGCCGGGTATGCCTGAAAAACTCAGCAGTAAAGGCCTCGTTTTTTGCCTTTTCGCTTCTCTTGAAACCATATTGGAACGCACTTCCCGCAACAATAATCGTCCCCTCCTTGCCGGTGATGACAAAGAGAAAAAAATCCGCACGCTCCTGGCGGAACGAGAACCCCTTTATCGCCAAGTCGGCATTTCCATTTCAACCGAAGGGCGCAGCATTCCAGATGTCGTCAAAAGCATTACCCGCGCCTATCAAAACCGACTGCGCGAACAGGGCATCGCGTTTAAACCACAACGTCCACATCGCACCAGGCGCGCTCAATCAAATCAATAAATCGATCCGGTGGACGCAGGGCCTTGCCAGCAAGATCCATAAAACCGTGACTGGTATTACCGGTGGCCAATTTTCTCCCTCCACACTCAACGATATAGTCTAACTGGATGCGCGCACGCGGTTTTTGCAGCATCATCACCGTAACCACCAAACGGTCATCAAACCGCGCGGGCAGAAGGTAACGTGCTTCCACCGACAATACCGGTAAAAAATAACCTTCCTTTTCAAAGCCCGTGTAAGGTGCTCCAAGCGCATCAAACAACTCAACCCGCGCCACCTCAAACCAGGTCAGATAGTTACCATGATAAGCAACCCCCATCGTGTCCGTCTCCGCATAGCGAACCCTAATTTGACTGCTCGACCGTATCATTTTTCCTTTGCCTGCTTGCGCGCAGCCATCTTGCGGGGTGGCCGCGGCGGAAATTCAAAGCCCACCTTGCCCTTTTCATCCAAAACCAAATACGCATCAAACAAACGTTTAGTGCGGTTGGAACGGAATCCCTTCAGCAGTGGCGTTTTCTTTTCCCTCAACAATTGCAAAAACTCTTCCTGCGATATGGTCCGACCCAGTATAATCCGCCCAACGCGGAATGGACAGCCCTCGTTGCCAGACTTGTAGTTGGCGCATACAAACGCATGGGGTGTCTCGTGAACTGGAGCCCCATCCAAAGGACAATTCGCAATGACGGGAAACTCGGATAAATCAACTTCCTCATCGCCATCGCGCGAATCGCCCCCAAAGTCAAACTTTGCCTTACCATCTTCAATCACCAACATCGCGGAAAATGCCCGCCCTTTCTTGGATCGGAAACCATCCAGCGGACCAATACGTCCCTCTTTCAAAAGCTGTTGCACTTCGTCGTCCTCCAGCTTGCGATTACCGAGGTTCTTGTTGACAGTCAACTTACCATCCTGCGACTTGTAATAACGCAAGGAATCGAGCATCGGCTTGCCGTCAGTGGGTGAAATAAATTCGGTTTGCCGGAGATCCTCATCTTTTTCCTCAAAAGACGTTGCCCGCTTAACCAACTCCTCAGTAAGCGACCTAATGCCCTGCATAAAGCTTTCGCGCGACAACTTGCCCCGCTCCATTAAGCTCAAGCGATGCTCCCATTCGCCCGTCATAGACGGACTCGTCAATGTCTCCACACCTATGGCTTTCAAAAACTCAATCAACTCCTCCGCCTTTGGCGTTGGAGCCAAATCCCTACCCTCACGCAATAAATACTTTTCGTTCAACAAATGATCAATCGTTGCCGCCCGTGTTGCCGGGGTGCCCAAGCCCGAATCTTTCATGGCATCAGCCAATTCTTCATCCTCAAGCAACTTACCAGCGGTCTCCATCGCAGCCAAAAGCGTCGCCTCAGTGTATCGGGCCGGGGGACGGGTTGCTTCATTCTCAATCTCCACTTCGACCACATCCGCGCGGGCAGGATCGCCATCCGCCTTGCTAAGTGCCGGCAAATCATCGCTCTTTTGATTGCGCCCCATCACTTCCAGCCAACCGGATTCAACCAACACCTTACCTTCTGTCTTGAAAACATGCTCCGCAACCCGTGAGAGGCGGGTTGTAACATCATACTCGGCGGATGGATAGAAGATCGCCAGAAAACGCCGACACACCATATCAAACAATTTACTTTCATCTTCGTTCAACGACGATTTGAAAACGCCGGTCGGAATGATGGCAAAGTGATCACTGACATCAGCGTTATTGAAAATGCGCTTGTTACCGGGTTTAACCCAGTTATTGGCAAGTATCTTATTGGCATAACCCTCCAAGGGGCCACTGAAAGCTGCCAGCGTATCACGCACGGTTGAACCGTAGTCCTCCGGCAATGCCTTCGAGCTGGTGCGCGGATAGGTCAGCACCTTGTGTTTTTCATACAAGGCCTGAGCGATACGCAAAGTTTTGCCAGCGGGAAATCCAAATCGACCATTCGCTTCGCGCTGCAATGTCGTTAAATCATACAAACGCGGCGCGATCTGGCGCGTCCGCTTGCATTGCTCATCTACCTGAGCATTTCCGCCCCTTACCGCATCCGCCACTGCCTTTGCCTCAATTTCTTCCCACAAACGATCAGCGCGGTCATGACTGTCATCACCTTTCTTGAAGCAAGGCTTTTGAAAAACTCCTCGATAATTGCCTGAGGCAATTGAAAAATCCACACACACTCGCCAATAGGGACGACTTGTAAAATTACGAATAGCCACTTCGCGATCAACCACCAAAGCCAGCGTTGGCGTTTGCACGCGACCCACCGTTGCCACATTCTGCATACCAAACATGCGCTTGGTCAAAGCTCGGGTGCCGTTAATACCAATCAGCCAATCCGACTCCGAACGACAACGCGCCGCGTGCTGCAAGGGCTGCATTTCCGCATCATCCCGTAAATGCTGGAATGCCGATTTGATTGCATCCGATGTCATCGACACCATCCAAAGGCGTTTTTTGGGCAACTTTGAACCCGACAACTCATAAATATATTCAAAAATAAGCTCACCCTCTCGTCCCGCATCGCAGGCATTAATAACGTTATCGATATCTGACCGCCGCAAAAGACGCTTCAGTTCGGCAAACTTGGCCTTGGTCTTGTCGATGGGTTTAAGCTGAAAGCGCTCAGGCAGGATAGGCAGCGTTTTAAGACTCCAAGCCTTTAGCTTGGGATCAATATCGTTGGGCATAAAAAGCTCCACCAAGTGACCCACCGCTGATGCAATCACATACTCATCATTCTCGTAATAATCCCCTTTTAAATGTTTAGGAACCTTGCCCAATACACGGGCTAAATCGCGGGCAACACTGGGTTTTTCAGCAATAATCAAACTTTTCATAATAATCCAAATTCAGGTATCCACATCAACAATTGGATACCAAACAGAATTGCGACCTTGTGCAGTCCCACTCCCCCCACGTCAAGACTTTACCTCTCTCTGCCAAAAATCAGATTTTATTTCACTTGACACCAATACTATAAACCTGGTATGTTAGTATTTCTATGAAGCGAATATTTATACAGGGGGAGGCGTATTATCATTGTTATAGCATGACGGTGCATGAGCGGTTGTTGTTGGATGCG
>SKFT01000030.1 GCA_007117865.1 Puniceicoccaceae bacterium | reverse complement strand
CAATTAAAAATTAATCGTTCGTTTTTACTCATTCCAATATAAAGCGAAAATGAATGGTGCAGCAAAGACTCATTGGGTCAACAGCCAATATAAGCGCGCGGCTTAACGTCCGTCGCGGCGGATATATATCGGCTCACCGCGGACTTGAGCGCGAATATCTCCCAACGGCGCAAAGAAGGAGGGCATTAGAATTCCCTCATTGCTACCAGCTTCGGCGCGGGCATTTTGACGCAGTGAATTGATAGCTGCCTCATTCCCACGAATACGCGAGGAAACCGCGCGTGATCCGATGGGAATATCAGCACCATTGTGGGTCAGGTTCACCATAAAGGCAAAGGGTTCGCTGCGTGGCAGACGATCGCGCTTCACAATAGGTCCCGCCATGAAGAAGTAAACATTTGGACGATCGCCGCGCTCCATCACAAGGATCTCCACCTCGCTGGTGTAATAATCAAATTCATTCTCTCCGCGTTGATAGGCAAGCAGCACCTCGACACCGACATTCTGAATAAAATTGCGATCGCGGGCACCCTCGGCGGTATTCTCGCCTACAAGCAATTGCACCTCCACCTGAACCCAGTCATTACCAATGCCGCGGAAGTTGACATTTTGCACTTCAACAGGAGCGGCTTGCGCAAAGTGACCCAGTGGTGCTAGAATGAAGGCCGTAAGGAAAATGAATAAGCGGCTTTTCGCCTGAAGTTTCAATGGTATTTGCATAGAAAATAGGGGGAATTTGTTAAGTGTTAGAGCCATGAGAGACTGCTGGCAACCACAAATTTTCCCTAATGGCCGTTTTTTGTATATTTTAGCTGGGCAGGCCGACAGGCTGCCCGACGGACGCTGTCAGGCCTTCCCGTAAGGCACGCAGTTTCATTTCGGTTTCCTGCCATTCGAGCTCCGGCGAGGAACCCTCAACAATTCCAGCGCCAGCATAGAGCTCGGCATCGCAGCCCTCGATTAAAGCCGATCGTATGCCTACCAGTAGGCTACCCTCACCATTGGCATCGAATCGTCCAACCAAGCCAGAATAAAGTCCTCGCTCAAAACCCTCCAGCTGGCGCAAATGCGCCAACGCCGCTGCCCGTGGCGTACCACCAACCGCAGGGGTCGGATGCAGCGTCTGCGCTAAATCCAGTAAATGCAGTCCACTCCTTCCCCTGGCACGGATAGGGGTAACGAGATGTTGAATATTAGCCAGTGCCAACACCTGCGGCGCACTGGCGGCTTGTCCTTGCAACCCGATAGCGGTCAAGCGCCGCAGAATGGAGTCACGGACACAGGCGTGCTCGCGCGCATCCTTGCCGCTGGCTAACAACTGGTGAGCCAGTTGCGCGTCCTCCAAGGCATTGGCACCGCGTCCAATTGAACCGGCAATTGCCTCGGTTTCGACCTCGCCATTGTGATAGCTAACCAATGACTCAGGGCTGGCACCTATAAAGCTGCGTCCGTTCCCGAGTCCAAAGGAAAACGCATGGCAACCGGGGAAACGTTCGCGCAGGCGACTGAGTGTATCCAAGGGTTGCCATGCGATATCTGCGCGCAGCCGCAACCTCCGCGCAAGGACAATTTTCTCAAAAGTTCCGCAACGAATAGCCGCGAGTGCCTGTTTCACGGCTTGTCGATAGTGGGAGCTATCCGACGTGGCAAGCGGCTTGAATTGCCGCCTTTGGCTGTCGTCTGTCAGGGTTCCATTGCTGTCGCCGCCGTAGTCGAAAGCACCGAAGCGCTGATAGGCTGACCAAACCCGATTGGCAAGAAGTGCGAGCGGCGCATCGGCGGCAACCAATACATTGGCAACCGCACTGAAATCGGCACCGTGGCGGGCTACTTGCCAACGCGGGACAAACACCCGCGCGGGCGGATCGGCGCAATGAACAGCCGGGTCATCGGAAAAAGTAAAAGCACAATAAAAGGACGGACCGGCGGCAGGCACATCCCACTCACCTGTGGCAAGTGTGTTCGCCAAGGTCTGAGCGGCAAAGGATTTGACTTCGGCAAAACGTCCATGGCCACTGAAACAACCCTCCACTACCGCATCCGCACCAGCGATAGCCTCCTCGCTGGCGGTGCGCTCGATGTAGCAATGCAGCTCATGCGGCGCATAAATACTTTGCAAAACCGCCAGCGGCGCAATGTGAGGCACCCGCAGTGTAATGCTTGCCAACTGGGGACGCCCACGCTCGCGGGCAACACTTTGGCAGTGCTTAAAAAACGCCAGCAGTCCACTGACGTCGCGTTTGCCAAAGTCCGCTATCGGCAATTGCTGCATAAGAGGTCGTCCCAAGCCCTATGCCGAAGGCACTTCAGGACGTGGGAACAAAATGGTTTTTGCACCGATTTCCTTGCCGACCACGGCATGGGTCCATTGCAACTGCGCCGGCCAGTCGTCACCAAAGCCCCCACCCAGCAAGGCCTGCACGCGCTCGCTGGTATCCGGCATAATCGGCAGCAGCAGCGTAACAGCCAGACGCAAGGCCTCGGCCATGTGCGTCAAACAGGTATCCAGCAAGGCTTGGCCATCAGTGCTCTGATCCTTTGCCAGTTTCCAGGGTGCGCGCTGCTCAGCATAACGATTGATGGCGCGAATGAAGTTGAAAGTGCGCTCCAATCCCTTGTGAAACTGGAATCCCTTGTAATCGTCTACCACCGCGCTAACCGTTTCCTGCCACAATGCCTGCAACACCGCCTCCGGTTCCTCTGTTACCGTTGGCGTGGTCAACTTGCCATCGCGGTAGCGATGCACCATATTCAGCAGGCGGCTCACCAAATTTCCCAAATCGTTGCCAAGGTCATCGTTGTAACGACGCAGGAATAGCTCGGAGGAAAATTCGCTATCCTGGCCGACATTCATTTCGCGGATGACGAAGTAGCGGAACGCATCGGCTCCGTAAAGACCAATCCAGTCCAGTGGATTCTCCGCCCCGCCGCTGCTTTTAGACATTTTTGATCCTGCCTTGAGCCACCAACCGTGCACGAGCAATGACTTTGGCAGGGGTATCTCACAGGCCTTCAGCATAATCGGCCAATAAACGGCGTGCGGCGGCACCAAAATATCCTTGCCAATAACATGATAATCGACTGGCCAATGACGCTCAAAAGCATCGGTGCCATAACCGATCGCGGAAATGTAATTTACCAGCGCATCAAACCAAACATAGGTCACGAAATCGTTATCAAACGGCAACTCGATTCCCCAGGACAAGCGTTCCTTCGGGCGCGATATGCACAGATCGTTAAGGGGTTCTTTGAGGAATTCCAGCACATCGCGACTGCGGAAATTGGGGAAAATCCGCGGCTCCTCCCGCTTGAGGCTATCCACCAACCAGTCCTGATATTTTGCCAGACGGAAGAAGTAATTGCTTTCCCTAACCTCAATCACCTCGCCGAAAATCTCTGGCCAGTTGCCGTTCACTTGTTCCTTTTCGGTAACAAACTGCTCTTGGCGGACACTGTAATAGCCACTGTATTCCGCCTTATAGATATCACCCTTATCATGCAGCCTTTGCAGTAGCGTTTGCACGACCGCCTTGTGGCGCGACTCGGTGGTGCGTATATAGTCATCATTGGAAATGCGCAGGTCAGAACACAAGCTTTTGAACTCCCCCGCCAGGCGATCGCAAATCTCAATCGGCTCCACTCCTGCCTTGCGAGCGGATTGCTGCACCTTCTGCCCATGCTCATCCAAACCGGTGAGGAAATAAACCTCCTTGCCGAGCAATCGCTGAAAACGCGCAATCACATCTGTCAGCACCTTCTCGTAGGCATGCCCCAGATGAGGCGAGCCATTGGCATAGTCAATTGCAGTTGTAATGTAAAATGTCTTCATTGTTTAAAACGGATTCTTGAGCAAAACCGAGCATGTTGAGAGTTAATCCGATTGAATGCCAGTTTCAAATTTCCCGCAGCGATTCTACTGGGAATTCCTCTGTGTCTTGTAGGTTACTCCACTATTAATTTGGACGGGAGACCGCGTAAAGGGCCTGTTGATTTATTCGGCTGAGACCGCATAAATGCGGAACTCCAACAGGGCGCAGCGATACACATCAACGACTTACGGAACAAATTTACCATAATAATCCTTGGCGGGGAAATAAATCAACAGACCCTAAACGCGGAACTCCAACGCGCTCCCGCGATTAGCGAAATGCGCCTGGTTGGAGTTCCGGCTCTTGACTCGGCGAAGACGGTTTAGCCGGTCTCAGCGCGAATCGGGAAAAAAAGACCTCCACCCTACAGCCCAACCCAACGCCAGCCGCCATTTTCTATTTGCCATTCGCTATTAAACGGCGGAGCCGTTCAACCTCTCAACGACTAGAACTTTCCACTTTCCCACCTTTCAACCTTTTACCTTTAGCTGCAGGCTTCGGCGGATTGGGATTACGATTACAATTACCTTTACCATTGCATAAATAAAGTCTATGGTATGAAAACAATAGGCTCATCACAATAGTATGTCCGATTTAGACACATCTCTCATATCCCGCATCGTGGACGAAGTGCTTAACCAGCAACGCCATCTCGCAGGCACCAGCAAGCCCTCCACGTCAATCCCCGCCAAGGCGCGGGTCGCACAGTTGGTGGCGCCCGAACATCTCGAAATCCGCGAATACCCCCTGCGGCCCATTCGCGATGATGAAATCCTGGTCCGCGTCGAGGCCTGTGGGGTCTGCGGCACCGATATCCATTGCTACAAATCGGATCCCTTTAAAATCGCACCCGCAGTGTTGGGACACGAAGGTACCGGCGAAGTCGTCGCCGTCGGGCGTGCTGTCAAAATGGATGGCGTTGGCAAACCGGTCCGCGTCGGCGACCGCATCATCACCAGCATCCTCGACACCTCCGATGCCTGCATGATCGCAAAATACAATCCGCTCAAGGCCAACTTGTGCGATGATCTTCAAATCTATGGGCTGCTGCCTGATGCGCCCAACAACCATTTTAACGGCTACTTTGGCGAATACCTGATCATCCGCCCCGGCTCCTCCTTTTTCGTGGTCAACGACATGAGCCTGGAATTGCGCGTGCTGATCGAGCCCTCAGCAGTGGTGTGTCACGCACTTGAGCGGGCCAAAAATTGCGGCGTCAACCTCAACTTTCGCAGCCGGGTGATCGTCCAGGGCTGTGGTCCGATTGGACTATTGATGATTGCCGTGCTGCGCACCTATGGCATCAATAACATCATCGCCATCGACGGCAACCCGGAGCGCCTGCAACTGGCGCGGGAGATGGGTGCCGACGAAAT
>SKFT01000022.1 GCA_007117865.1 Puniceicoccaceae bacterium | reverse complement strand
TCGGCGACCCAGCCGCTCTGTGCAAGCCACAAGCGTAGCATGCCCGCATCCGCCGCCACGTGGCCATCATTGCGCACGGTGACGGTGGCGGAGAAGGTGGCCCCGGTCTCGACCGGTTGGGGGTCGAGGGTGATGGCGGCGAGGAAGAAGTCGGGCTTTTGCCAGGAGGCGACTTCCTCCTCAGCTTCGCTGTGGACTGCAATAGCAGCCGAGCGGAAATGTCCGGTTGCCACTGCCACCCAGTGGTTCTCCTCCCCGACCCGCGTTGGAGTTGAATAAGTTTCGTACCCCATATATCCTATGCCGAGTTCGCCTCTGCGGTTTTCACCCCAAGCCCAAAGGGAGCCATTCGTCTTGATGGCAAGGGAGTGATTCGTCGGTGATGCGGAAACCGCTGCCCAATCGCTTTCGATTCCCACTTGAACGGGAGAAAAAAGCAATCCTTCAGCAGAGCCTGTTCCCGTCTGTCCTTGCCGGTTGTCGCCCCATGCCCATAGGGTTCCGTCCGCCTTGATTGCCAGTGAATGAGCCGCTCCAGCGGAAACCGATACCCAGTTAAAATTCTCCCCCACGCGGATCGGCTGATTGATCGGAGTGGTTTGTGGATCCGAACCAATGCCGAGGGAGCCAAGCCCCCAATGTCCCCAGGCCCACAAGGTGCCATCGCTTTTAATCGCGAGAGAAAAGGCGTTTCCCGCGGCAATGGATTGCCAATCGTTCGCTGAGCCTACCCTTTGCGGAATGGCGTAGCTGCCCCCTTCCACGCCAATCCCCAGTTGTCCGGATGTATTGTCGCCCCAAGCCCAGAGCGACCCATCGGCCTTAATCGCGAGGACATGGGGCACCCCACCTCTCGCAGCTAATATTTTGGTCCAATCGGAGTCGTTGCCAAAACGAATGGGTTCATAGAGAAATTCCCGCACGTTGTCCTCTGTTAATATCCAACCGGTCACCCAGAGCGTGCCATCTTTTTTGAGTAACCAGGATCCTGCATTATCCACCTCAGCTTCCTTCCAGTTATGATCGTTTCCGATCTGAGAAGGCTCCTCCACCCCTCCCCCTGCGGAACCCGTTCCGATTTGTCCGATGGCATTACTTCCCAAACCCCAGAGAGAACCGTCGCTGCGAATGGCCATGGCATGCAAAGCTGTCCCACCAGCAAGTGAGAGTTGGCTCCAGTCATCGCCCTCCCATGCTGTTGGGACCAATCGGTATTCATAGTTAATCGCTCCTGGGCCGAATCCCCCCATTGCCTTACCAGCAAAGGCTCCCCATTCGTAGATGGTTCCCGGCGTAGTTGAGCTCGTCGCCGGGGTTAACCAGAGCACAAAGGTAGCCAGCACAAAGAGGGAGGGGAACCAATAGAGAGGGGATGAATTTTTTTCATGAGAGAACTCCTGGTTATTGGGCGACAATAGTCCGGGTGGAATGTGCGTATAGCGAGATGTCGGGGTGAAGGTCAGATTACTTCTTTTTGCAGACATTTATTATTCTGTAAAAAAATCGTACAACAATCCATAACTCACTAATAAAGAGATAAATAAGAAATCCTTATGAATAAAATCGGTGGCTTAATACCCCCTCTGGCAAGGCTGGTCAGGCATAAGAACCTTGAGCAAAATTGGCAGGAGCTGAACTTGCCGGAGTCCGCCCGCAATCCATCCACTACCCGTCGGCATCCGATCACAGAGGAAGCCGATTTGCACAGCTTGATCGACAAAACCTTCATTTTACTAGGTATTGACTTTTTAAATACGGAGGAGCTACTGCAACGTTGCCGCGGCAGAGCGATACGGCGGGCAGCAGTGACATTGCACTCTTCAGGCTGCGCGCTACACCTTTTATGGAGGCCACTCAGTTCGCAAGGCGCACAATTTGAGGCCCAAAGCACAGATGAAAAGAAAGTTGCGTATTTCTTGACTTGTGCGTTGTTAAAACCAAACTCCCACCGCTTTATCTGTGCAGTCTTAACGCACCGAAAACATTTCTGGTAATGGCTATTGATTTAAAAGACACGCTCAATCTCCCGCAGACGGATTTTCCTATGCGCGGCGACCTCGTTAAACGTGAACCCCTGCGACTGCAGCACTGGGGCAACCAATCCCTGTATACTGCCATACAAAGTAAAAATGCGGAGGGTCCTTCATTCATTCTGCACGACGGGCCGCCATTCACCAATGGCGACCTGCATCTGGGCCATGCTCTCAATAAAACCCTTAAAGATACTATTTTGCGCTACAAGTGGATGCGCGGCTATAATGCTCCCTATGTCCCGGGCTGGGATAGTCATGGTCTGCCTATCGAACACAAGGTAACCCGCGAATTGCAGGATAAAGGTAAGCGCGATTACACCGTTGGCGAAGTGCGCAAGGCATCGGCGGCATTTGCCGAAAAATTCCGCTCGATTCAAACCGATCAGTTCAAGCGCCTCGGTGTCCTCGGCGATTGGAATCAGCCTTATTGGACGATTGACGCCGACTACGAAGGTAAGGAACTTGAAACCTTTGCCGCTTTTGTCGAACAGGGCTTGGTCTACCGCAGCAAGAAGCCCGTGTATTGGTCCATCCCCTGTCGCACGGCATTGGCGGAAGCAGAAATCGAATACCGCGACCACCGCAGCCCCTCCATCTATGTGTGCTTTCCGTTGACTGCTGAATCCGCAGCAAAGCTTGGTCTGAACGCTGCTACCAGTGCAATTGTGATTTGGACCACCACTCCCTGGACCCTGCCTGCCAACCTCGCGGTGGCGGTTCACCCAAATCTGGACTATGTGGCACTTGCCAGTGATAAGGGCATACATATCGTCGCCTCGGCTTTGGCCGAAAGCTTCACCGCTGCCTGTGGCTTGGAAAATGTCAGCGAGTGCGCGCGCTTTAAGGGTGCCGATCTCGCCGGACTGTACAGTCGACATCCTTTTATTGAACGCGAAAGCAGCATTATCACCGCCGAATATGTCACAACCGAAACAGGCACCGGCTGTGTTCATATCGCTCCCGGTCATGGGCTGGAGGACTATCTGAGCGGACTCGAGAACGGGCTCGAAGTGTACTGCCCGCTGGATGACGATGGTCGCTATCTTGATGATGGTCGCGTCCCGACCCGGCTGGTCGGTATCAGCGTGCTGGAGGAAGCGGGCAAGTCGCCAGCCAATGAGGCGGTATTAACCCTTTTACGCGAGGCAGACAACCTGCTCAAAATCAGCTATTTCAACCACAGCTATCCCCATTGCTGGCGCTCCAAAGCACCGGTGATTTTCCGCGCAATGGATCAGTGGTTTGTCGCTTTGGACAAGAGCGATGCACGAGCCAAGGCTCTGCGTACTCTTGACGCCGTGCGCTTCGTTCCGGAATGGGGTGAGAAACGTATCCGCGCCGCGATTGAAAATCGCCCCGATTGGTGCATCAGCCGCCAGCGTTCCTGGGGTGTACCAATCCCGGCCTTTTACGATGCTGATGGTCGCGCTTTCATTGATGCGGGAGTGATCCGTGCGTTGGCAGCGAAGATTGCCAAAAAAGGCACTGACTGGTGGTTTGAAAATACCGCTACCACTCTGCTGGAGGGAATTGTATTGCCAGCCGACTGGCCTGCTGCCGAATTACTGCAACCCGGCAGCGACACGCTTGATGTTTGGATCGATTCCGGTTGTAGTCACCGCGCGGTGCTGCAAAACCATCCGCAGTTAAGCTGGCCGGCTGATTTGTATCTGGAGGGAAGCGATCAACACCGCGGCTGGTTCCAAAGTTCACTTTGGACGGCTGTAGTTGCCGACGGTAAAGCACCCTACAAAACACTGCTGACTCATGGCTTCATTGTTAAAGAAGACGGCACCAAGCTTTCCAAAAGCGACGGCGAGGCGCGTCCGTTAACAGAATGGATTGCCAAATATGGTGCCGATATTGTGCGCCTTTGGATTTGCTCGCAGGACTATCGCGGGGATGTTCCAGTATCCGACAAAATCGTCGCCAACGTCGCCAATGCCTATCGCAGTATCCGCAATACGCTGCGCTTCCAACTAGGGACTTTGTGCGACTTCGACGCCAGCCGCGATGCCGTTGCAGTTGCCGACATGCATCCCCTCGATCGCTGGGCATTGCACGAAACCAATGCTTTGATCCGCTCAGTGACGGACGCCTTTGAACGCTATGAGTTCCACCGCGCCAATCATGAGTTGATGCGTTTCTGCACCAACACATTGTCGTCCACTTATCACGACATCCTCAAGGATCGACTCTACACGCGCGCTCCCAACGATATCATGCGTCGCTCCTCGCAGACCGCCATCCATCACATTTTCAACAGCTTTGTGCGACTACTGGCTCCACTATTGCCCTTCACTGCCGACGAGGCATGGTGTCACGCCCAGGCACAGAGCGATTATGCCGACAACTGCATTGCACTCGCCGACTGGCCCACTGCTAATCCCGACTGGGATAATCCGCAAATTGCTGAGGATATTCGAGCGCTTCGCACCTTCCTCTCGGAGGAGGTCAACGATGCGCTTGAGGCACTGCGTCAGGCCAAAACCATCGGCCAAAGCCTGGATGCAGCTGTCGTCATCACCGGTGCGCCGGGGAATCCGGAATTCGAGCGTCTACTGCGCTATAGCAGTGATTTGGAGGAACTCTTTATCGTTTCTCAGGTCGAGCTCCATAGCGACAACTCGGCTAGCAAAATCGAGGTTGAAACGAGACATGCGGACGGTGTTCGCTGTCCGCGCAGCTGGCGCTGGGTGTCCTCGCTGGTCGAAACCGATGTCTGGGGTGCCGTCTCCCCCCGTTGTGCCGAAGCACTTAAGGCGCGCCCATAATGGTACGAACCTTTCATTCAAGCAATCACTTCATTCATTGATATCATGGTTAAAAAGTCCACTCCCGCTAAATCTAAATCCAAATCCACTCTTGCTAAAAAAGCCAAGACCGCTGCTGCTGCGTCCAAGCAAACCGCAACGAAGCCAACAAAGAGAAAATCGGCTGCCGTCAAAAAAACTGTCCCAAAAGTAGCCAAACCCGCTGCCAAAAAGACAAGCGCTAAAAAGAAGACGCCTGCTGTCTCGAAGAAGACTGCGGTAAGGAAGAAAGCGCCTGTCGCCGTTAAGAAAGCTCCTGGCAAAAAGAAAGCAACTGCCAGGAAGCCACTTACCGCAAAGCCATCCAAACAACCCAAGTCCCGCAGAAAAGCGAAAGAAAGCGCTAAGAAACAAGCGACTTCATCACCAAAATCAGCCAAAAACCAAGTCAGCAAAGAAGTCGCCAAGGCAACCCCAAATCCCAATCCAACAACGGGATTGCCGATCACCCGCGTTTCACTTGTCAAAAAAGCCACTCCTGTCAGTTTTTCGCTGGAGGATGTCGAGGAGGT
>SKFT01000149.1 GCA_007117865.1 Puniceicoccaceae bacterium | reverse complement strand
TGGAACGCATGTTTTTGAAGCCGTTGGGAGTCATTTTCGTTAATAAGCGTATTGGCCAGAGCAAAGTCGAACCAGCAGCCTGTATTATCGCATCTGCCTTACCGCAGCACTATGGTCGTTCGTTGGGCGATGAACTTTTCGATTGGCTAAGTCCGACCGGCTGCTAGCGCGCGTTGAGAATTTGTTCAAAAAGCTCATAAACAACATCGCGGGTATTGGCAAAAATGAGTTCAATTTGATTTCGGCTGACTTGACGATAGATAATCCTTTTGCCGCCAATTCTTAAGCGATTGTATCCTTCCAAAGGCCCTTGTAGTCCTTTGACATTGCCACCGCCTCTTGCGAGTTCCCTCAGTGCCAGTCTAACCTTATGCTTGGGCTGGGGAGGAAGCGCGGTAAGCCAACTCGCAACCTGCTTAGAGGCCGAAATTTTCATCATTTAGGTCGAGTGGCACAAAAGCGGTTTCACCTTTGCGTGCCGCTTCCAATGCCTGCATCGCAACTGGGTCGGCAAGCACGTCCATCGTTTCCATCAACGCCTCAAAATCTTCAATTGGTAATGCCACCGCCACTGGATTATCCCGATTGGCAATGATAAACCGCTTTCCAGATCGACAAAGCTTGGGCAGGTTGGCTTGCGCTTCCTTTATATTGTAAGTAGATTTAATCATTTAGGTAGTTACTTTGTATAAATACTTACAGGAGTCAAGCAATTCGTTAACGTTTAGAAACTACTTTGGTATTCAGGAGTCAGAGGTCGGTGGTCTGGGTCTGGAAGGAAATCGCATATGGCGACAAACCATCGGCGGTCGAATGTGTCGCAATGAATACCGTATCCATCAACGCACGTCCAGCTCGGGCCACTGTGCCAACTTACGGTGAAGTGTACGGCGACTGACGCCCATCATTTGCGCTGCCAACGTGCGATTGCCGCCAGACTTGACCAAGGCGTTGCGCAACAGCCGTTTTTCATTCTCCTCGACACTAAGCGCCTTATCTGCCCCCACCGTGTAAGCGGAACCCAAGCCTTGACCCTCCTGTGCCTGCTGGTGGAACTTTGGATCGAGATCGTATTCGGTCAGCTCCTGTCCATGGCGCATTACCACGATATTCTCGCAGAAATTGCGCAGTTCGCGGATATTGCCAGGCCAACGGTAAGCACACAGTTGTTTGATTGCAGACTCCGTCAAGGTAACTGGTTGTAAACCATTTTCGCGACTGAAATAATCGATATAGTGATTGAGCAGCGGCAGCAGATCGTCCGTGCGCTCCCGCAGTGCCGGAAGCTTGAGCGTCACCACGTTGAGGCGGTAAAGCAAGTCCTCGCGAAAGGCCCCCTCGCGCACGCGTTCGTTCAAATCCCGGTTGGTCGCGCAAACCAGCCGCACATCCACGGTTAAAGTCTTGGTACTACCCAGTCGCTCAAAGCTCTTGGTTTCCAAAAAACGCAAAAGCTTAACCTGGACGGAGGCATCAATCTCGCCAATTTCGTCCAAAAACAGCGTGCCGCCATCCGCCGCCTCAAAACGTCCAATTCGGCGCTCGGTGGCACCGGTAAAAGCGCCCTTTTCATGTCCAAACAACTCACTTTCCAATAAACTGGCAGGCAGGGCTGCACAATGAACAGCGACAAAAGCGGCACGTGAACGGTTGCTATTTTGGTGCACTGCTTGAGCAATCAGCTCCTTACCGGTGCCGGTCTCACCCTCCAACAAAACGGTTGCCTTGGAAGGGGCTACCAACTTAACCTTGTCAATTACATCGGCTAGCTCCTTGGAGTTGCCAACGATGCCTTCAAACTTGTATTTGTGGTCCAGCCGCTGATGTAATACGATGTTTTCCTCTTCAATTGACCTGCTGCGCAGCGCCCGTTGAATGACGAGCTCCAACTTCTCCAGATTTACCGGTTTGGTTAAAAAGTCGAATGCCCCGCGCCGCATCGCCTCAACTGCGGTTTCGACATTACCGTAGGCGGTCATCATTATACAAATAGGCTTGTTTGCCAGTTTGAGTGCTTCATCAATTACTTTCAGTCCCGACTTACCGGCCATTCGCAAATCGGTAAGCACCACGTCGAAGGTTTCGACCCTCATCAAATTCAAAGCCTCATCAGCATTGGCAGCGAGGAAGGTCTCATATTGATCCTCCAGCACTGCGGCTAAGCCCTCACGGGTATTTTTCTCATCATCAACGATCAGGATTGAGGCGTTCATTGTCATTAATTGGCACGGGATCAGCAGTCAGGATTCACTGGTTATCAGTCATGAGAGATTATGCTGAAATGGCAAGGCGTATGTTAACCTGCTGACAGCCTGTTTTATCGCGACAGGCAGGAACATAATCCCATTATTCTATCAGGCTAACGTTAAAACGGCACAAGCGCCTCAATCTGATCGGCTCCAATGGAAAACCACCAACTGGCAATACCGAAGTAAATGATGACTCCGGCAATATCCGCGAGAGAGGTCACCAACGGAGCACTTGAAGTGGCTGGATCCATCTTCAGCGCCGACAGCACAAAGGGCAAGGACATGCCAATCAAACTACCGGTTATGACAACGATAACCATGGTCGAAGCGACTACGACAATGACTTCAGGGGCACGAAAACTCGCCACCAGCGCAACCGCCAGTCCCATTGCAATACCGAGCACCAGCGCGATACCGACTTCCTTGCGCAACAAGCTGAACCAGTTACTCATTTTGACGTCGCCGATGGCCATTGCGCGAACCATCAGCGTCGAGGCCTGGGCGCCGGCATTACCGCCACTACCAATCAGCAGCGGCAGGAAAAAAACCAGTGAAACAACTGCCTCAATAGTGTTTTCAAAAAAGGCAATTCCTGCACCGGAAAAAATATTCATAAATACCAAAGCAAGCAGCCAGGGCATACGGCTCCAAATAATCTGCAAAGACGGCGCGGTACGCAGACTCATGGTCCCGAGATCACCACCCACGGCACCCATCCGGTGGAAGTCCTCCGTGCTTTCTTCCTCAGCGGTATCGGCGACGTCGTCGTGCGTCACAATTCCCACCATCTTACCCTGCCGATCCAACACAGGCATTGCCAGCAAGTCCGACTTGGAGAGCGCACGCACCGCATTCTCAGCCGGCTCACGGGTGTGTAGGGCAATAACATCGCGTTGGGCAAAATCCATTACCGGACGGTTTGGACGGGCGAGGATCAGTTGCTTCAAGCTAACCACCCCCAGCACGTGTCGCTGCTCATCCAAAATATAGGCGTAGTAAATGGTCTCCGCGTCAGGTGCCTCCTGCCGCAAATGCGCAATGGCATCGCTGGCAGTGTAGCCCGGTTGCAAGGCAACGTAATCGGAAGTCATCAGCGCACCAACCGTGCCCTCTTCATAAGCATCCAGCTTGCGGACGTCTTCGCGCTCCTTTTGCGCCAGTTTTTTGATCAAAATTTCTTTTTTATCGTCATCAAAATCATTCAAAAAATCCACCCGTTCGTCGTGTGAGAGAAAGTGAATCAAATCGATCAGCGACTTCTCGGGCAGGTTCTTGGCGATGGCGTGTTGGATGTCCTCTGACAGATAGCCGAACAAATCAGCCCGCAAACGCGAGTCCAACAAATCGAGCGCGGTGGCGATTCGCTCTGCCTCAAAAGCTTCCAGTATCTCAGAGGCAACCGATGGGTGCAGTCGTTCCAAAAGATCTTTGATCTCGGACGCCTTTTGGAGTTCGAAAAACTGCAACAACTGATCCCTCAAGACTTCGGTGTTCATTAGCGTTTCCATGGTGTAACATAAGAATGCCCCAAGCCTTTGGCTGCGAGAAAATATTGTGTTACAAAAAAGAAATCCCGCCTTTGGCACTTGCCATGCTTTAATACAAGCTTTCACTAGCCAACAATGCATTTACCATTAAAGCACAAACTAAGTCGTCGCACATTTATTCGTCTGGGTGGTGGAGCCTTACTGCTGGCAACATTACCCCGCTGTATGCGATTGAATGCCGAGAGCATTGATCGCGTATCCATTTTTCATACCACCGATCTACATGGCAATATTTTGCCCACTTCGAGCTACGATGGAGTGGCCGATCTCGGCGGTCTGGCGCGTTGTGCTGCTCGCCTTAAAGAGTGGCGGCGACTCTATCCGCACAGCTTGACTATTGACGTTGGCGATCTTTATCAGGGAACCGATGTAAGCTTACGCAGTGATGGCCGCATCATGATTGACTGCCTCAATCACCTGAACTTTGACGCCTGGGTCATTGGCAACCACGAACTGGACTGGGGTATCGAAACGGTTCACGAAGCGGTATCAGCATCCAACATGCCTGTGTTGGGTGGCAATCTATCGCTGCACGACTCACGGGTCTGGATCGAAGCGGAGCGCGAGCGCTCAAGCCTCCTCCCGTACATCATGCGTGAAGTCAATGGCTACCGCATCGCAATCGTCGGCCTTACCACTCCAAATATGGCCAACTGGTTTCTGCCCGATCTTACGGCTGGCTTTGCCGCCTTCGACCCGGTTCCTGTTATGAATTCGGTAATGCGCGAGGTGGAAGCGCAACGACCTGATGCCACCATTTTGGCCGTGCACATGGGCGTGCGGCCGTGGTCGCGAGAAGACGATGCCGCCAACCGCTTGTTTGCAATTACCAAAGCATTTCCACAGATCGATGCCATTATCGCCGGACACACGCATCGCGACCAACCGGAGCGTAAAGTCAACTCCGTCGTTTATACCCAGGCAAACTACTTTGGCATCCATCTCGGTCACCTTGAGCTGCATTTTGACCGGCAAACGCGCAAACTGGCAGCCATTCGTCCGGTAACTGAGTTGATGGACAAGCGCTACGGACTGGATCCGGAGGTTATTGCCCTCACCCGTGACGCCATTGATGCCTCCGAAGCGCACTTGGCAACCCCGGTGGGTATTCTCGCCGAAACGCTCCAATTCGTCTCGCGTCCTGCTCAGCCCAGTCCCTACGAGCGCCTGATTGGCTCTGCCCTAATAGATGGCCTGCGCAAACGCGGCATTGCGGTCGACGCCGCTATCCATGGGCTGTTGTTTACCGATGCGCCGCTGCTGGCGGGTGAAAAAACCGTGGCCGACATGTGGCAGGTGATTCCATTTGAAAATTTTGTCGTCACTGCCGAGGTTACCATCGCGCAACTGAAAACGATAATGACCGAGATGTTCCGCAATCGCAATCACCGAAGCCTGATGGGATTGATTCCCATCATAGAGGGTTCTGGCGAATCCCTTGCGGTAGCGGCCATTCACCATCCCGATGGCAGCTTGCTTGGAGACAATCAGCGGGTAACCATAGCCATCAATTCCTACGACGCCGCCAGCGGCGGGTCTCGCTTCCCCACCACCCGCGAAATACTTTCAGAAGGTTCAGCCAATCGGATTCTGCACCGCCTGCAGAGCCGGGCTTTACTAATCGAATATTTCCAAAACAACTCGCCAGTCACAATTGACAGTCTGGTTTGAGCTGCCGCTTTTTGCTTGGCATTCTCTTCAACTCGTAGAGGCTAAGGGGTTTTACCACCCATGAAGCAACGAACAATCAATCGGGAAGTTTCCATCCATGGAAAATCACTCCACACTGGCGAAGAGGTTAACCTGACACTCAAACCGGCAGCGACCAATCATGGTGTCATCTTTCGTCGCACCGATTTATTCGGCAAGCCGGAGATAACTCCTCTGGTCGAGAACATCACCGACTTGGTGCGCAGCACCACCATTGCCAATGGTCACGCCAAGATCCATACCGTAGAACACGTGCTCAGTGCGCTGTCCGGCTCCGGTGTGGACAACGTGGTGGTTGAGATGGATGCCAGCGAACCACCTATTCTGGATGGTTCTGCCAAGCACTTTGTCAATCTCATCCAACAAGCTGAACCGGTGGAGCAAGATGCCGAGCGCAACTACTTTAAGCTCGAGGAGCCGATTTCCGTCACCCGCGGTGCCAGCTCCATCATCGCACTGCCGCACGATGGCTTGCGCATCACCTGCACATCTGCCGACGACCGCGGCATCCACACCCAGCACCTGAGTCTGGATATTGATTTCGAAACTTACGCTGCGCAGATCGCTGCCGCCCGCACCTTTACTATCTATGAGGATATTGAGGAGCTGATCAAGCTTGGTAAAATCAAAGGCGGCAGTCTCGACAGCGCCATCGTTATCAAAGGCGACAAAATCCTTTCCAAAGAGCCGCTGCGTTTCAAGGATGAGTTTGTCCGCCACAAGATTCTTGATATCATCGGCGACATCGTCCTTCTGGGGATTCCTCTCAAGGCCCACATCATCGCCGTGCGTCCGGGACATGCGCTCAATTCAGAGCTAACGAAAAAAATCCGCCAAAAATGGTTGGCCTCCAAAGACGCTGGCAAAAAATCCACCGCGCCCAAAAAGGCTGACATTGTAGTCGAGCGCGAAAAAACCTACGACATCCGCCGCGTACTCGATGTGCTGCCACACCGTTATCCCTTCGTGATGATCGATCGCGTAACGGAGTTTGTTGGCGAAGATAGCCTTATTGCGATCAAGAATGTGACCATTAACGAGCCCTACTTCCAGGGGCATTATCCCGGTCGTCCGGTAATGCCGGGGGTATTGCAAATTGAAGCGATGGCGCAGGCTGCGGGGATCTTGATGCTTAGCAAACTACCAGTTGAAGACAACCGGGTGGCCTTCTTTATGAGTGTCGACAAGGTAAAATTCCGTCAAGCGGTGGAACCGGGTGATACACTGGAAATTCATGCCAAGGTATTGAAAATCCGTGGCAATAAAATCGCCAGCGCCGTTGCCGAATGTCGGGTTGCAGGCAAGGTGGTTTCCTCTGCCGATCTCATGTTCATGCTCGCTGAGGCAAATGAAGAAGCTTGAGCTCATACCATCACGATAATGGCTGTTGCGATACACCCCTCTGCGATTGTTGAAAAAGGTGCCGAGCTTGACGATGGCGTCACGATTGGACCCTACGCCTACATTGGTCCACAGGTTTCTCTGGGAAAAGGCTGCTGCGTAGCGCATCACGCAACCGTCGATGGTGCCACAACACTTGGCGAAGACAACGAAATTCATCCTTACGCCTACGTTGGTGCTAAGACGCATGATCTAAAATACAAAGGTGGCTGCCCTGGCTTACGCATAGGTTCCCGCAACACCTTTCGTGAATACGTTACCATCCACTGTGCAACCAACGAAGGCAGCCAAACGGTATTAGGTCACGATAATGCCATCCTTGCCTACAGCCATATCGCCCACGACTGCGTTATCGGTAACCACTTTGTCATGAGTAGCCATGCCGCCCTTGCCGGGCATGTTGAAGTCGGCGATCACGTCAACTTTGGCTGGGGTGCGGGCATCCACCAGTTTAGTAAAATCGGTAGCTACGCGATGATTGCAGCGATGGCACGGGTAACCCAGGATGTACCGCCTTTTATGATCGTCGAAGGTTCCCCGGCTGGCTCACGAACCATCAATAAAGTCGGCCTTGAGCGTGCTGGCTTCTCCAGCGATGATTGTATGGTCGCACGCCGCATTCACAAACTCTACTTCAAGCAAGGACTCAACCGTTCACAGGCCAGTGCACAGCTACAGGCAGAGGGCCTGGATGCACATCCGCTGGGAACTCTCTTAATTGACTTTCTCAGAAAAAGTACCCGTGGTATTTGTTAATGAGCTGGCTGCAAACACAACCGTTCCACGTGATGGCTAAACCGGCTGGAGCTGCTTGCAATCTGGATTGCAGCTACTGTTTTTACTTGGAAAAAAGTGCTCTCTACGAAACCAATGGTCCTACGCGGATGAGTCCCGAGCGCTTGGAAATGTTCATCCGCGAGTATATTCAAAGTCAGAATACCGAGACCATAACCTTTGCCTGGCAAGGCGGTGAACCCACCCTAATGGGAGTCGATTTCTTTCGTCAAGCGGTCACGCTGCAACAGCGCTATGCCAATGGTCACAAAATCGAAAACTCCCTGCAAACCAACGGCACCCGCCTGAATGACGAATGGTGCAGCTTCCTTGCTGAAACCCATTTTCTTGTCGGTATCAGCATTGACGGACCCAAGCCATATCACGACCGTTTTCGCCTCACCCGCTCCGGTGCGGGAAGCTTTGACGATGTCATGCGCGGGCTGTCCTGTCTGCGCAAGCACAATGTGGAATTCAATACCATGACCTGTGTGCATCGTGGCAACGAAAATGCCGGTCGGGAAGTCTATCGATTTCTGCGCAAGAACGGTTCCCGCTACATGCAGTTCATTCCTATCGTCGAACGCATTCCGGCGGAGGCAGGCAGTTGTAAACACGGCTTAAAACTTGCCGCGCCTGGCGACGAGGAAGCTGCCGTTACCACATGGAGCGTCAGTCCAAAGGGACATGGACGCTTCTTAAGTGATGTCTTTGATGAGTGGAAGAAAAAGGATGTTGGCCGCTATTTTGTGCGCGACTTTGATTGTGCCCTGGGCAATTGGCTTAACATGGGTTCCAGTATGTGTACCCATGCCGAAACATGTGGACGTGCGCTTGCACTCGAACACGATGGTTACGTGTATTCCTGCGACCACTACGTTTATCCGGAATATCGCCTTGGACGACTGGGTGAGAGTCCACTCTCATCTATGGTTGACTTGCCGCAGCAAAAGACTTTTGGCGAAACGAAAAAAACCGAACTCTGCACAAAGTGCAATAGCTGCCATTACCGCTTCGCATGCGGTGGTGATTGCCCAAAACACCGCTTTGTTGAGCAAGCAGGTGAACCGCATAAACTAAGCTACCTCTGTCCCGGCTATATGCACTTTTTTAGTCATATTAAACCAACAATGGAGAAAATGGCCAACGAATGGAGAAAAAACCATTGAGGTTGTCCGCAGGAAATAGACAAAGCCAACGGGGTCAGCTCATTTGAGTAGTCTTACCCCAATATAGCGAAGCGCTTGGAAACAGCTTCCCAGTCAACATGCTTAAGAAAGGCTTTTAAGTAGTCGCCGCGGCGGTTTTTGAAGTTCAAGTAGTAGGCATGTTCCCATACATCGATTCCCAGCAATGGCGTTTCGCCAAACATGATGGGGTTATCCTGATTAGCGGTGCTATTGACGACTAATTCACCGTTGGCATTGATGTTGAGCCAAGCCCAACCACTGCCGAAACGACGCAATCCCACTTGGACAAGTGATTCTTCCAAAGCATCCATAGCACCGAAATACTTGGCAATCGCTGCCTTCAGCGACTCGGAGGGCTGACTGCCGCCGGGCTTCATGGTTGCCCAATAAAGCGCATGGTTGGCATGGCCACCACCATTGTCGCGAACCGTCTGACGAATGCTCTCGGGCAAGGCGTCCAAATCGGCCAATAATGCATTGAGCTTGAGGCCATGAAACTGAGGATATTCCGCCAAGGCACTGTTTAGATTGCGCACATAGGCGGCATGGTGGCGACCATGGTGAATCTCCATGGTCAATGCATCGATATCTGGCACAAAGGCCTCGGTTCCATGCGGCAAGGGTGCCAGGTCATAGGGATACTGCAGCGACTCAAAGAGCAGTTGAGCGTTGGCAGAGTGGTCTGCTTTCAACCCGCAACAACTGGCGGCGTGTATAGCTTGGGGACGCAGCAATGCCGCACCAAAAGCAGCGAGAAACCCCCCACGTAGAAAGCGGCGACGGGATATGGCAGATATATTTTTCATGACGAATAAATGACGTTGGATTTGAATTGGCTGTGATGATGGATGAGTGATGAAGGATGAATTAGTTTGAGTTAAGCGTTTACGCGATCTCTCTCGCCCAAATGCTTCATTCTGACTTCTGAATTATGGTTCCTAACTCCGGCACAGTTACCATAATAGACAGTAAAATTCAACTCTGTCTGGCAGTTAACTGCGCAAATCATCCCGGCATCCCCGGCAATCCGCCTCCCTTGCCGAATTGAGACTCCATTTGCTTCATCATTTTACGTCCCTTGGAGCCACGCATCTTCCTCATCATGGTGCGCATTTGATTGAATTGCTTGAGCAGTTGATTGACATCGCGAACCGGCACGCCCGTGCCATTGGCAATGCGCATCCGTCGACTGCCATTAATCAGCATCGGTTTATGCCGCTCTTGCGGGGTCATGGCTTGCAAGATAGCCTCGGTTCGAGCCATCTTTTTCTCCTCCTCATCACCAATCTTGACCTTACTCATACCCGGGATCATACCCATCAGACTACCCATGTTGCCCATCTTTTTAACCTGCTGCATTTGGCTCAGAAAGTCATCGAGATCGAATTCCGCCTTGCGCATCTTTTCCGCCATGCGCTCAGCCTCTTTTTCATCAATGTTTTCCTGCGCTCTTTCAACCAGGGAAACCACATCGCCCATCCCAAGTATGCGCGAAGCCATGCGGTCTGGATAAAACGGATCAAAATCGTCTGGCTTCTCACCTGTGCCAGCAAATTTAATTGGCACACCGGTCATCGCCTTCATCGACAAGGCCGCACCACCGCGTGCATCGCCATCCAATTTAGTCAAAATAATTCCGGTGCAGGCAACGGCTTCGTGGAAGTGATGGGCAACATTGACAGCTTCCTGCCCCAACGCGCTGTCAGCAACCAACAAAATTTCATCCGGTTGCACCGCCTGCTTTAAGCGCTTGATTTCATCTATCAAATCACTGTCGATCTGCAACCGACCGGCAGTATCGAAAATCATAAGGTTGGCATCTGCGGCCTTGGCTTGTTCGAGTCCGTTACGGGCGATGCGTAATACATCCGTCTGATTTCTCTCAGCATAGAAAAAACAATCCTCACCACGGGCGAGTTGCTCCAATTGGTCGATGGCAGCGGGACGGTAAACATCGCAAGCGATGAGTGCGGGACGATAGCCGCGCTTACGGGCAAGGTGGCGTGCGAGTTTAGCGCTGCTGGTGGTTTTACCCGAGCCGTGCAAGCCTACCAGCATGATGCGCAGCGGCTTCTTGTCTTCCAATGCCGTTTCCCCCTGGCCGAGTAATTGCACCAGTTCGTCGTGGATGATTTTGATTACCTGCTGCCCCGGCGTTACCGAACGGGTCACCTCCTGCCCCACACAAGCCATCTTGACGCGTTCCACAAAATCACGCGCGACCTTGAAGTGAACGTCAGCACTGAGCAGCGCCTTGCGCACCTCGCGCAATGATTCTTCCATGTTTGCCTCGCTCAGTTTGCCGGTTCCACGCAACGAACGCAAGGCGTCGCCAAGTTTATCAGTAAGTCCTTCTAGCATATTGATTCTAAATTGAAAATGTCCCCGTGCGGGAAAATAAGCAAGCTAGCAGCCCAGCTGACTTAGGCAATTTCAAATTCAGCGCTTTTTTGCGCCTCAAGCTGAAAAATGTTTGCCAGCCCATAAAATTCCAACAGGATAGGTGTTTTGCAGTTAACCGGCTTAATCTATCAGCTGGTCCAAATCCGTGTTATTCATTCATCCTTAATGTCAAATCAACCTAACTCCCGCGGGCGTTATCAACAGAGAGCCAAGGGTCCGAAAGGGCTTCGTCGTAACGAGCGCATCCGCGCTACTGAAATTCGGGTCATTGGGCCTGAAGGAGCAAATATTGGGGTGATGTCGCCAAAGAAAGCGCTCGATCTCGCCAAAGAAGTCGGACTCGACTTGGTGGAGATCTCCCCCACTGCCCGTCCGCCCGTATGCCGCATTCTCGATTTTGGTAAGTTTCTCTATGAAGAGAGCAAGAAGCAGAAAGACAACAAACAGCACACTACCAAACTCAAGGAAATCAAATTCCGCGTATCCATCGATCCGCACGATTTCATGACCAAAATGAAACGCGCCGAAGGCTTTCTCGATGATGGCAACAAGGTCAAGCTGACATTGGCTTTCCGTGGCCGCGAGAATGAACACCGCGAGCTCGGTTTTGAGCGGGTATTGGAAGCGGTAAAGGAGCTGGAAGGAGTTTCAACCGCCGATTCCGAGCCACGTCTGGTAGGCCGTCAGGTCATTGCCATTCTCACTCCCCTGCCCGCGCACAAGCGCAAACTGAAGTTCCATCGTCCGGACGAAGTTCGCCCTTCGGATCAACAAGACGATTCCGACGAGGAGGATTGAGTCGCGAAAACGCGAATTGCCAGTTTTAGCTGTTTGCTGATTGTTATTGGCGGCCTCTTGCTAACGGGTTGTTCGCGTGAAGGGACTTTACCAGAAAGCCCAGCTCCACCACCAGTTAGCCGTGAGTGGCATGGTATGGCCTACCGTTCGGCGGCGGATCTACTTGGTTCGCAGGCACGGCAATTGGAGCCCAGCGAGCAGGGTATTTGGGAGTTGTATACTGCCAATGTCCATTGGCAGTGGCAAGCGGGAAGCCGCCGCATGTGGTTCAACGGAATTCTAGTATGGCTGGACTTCCCCGCACTGGTAGCAGATGGAGTCCTCTACCTCGCCGAACATGATATTGCCTTCACAGTATTGCCACTAGGGAACCAACAGGTGAACCAAGCACTGAACGACGCCAGCGAAAAACCAAAGCCGCGGATTTTGATTGATCCCGGCCATGGCGGACGGGATCCGGGAGCGGTTAATGAGAACTTTGCACTGAGGGAGAAGGCGCTTGCGCTGAAGACGGCATTGCAACTGGCGGAGACCTTGCGACTCCTCGGTTGGCAGGTGTTGTTAACACGTGAGGATGACACGTTTGTGCCACTGCAAAAACGCGTGCAGATGGCGCTAGAGACTGAGGTGGATTTATTTGTCAGTATTCACTACAATGCTGCAGTCAATCCCTTGGCGGAGGGCATCGAAGTATTTATCTTAACGCCACCGACCGCCGAGGAACAGGCAGCCGCCAAACTGCTCCCCGGCCATCAACATTTCGCTGATAGCCTGTTGCTTGGCTGGCACTTGCAACAGGCACTTATACGCCAAACACAAGCCACGGATCGCGGTGTGAGGCGTGATCGCTTTGCCGTGTTGCGCGATCTGCAGCAACCGGGTGTTTTGGTGGAGCTGGGCTTTCTCAGCCATGAGGCAACTGCCCGGCGATTGACAGAACCTGGTGCCGTACTTGAACTCGTCGAAGCACTGACTATTGGTCTGGAAGCTTATCAGAATTGCTTGAATCGGGACTAGAGCGGACTTCGATACGACGCTCCGCCTCAAGGATAATAGCTTCAGCTCCAGCAAACTTGTGATCATCGAGAACAAGTCGACGCTGCTTGCCTGCCTTTTCATAAATCCCCAAAGCGATACCCTTTTTACGCCACTTACGCCGATCAATACTGATAATCGAGTCGAGGTGAACTGTTTCTCCGGAGGCACCTGTGATAATGTCACCTTCAGCGCGGATACTGCGGGTATGATTCCAGAGCACCCAGCCCAGAAACAGCAACGAGCCAGCCATCATCACACCGCCAATCCAAAGTTGTTGCGATAAGTCACTGTCAGTGCGCTCCTTGGGAATTTTGGACGAATATCCCTCTGCCCGGGCATATCGTTCCCATGCGAGCCTCACTTCCACATCCTCAACATCCACGGCAAGGTCATTTGCCATTACCTCGTCAGCGATTTGGGAAAATGCTTGGTAGCGCTCATTCTCAGCGGGCCATGCAATAATGCCATCCCACAAAAACCAACCAGCCATGCAGAAGAACATGAAAAACAGGAACAGCATGCGATTCCGCCATTCTTTCGAGATACGAGCACAAACTTCCATAAATCATTCGTTCTAGCAACCCTGAGGAATTGGGCAATTGCAAACTGACAGCAACTTGAGGCTACCCATGGCGGTAGCCTCAAGCGCAAATCCTTTAATGAACTGATTACTGGATGGCAGCGAGGTAGTTGGCCTCAGCCACCTTCCAGTCGATGACATTCCAGAATGCTGCAATGTAATCGGGACGACGATTTTGGTAGTTCAAATAATAGGCATGTTCCCAGACGTCGAGACCCACAACCGGTTTGCCACAAACATCGACAACTCCCTTCATCAAGGGGCTGTCCTGGTTGGCGGTTGAGCAAACGCCACAAAGCTTGCCGTCCGGCTTAACGCAGAGCCAGGCCCAGCCGCTGCCAAAACGATTGACCGCTGCCGCAGCAAATTTTTCCTTAAAGGCGTCGAAACAGCCAAACTGCTCATTGATGGCTTCGGCCAACTTGCCGACAGGAGAACCACCACCATCGGGACCGATCAACTTCCAAAAGAAGCTGTGGTTGGCGTGACCACCTCCGTTGTTGCGCACAGCACCACGGATATTTTCCGGCACTGCAGAAAGATCGCCAATCAAGTCCTCAATTGACTTGGAAGCTAAATCAGTACCCTCGATCGCAGCATTGAGTTTGCTCACGTAGGTAGCATGATGCTTGGAGTGATGAATCTCCATGGTTTTGGCGTCGATGTGTGGCTCGAGCGCGTTGTAGTCGTATGTGAGTGATGGGAGTTCGTATGCCATAAGAGAATGAATATTTTGTTCTATGATAAGGAATGAGATGAAAACAGCCAATAATGACTGAGCAGAAAGTTTAATGAAACAAAATTTCTACAATTGGCAAATCCTGAATCGAGATAGTGACCATCTGACTGCCTGTTGCCTCCAATTAATCATTGCCGCGGGTTACTGAATCCTATTTAAAGTGCGATTTCAAAGCTATGTGTGAAAAGCGTAAACCTGTCGTGCTCATTATCCGTGATGGATGGGGCGAAAATCATGATCGGTCCCAAGACCGTTACAATGCCGTGCGCATTGCCCAAACACCGGTATCCGACCGGTTGAGCAAGGAATGGCCACGCACTGAAATCATGGCCTGTGGCCCGGATGTTGGCCTCCCGGATAACATCATGGGCAATAGCGAGGTGGGTCATCAAAACATAGGTGCCGGGCGCATCGTTGACCAGGAGTTGGTACGCATCGACAAGGGCATACGCACTGGAACCATCAAAGACAGTCCGGACATGCAAAGGGCATTCCAACAAGCGACTGTCAATAACGGCGCACTGCATCTGATGGGACTTGTTTCCGATGCCGGAGTGCATGGCATGTTGGAGCATCTCTATGGCTTGGTTAAGCTGGCCAAGGAAGCCGGTGTTGCCAAAGTCTGCATACACGCCTTTACCGATGGACGCGATACGGGTCCATTCAGTGGACTTGCCTTTATTCAGCAGGTGGAAGAGCAGTTGCAGGCGATTGGGCTTGGGCAAATTGCCTCGGTCTGTGGTCGCTATTGGAGCATGGATCGAGACCACCGTTGGGATCGGGTGCGCAAGGCTTACGACTGTCTCACCGGACGCGCGCTTGAGCGCACCGCGCTTTCCGCATCAGAGGCGGTGCAGGAATACTATGACAATCCTGGCACTGAGGGCACAAAGGGCGACGAGTTCATTGTGCCCACCCAAATCGTCGATTCGAAAGGGAATCCGCTGGGCACTATCAAAGATGGCGACTCCGTTATCTTTTTCAACTTCCGTGGCGATCGTCCACGCGAACTTACCCGTGCCTTCATTGAGGACGATTTCGATGCCTTCGAGCGAGGTCCAAAACTCGCTCTCTATTACGCAACCATGACGGAATACCAAAAGGGATTATGCCCCAACATCCTCTTCCGTAAACCGCCCAAAATGGTCAACATCCTCGGCGATTACATTGCCCAAAAAGGGATTGCACAATTGCGCTGCGCGGAGACGGAAAAATTTCCGCACGTAACCTTTTTTTTCAACGACTATCGCGAGGAGCCATTTGAGGGCGAGGAACGCATCATGATCCCCAGTCCACAGGATGTGGCTACCTACGATGAAAAGCCGGAAATGTCTGCTTATGGTATCCGCGACGCAGTGGTGGAAGCCATTCGCAGCGAACGTTATGGTCTAGTAATCGTCAATTTTGCCAATCCGGATATGGTTGGCCACACGGGTGTTCTGGAGGCGGCTGTCAAGGCCTGTGAAGTAGTGGACGGCTGTGTCGGTGACGTGTTGGCTGCGGTGGATGCCGTTGGGGGGCGCGCACTCATCACTGCCGACCACGGCAATAGCGATCAGCTGTGGGATGAATCCAACAATGGACCCCATACTGCACACACGCTGAATCCCGTTGAAGTGGTGGTATATGGTGACAGTTGCCAAAACTTAACGATGGCCGACGGTGGTCGTCTTGGCGACATCGCCCCAACCCTTCTGCGCTTGATGGAGTTGCCGCAACCGGAAGAGATGACCGGTGATTGCCTAATTCTCGAACAAGGTCTTAGCAAATAAAACAGGCTGCTATTATTTGGCGCTTCGTAGAAGTCACAAACAAGTGACAGCCATGTAACGTTTCAGCAACAGCACGATTAACGCTTTGCCAGGTAAGTAGATACCAGCTAAAACTACTCTGCATAAAACACTTATGCAACTAGCTCTGGTAACTGAAACCTTTCCGCCTGAGGTCAATGGCGTGGCAATGACCTTGGAAAATTTACGCGTCGGTCTAACCCGCAGAGGCCATGCTCTGCAAATCATACGTCCCGCCGGTAGCGGGGAAAAACCGCACCAACCACTAAGTGTTAAACATGCCCTTCATTTGCCAATGCGCGGTTGTCGCATCCCTGGTTATCCCGAGTTGAGAATAGGATTCCCGGCCCGCCGTTTTTTACGCAAACATTGGACGAATGAACGTCCCGACTGGGTGCATGTGGCTACCGAGGGCCCTCTGGGCCGCAGTGCGATCAAGGCTGCCAGGGATTTGGGCTTACCCGTTACTTCCGGATTTCACACCCGCTTCCACTCCTACACCAAGCACTATGCAGGGATTCCACTGGGCGGAATTGTCTGGCGTTACCTGCGCCACTTGCACAACCAAACCTTGATGACCTTTGCACCAACGCGGAAACTGTGTGACGAACTCATGCAAAAAGGCTTGCATAACGCCCGCGTCCTGGGCCGCGGTGTCGATGGCAACCTCTTTGGCAGTCATCACCGCGATGCGACTTTGCGCAAAAGCTGGGGGATCGATAACGAACATACGCCCGTTATACTCTATGTCGGACGATTGGCTGCGGAGAAAAACCTTGCGCTGGCAATTTCCGCTTTTCACGCATTTCGCGAGAGCTCTCCACAGGCCCGCATGGTGCTGGTTGGTTCGGGTCCGCTGGAAGATAAACTTCGCAAGACGCATCCGGATTTAATCTTTGCCGGGGTTCAAAAAGACCTTTCGCTGGCGCGCCATTATGCGTCAGCAGACTGGTTTTTCTTTCCCAGCTTAACGGAAACTTATGGCAATGTAGTGACAGAAGCCATGACGAGTGGCTTGGCAGTGCTGGCATTTGACTACGCTGCTGCCCACGAGCATATCGTCGATGGCGAAAACGGTTGGCTGACACCATTCGGTGATCATGCTTTATTTATCGAAAAAGCAAAGGCGCTTGCAACTATCGAGCAGGGGCCGCTGTCAGTGGTTCGTGCAGCCGCCGCAAATAAGGCAAAAGCTTTTTCCTGGGATGGTGTGGTCGAACGCTGGCTGGATGACCTGACCATGCTGGGTGCACCGATCTCCTCCCACAATTCAACCCACTACACCGCAAACCATGGATAAAAAAACGCTGAACTACAAAACGCTGATCCTCTCGGATGTCCACCTCGGCACCGCCGATTGCAAAGTCGATGAAGTCAATCACCTGCTGAAAAACGTCCGCTGTGAGAAACTCATTCTCAATGGCGATATCATTGACGGCTGGCGACTCAAGCGCAAGGGCGGATGGAGCAAGTCCCACAGCCGTTTCATTCGTTTAGTACTCAAAAAAGTGGAAAAAAAAGATACTCAGGTGATTTACCTGAGGGGTAATCACGATGACATATTGGGCCGTTTTCTGCCGCTTAAATTTGAGGGCATAGAAGTCGTGGAGGAATATATACACGATACCGGCCACCGCAAATACCTGATCTTCCACGGCGATGTTTTCGACAGCATCACAAGCAATCTCAACTTCATTTCCCACCTCGGTGCCATAGGCTACGACTGGTTGCTGTCGTTCAATCGTCTCTACAACAAGTGGCGGGCACTGCGCGGCAAGGAGTATTACTCTATCTCAAAGAAAATTAAGGCCAAGGTAAAATCGGCAGTTAACTTCATTTCCAAATTTGAGGATTCCGTTGTCGCCCTGGCTAAGGCACGCGGTTGTCAGGGCGCAATCTGTGGACACATTCATACCCCAAACGATAAGATGCTGGATGAAATTCATTACCTCAATTCCGGCGACTGGGTCGAGTCGTTAACCGCAATTGTCGAACATGGTAACGGTAAGATGGAAGTTATCCCCTATGCCCGTTTTTGCTCCTTGATCGGCGAAGCACCAGTCGTCAATGATTCAAGTGAATTGGAAGACGTGGGATAGACCGAGTTCAATTCATTTATGAGATTTTGACAGTGGCGGGAAAATAAAATGGTCGGGCCGACAAGATTCGAACTTGCGACCCCTTGCACCCCATGCAAGTGCG
>SKFT01000165.1 GCA_007117865.1 Puniceicoccaceae bacterium | reverse complement strand
TGGGAACTCACCAGCCTGTCCTCCTATCTGCTGATTGGTTATTATCACGAAAAGGAGAATTCGCGCAAAGCCGCATTGCAAGCCTTGCTGGTTACCGGAACGGGCGGCATCGTTATGCTTGCTGGCCTCATCTTGCTCGGCAATGCCGTCGGCACCTACAGCATCAGCGAGATGATTGCCATTAATGCAGGCATCATGCTGCTGGAGAGCGGCTACTACCTGCCGGTGCTAATCTGCCTATTAATCGGCGCATTTACCAAATCGGCCCAGTTTCCCTTCCATTTCTGGTTGCCGAATGCAATGGAAGCACCAGCACCGGTAAGTTCCTTTCTACATTCGGCAACAATGGTTAAGGCAGGGGTGTTTTTGCTTGCGCGACTATTCCCTATTCTCGCCGTTGATCCACTATGGTTTTGGATTGTCACCCCGGTTGGTGCGATGACGTTGTTGACTGGAGTTTGGCTCGGCATGGGGCAATCGGATTTGAAAAAAATCCTCGCCTATACCACGGTGGCAGTGCTTGGCACGCTGGTTATGCTTCTGGGAATAGGAACGGAACTGGCGGTTAAGGCGGCAATGGCTTACTTGCTCGCACACGCCCTCTACAAAGGTGCCCTGTTCATGGCCTCCGGAGCAGTCGATCATGAAAGTGGCTGTCGCGAAGTGGGGCAACTGAGCGGACTGCGAAAAGTCATGCCCAAAACGACAATCGGTGCTGGCTTGGCGGCCTTGTCCATGTGCGGTATTCCCTTGTTGTTGGGTTTCCTTGGCAAGGAGTATTTTTACAAAGCCATCCTAGAGGCTGAAATATGGGGTATGCTCTGGCTGGTCATTGCAGTTGGCGGTAGTGTGCTGATGTTTTCACTGGCGGTCACTGCCGGTATACGCCCATATTGGGGCCGCTACCTTGAAACTCCCAAACAAGCACACGATGGCCCATGGACATTGTGGATTGGTCCCGTACTACTGGGTGGACTGGGTTTGGCGCTGGCTTTCATCCCCGGTTGGGTTAGCAGCGGAATCATAGGTCCCGCTACCCGTGGCATTATGGGCGATCCACTGCTGGAAGTCGCACCGCTGGTGTATCCGCAATACATCGATAAGGCGCTGCTACTCAGTATTCTAACTGTGATCCTCGGTATCGTTGTCTTTCTGCTCGGCAAAAAATTCCGCGACGCAAAATCGCTCTACCAGCGATTGGCAACAGTAGGGCCTGAAGCCTTTTATTTTGCAAAGCTCAAGGGCATGCTGGCTACTGCCAGTTGGCAAACGCAGCTGTTTCAGCACGGACGCCTGCGCTACTACGTGATGACAATTGCGCTGTTTGCGATGGCGTTGATTGCGCTGGCTGCTTATCCGGCACGTCATTTATTTGAGCTGCCCGCGCTGACCCCTATAGGCATACCTGAAATGATGGTCTGCATCGTGATCATTGGTGCCACGTTCCTAGCCGTAATGGTAAAATCGCGCTTGGCCGCCATTGCCGCACTCGGAGTGGTCGGCCTCGGTATCGCCCTATTGTTCCTCATCTTCAGTGCCATTGATCTGGCACTCACCCAAGTATTGGTCGAGACCCTGGCCGTCATCCTGTTTGTCCTAGCATTCTTCAGGCTTCCCAAGTTCACCACCTTTTCCAAACCCTGGACAATTGTGCGCGATACTTTGATAGCAACAGTTTTCGGCATTTTCATGGGCGGTTTGGCACTGTTTGCCTTTGGAACGAACTTCTTCGAACCCATATCCAGTTACTTCGCCGAATTCAGCTACACGGAGGCTTACGGACGCAATGTCGTGAATGTCATCCTGGTGGATTTCCGTGCCATCGATACCATGGGCGAATTGGTAGTGCTTGCGATTGCCGCTGTAGGCGTCTTTGCCTTGCTCAAACTGGTTATCAAATCTGCTGATAAGGAAAACAAATGATAAGAGAATCCGTCATTCTAAATAGCACCACCCGATTCATGATCACCCTGTTAATCATGTTCTCCTTTTATCTGCTGTTGCGTGGTCACAATTTGCCGGGAGGTGGGTTCGTCGGCGGTTTAGTAGGTGGAGCCTCTTTTGCACTTTATGGGATTTCCTTTGGCGTGCAAGCCGCGCGCAATGCCGTTTTCCTCTCACCACCACAAATGATAGGCTGGGGTCTAATTGCCGCCCTGCTCTCGGGCGTGCCTGCGCTACTCTATAACAAACCCTTCCTAACCGGTTGGTGGTATCATGAACTATCTGTGCCCATCATTGAAAAGTTCAATACACCGCTATTGTTCGACATTGGTGTTTATCTAATCGTTGCCGGTGTTACGTTAAACATTATCTTCGCCTTGTCTGAGGCGGAGCTACTGGAGAATTAAGATGGAAATTGTATTTGCAGTTGTCATAGCCGTTTTATTTGGTGCCGGTCTGTTTTTAATGATGCGCCGTAGCTTGGTCAAACTCGTCCTAGGTATTGCAATTCTAAGCCAAGGGGCCAACCTACTCATTTTTCTCGGGGCTGGCTTAACGCGTGAAAATCCGCCCTTTATCGGAGCCGATGACAGCGCATTGCACGCCGGTGCCGCCGATGCGTTGCCACAAGCATTGATTTTAACCGCAATCGTAATCGCATTCGGGGTGCTTGCCTTTACGCTGGTTTTAGTTCGGCAAGCTTACATTACCCTAAATTCGGATGATTTGGACGACCTCAAACATACTGACTCGTGAGTACCTTACTGACATTTCCCATTATCATTCCCTTGCTAACAGCAACACTCTGCTTATTCGCGTGGAACTCCCCCCGAATGCAGTGCCGAATCGGTGTTGTTGGCATGGCACTGCTGCTGCTAGCCTGTATTGCGATTCTCAACGGAGTAGCCCGTGATGGCATCCAGAGCGTTCAGCTAGGTGGCTGGAGCGCACCATTCGGAATCACTTTCGTCGCCGATCTGTTTAGCGCAATCATGCTCAGCGTCAGCGCCTTTATTGGACTTTGTGTGGCAGTGTTCTCCTTGGCGACGATGGATCGCGCCCGCGTTCGCAAGGGCTATTACCTTTTTATTCATTTCATGTTGATGGGGGTTTGCGGTGCTTTTCTTACCGGCGATATCTTCAATCTTTTCGTCTGGTTTGAAGTCATGCTGATAGCATCCTTTGTGCTCATGGCTTTGGGCGGCGAACGCGACCAGATGGAAGGGGCCGTCAAATACCTGACGCTTAATCTGCTGGCCTCCGTATTTTTCCTCTCCGCCATCGGAATTCTATACGGTAATTTTGGCACCTTGAACATGGCCGACCTGGCACTCAAAGCAGAAGCAGGTGCCAATCCCGAGTTAATGCGCCTGACTTCGGTCTTATTCTTTGTCGCGTTTGGTGTCAAAGCCGGCTTATTTCCCCTCTTTTTCTGGTTGCCAGCGTCATACCACACTCCACCCGTTGCCGTTTCTGCCATTTTTGCCGGATTGCTGACCAAGGTTGGTATGTATTCGCTGATCCGGGTCTTCACTTTAATTTTTGATGCTGGCGAAAGCTTCACCAATCACCTGCTGGTCTGGGTTGCCGGTTTCACTATGGTGGTTGGGGTACTGGGTGCGGTAGCTCAGTTCAATATCCGACGACTGCTTTCTTTTCATATTATTAGTCAGATCGGCTATGCGGTTATGGGACTGGCCATTTTTACCCAATGGGCCCTCGCCGGAGCCATCTACTTCTTGGTGCACAACATCTTTGCCAAGACCAATTTATTCCTCATTTCCGGCGCTACTTACGATTTGCGTGGCACGGATTACCTCAAAGATATGGGCGGACTTTATAAAAAGGCACCTTTTCTCTCGTTGTTATTTGTCATTTCCGCCTTTGGTCTTGCCGGTATTCCTCCACTGTCAGGATTTTTTGGCAAGTTTTTGCTGATCAAGGCGGGTCTCGATGCAGGCTATTATATCATTACCGCAATAGCCCTCGGTGTGGGTATACTGACCCTTTACTCGATGACCAAGATATTTGCCGAAGCCTTCTGGAAAGACGCGCCGGGGAAGCCTCTGGAGGGAGATCTGCAATGGTCTGACACGCCCGCAAAACGGCGGGCGCTTTACCTTCCCATCATCGCAATGGCTTGCGGAGTTGTGTTAATGGGGGTTCTGGCGCAACCAGCGATCTCTCTTTGCCTCGCGGCTGGAGCACAACTAATGGAACCCGCACTTTATATTGAAGCGGTCCTCTCGCAAGAGTATCTTGAAAATTTCCTCTCAGACTAACCATGAAACTGTTTGCCATTAATCTCCTACTTGCCTTGGCCTGGGCCGCGCTCATGGGTGAGCTTACGGTAACGACTCTTCTCAGTGGTTTTGTAATTGCCTACCTGATTATGTGCCTGGTCTTTCTCAAATCCTCTAACAATCGCTCGGAAGTCCGTAGTTATTTGATACGTTTCCCAAACATCATCCGCTTCTTTTTCTTCTACGTAGCGGAAATCCTCAAATCCAACATTCAGGTTGCCTATGACATCCTAACCCCAAGTTTTCATATGCGCCCAGGAGTTATTGCACTACCGATTGAAGCAAAAACCGATGCGGAAATCACCGTTCTCGCAAATTTAATTTCGATGACACCAGGAACACTTAGCCTGGATGTATCAAAGGATCGCAAAACCCTCTTTGTGCACGCCATGTTTATCGATGATCCCGCACTACTGAAAAAAGAAATTACAGAGCAACTGGAGCGCCGCGTGTTGGAAATTATGCGCTGACCCCAATATAACTATTAACATCCGCCAACAACCATTACCATCATGATAGCAAGCGAACTATTCTTTATAATGAACGTGGCTGAAATCCCACTTTTCACCAGGAGTGCCATTTTCGTGCTCGGACTGGCACTGATTCTGGCCTTCATTCGAATGGTCAAAGGCCCGAGTATTACTGACCGCATCGTAGCCTTGGATACCATGGCAGTGATCGCAATATCCATCATGGTTCTGTATGCGATCAAAACACAGAATGCACTGTTTCTGGACGTTGCAATTGCTATGGCACTCGTTGTTTTTCTTGGCACCGTTGCATTTGCCCGCAGCTTTGAGAGGCGCATGATCGATTAAAGTCATGGAAGTCTATCATCCAATCATCCACTATTTGATCCTGGTGCTCATCGCGCTGGGAACTTTCTTCACTTTCATTGCTGGCTTTGGCGTGCTGCGCATGCCGGACATTTACACCCGCATGCACGCATCCACCAAAGCCGCCTCGCTGGGGGCTGGATTGATGCTGATTGCAGCCGCATTCTATTTCCAGGAAGTCGGCGTCATTACTCGTATCGCGCTTACCACGGTTTTTATTTTCCTAACCGCTCCAGTTGCAGCTCACATGCTGGGCCGGGCCGCTTATCTAATGCAAGTGAAGCAGTGGGATGGCAGCGTCATCGACGAGGCAAAAGGAGTTCTCACGCTGGACGACATTCCGGCAGACCCAAAAGCCGAGAAGGATTTATCAAAAATGGACAACTGATAAAACTCCTGGTTTATTGCGGTTTGAGTGGTGGCGAGACCCGGAATCGAACCGGGGA
>SKFT01000099.1 GCA_007117865.1 Puniceicoccaceae bacterium | reverse complement strand
TTTGTGCTCTTGCATCATTGAGGTCAATGAAAAGATTTTACAGATTGGGCAAGATTTGATTTCAGTAAGGTTATGGCGCAAACTGAACATTCCCTTTGGTTGCATGATAAATTTTTTCTGAAAACCTTAGCATCGCAGCAGGCGGGATTGGGTATTGTCGGGATCGATGAGGCGGGGCGTGGAGCCCTTGCTGGTCCGGTACATGCGGCGGCATTTTGGCTTTCATCCAAGACATATCAGACGGGAGATTTGGATATGCGGTTAAAGCTGATTGCCGATTCCAAAACCATGCGGGCGGTTCAGCGCGAAGTGGCTGCGGATAATCTGCATGCGCTGTGCACCGACAAGTGCTGTGCATTTGCTGTTGCATCGGCTTCAGTTGAAGAGATTAATCGCTTAAACATTTTGGGAGCGACACGCTTGGCAATGAGCCGAGCTGTAGTGCAATTGCAGGCAAGCACGAAGCTGTTTTTTAAAAAGACGGGAGATACGGATTTGCCTATTTTCAAGGCCGATACGCCTGAATGCGATGAATCCGCTGGAGTGGCTCTGCTGGTTGATGGCCGTCCATTGCGCCCATTTGACTGGCAGCATCGGGCGATAGTGGGAGGGGATGCACTTTCGCTGGTAATAGCAGCTGCCTCTGTTTTAGCCAAAGTCACGCGCGACCGTTACATGCGGAGCTTGGATCAGTTTTACCCGCAATATGGATTTGACACCCATGCGGGTTATGGAACCCGAGCGCATCGAAAGGCTATTTTGGATTATGGACCATCGCCAGAGCACCGTCCGCTATTTCTGCGCAAAGTGTTGGCACAGAAATGTATTCATCTTTGAGTCATCAAACGCAATAACCGACATAAACTCGCTGCAAGCGATTTATCTCGAGTTAAGTTGTGGTTTTTAAGGTTGTCAGACATGCGGTAGTTTGATTAATTTACGATCATGAAGCGTATCCTTGTTTGCACCGATGGTTCGGCATATGCCGGAGTGTGTTGTGAATATGCCCTGTGGGCTGCCAAACGAATGGGGGCAGCGGTGGATGTTCTCTATGTTTCTGATTTGAGGCAATTTGAAATTCCTGCCATTGCGGATCTTAGCGGCAGCCTTGGAGTACAGCCTTATCAAGGGGTTGTGGGTCAGTTGCAAGAACTGGAGCAGCATAAGGCAAAGCTAATCGAAGAGTCCTCCCGTCGCATTTTTATCGAACAGGGTGGGATGTCTAAGGAGCAATTTTCTTTTCATCATGAGACGGGCCTATTGGTCGACAGCATTGGTGAATTTGAAGAAAGGGCAGCGCTTGTTTTTTTGGGCAAACGAGGTGAAAATGCCAATTTTGCTAAGGGGCATCTTGGCTCAATGTTGGAACGGGTAGTAAGGGCAAGCACGCGCCCCTGTTGGATTACCGCCCGCAAGTTTATCGAACCTAACAAGATCGCGTTGGCTTTTGATGGTGGCAAGAGCGGCTTAAAGGCATTGCAATGGATCGCTGATACGCCGATTTTCAAGAATGCGGAAATTCATGTGCTAACCGTCGCTGACGATCTGTCAGAGAATGCCTGTCTTGGCCATCTCTCTCTTGCGGAAAAGGCTTTGCAGAGGGCTGGCCATAAGCCCCGCTGCGAAATGCTCAACGGTGAGGTTGAAACTGTCATTGCTGATTACGTTGATGATTTCGGCATTGATATGTTAATTGCCGGTGCCTACGGCCATAGCCGATTGCGTGAATTGTTTATCGGCAGCACCACCACCGAACTACTGCGCCGTTGCCGCATCCCTGTTTTGTGTTTCCGTTAGCAGCTTTTTTGATTATTTCCAGGTTGCAAGTAGATTGAGGGTTAGTTTGGGTTAAATACTTATGCAGACTTTTTACAAATACCACGCTCTTGGAAATGATTACCTTGTTTTGGATCCGTCAGATGTGCCGGAAGCGCCGGATTGCGTCAAAATTGAACGCATTTGCCACCGCAATTTCGGATTGGGTTCAGATGGTATTTTATACGGCCCTCTAGTTAGCGACAAAGCCGATTTTGGGCTGCGTATTTTTAATCCTGATGGCAGTGAAGCAGAAAAAAGTGGCAATGGCCTGCGTATTTTTGTGCGCTACTTGTTTGATAACGGCAAGGTGTCTACAGATCCCTTTACGGTAGATACCCTTGGGGGTGTGGTTGCTTGTCAGGTGCTTGATGTGCACGCATCCTCTATTCAAGTCGATATGGGAGAGGTGCATTTTGCCATGGATCATATACCGGTAGATGGGCCTGAGGAAAAAGACCGTGAACTCGGGGAGATCTTTGAATTGGATGGCGTTAGCTATACTGCCTATATCGCGGATATTGGTAATCCCCATTGCGTATTGCCATTGGAAACGATTTCCGCCAGCCTGGCTAAGCAATTAGGTCCCCAGCTAGAAACGCATCAACGCTTTCCCAAACGCACCAATGTCCAGCTGCTAAAGATAATCGACCGCAATACCATTGAGATTGAAATATGGGAGCGAGGTGCTGGCTACACTCTGGCTTCCGGTTCCAGTAGCAGCGCTGCCGCTGCTGTGGCACACCGTATTGGCTTGTGTGATGCGTCGATTACCGTTAAAATGCCTGGCGGTGAGTTGGGTATTGAGATTGGTCCCAGCTTTGCGGTGCGCATGACGGGCCCGGCGACACGGGTCGGAACTTTTCTGTTGGATGACGAAGCCTTGCGGGCTTAATTTCGGTCGAGCATCACACATCCGGCAATCAGGTCGTGCAGGCATTGCTTGCGACGGGTAAAAATGCACATTAGAAAGCCAATAAACAGGGTCAGTGTGGATAAAATCATGGCAAAGTATCGCACACTGGCTCGTGCAAATGATATACGCCGGCCAGATAGGTCGGTGACGATAAAGCCGAGTGCCATTTTACCCAGTGTTGCTTGCTTGCTGGAACATTCCATTCCGCTGACGTAGCCCCATCCAATGAAGAGACTGAAAAGTGAGATCAGGTTTTCATCAAATATGTTCAGCATGGCAACTACAACTATCGCAAAGAAGGTCAGGCAGTAAATGATGATGCCGTCAATGATATGGGCGGCAGCCCGTCGCATGAATCCGGGTTGTTCACCAAAGGTGGGCGGAAGCACCGGGATGGGATCTCCGCTTCGACTGAAAACTTCTGCCGCCGCGTTGGCTTTAGTTTGCCATTTGCTCAGCTGTTGCCAGTCCGTCATGCCCTCGCGCCAAAAGTAGTCATCAATGGAGAGCTCACGCCGATTTATCATACCGCTAATGGCTTCAGATGGGAATGGCCCCATCTGTTTGCCTTCTTTTGCGATGTAAACGGGTGTGTTCATTAGGATGGCGCTGGGTGATCCAGAAAATTCCGGATCAGCGAATAGAGGTCCTGGGATTCGATAAGAAAGGAGTCATGCCCAAAGTCCATTGCCAGTTCGGTATAGGTGGCATCTTTTCCCAGCCTAAGTAAGGCTTCAACGATCTCGCGGTTGCCACGGGGTGGATACAGCCAGTCGGAGGTAAAGCCCACAACCAGACCGCTGGCAGTAACGACCGACAAAGCATCTTCTAAATTATCATCCGGGCCATAGAGGTCAAACTGATCCAATGCCTTGGTAAAATAAAGATAGGTGTTGGCATCAAAACGATTTACGAATGACTGGCCTTGGTAGCGCAAATAGCTTTCCACCTCAAACTCCACCGCAAAGTGTTCGCTAGCTGGTTTTTCCACCATTCGTCGGGCGCGACCAAATTTGTTTTGCATGCCCTTGTCCGATAAATAAGTAATGTGAGCCATCATACGGGCAACCGATAAGCCTTGCGCCGGACCCGCGTCAGCAGAATAGTCGCCATCATTCCACGCTGGATCGCTGATGATGGCCTGCCTGCCAGTATCATTGAAGGCAATGGCTTGCGCGGTGTGGCGGGCGCCAGTTGCCAGGGCAATGTAGTTGCGCACCCGTTCCGGATAACGGGTAATCCATTCTAGCGTTTGCATGCCACCCATACTGCCGCCAATCACAGCATGCAGCGTGCCGATGCCGAGATGATCCATTAGCAAGGCTTGGGCTCGCACCATGTCACCCACTGTCAGAGCCGGAAACTCAAGGTTGTAGCGACGTCCAGTCTTGGGATTAATCGATGAGGGGCCCACCGAGCCCTGGCAACCGCCAATGCAGTTGGAGCAAACCACATAATAACGGCTGGTATCAATCGGCTTGCCAGGACCCACCATATGATTCCACCAACCGCTCTTGCGGTCATTTAATCCATACACTCCGGCACAATGGTGGTCACCGCTTAAGGCGTGACAGATGAGGATAGCGTTGTCGCCAGATGCATTCAGATGACCATAGGTTTCATAGCGAATGCGTAATTCCGGTATACTGGCGCCAGATTCAAAAACAAATGGTTTCGTATCAACAAAGTCCTGGAACTCGACCAAACCCACTTCGCCGCTTTGTTCGACTTCGGAAACCCATTCTGAATCATTCATATGTTTAGGGTGTAAATGAATTCGAATGAATCTCAATCACGTATTTTTAGTAATTGCTACTTTACCTCGCTCGGAAGACTGTTGAACCGCTGCTGCAAACGCCCGATGGTTGTTGCTGCCTCCTCGGCATTGAACGCATTGCCCAAGCCAATCCTGCCGACTGCTACGAAACCTTCCACTACTGTTGCGTGGCGAGGAGTCACCATCAGCCCAATAAACTCGCCGTTTTTGGAAAAAACCCAATCGCCGCGTGAGGCGGAAAAATCGGCAAATAGTTCGCCAAAGAGTGGTCGATCCATGCGCAGAAAACGCTCGGATGCTGTTAACCGGCGAAAGGCAGTGCGACCGAAGTTACCGCCAGCCCTTTGGATTAGGATAGCTTCCTCGAAGCGATTGGGGTCGTCAGACAGCATGAAAGCGCGCTTGCCAGCGCGCTGTAGGATCACCTCCGGGACGGGTGTGAATAAGATGCGTGGGTCAACTGAATGAAAACCGATTTCGCGAGCGGTGAAGCTCTCGTCGCCAATGCTAATGCGGGCCGTGATCTCCAGTAGGCGATCGGGGTTTGTGCTAAGATTCAGCGGCGAATCGGCAGCGTGAAATACGATGAATGTTTCCCGGCCATCGGTTACCAGTGAACTCTCCAGGTTTGTCGTGCGCGAGTTTTCACCCAAAAGGCCGCGGCTGCGGGTAAACAGCTCGATCTTTACTTGATTGCGCTCAAACTGCGAATAAACCGCACTCATTGTTTGTGGACGACTGCGCTCGATCTCTTGGCGGATGTTTTCTGAACTTTCTGCCAAGGTGCTGACGCCTTCCGTCAGGCGATCAGTCTGTGCCATAATACGTTCGCGCTCCTGACGCAGGATTTCGCGTTCCGTCTGCTCCGTAGCGAGCCGTTCTGCCAGCAGTCCACGTTCCGCGCGGGTTACCTCCAGGTCACGCACGGCCGATTCGCGCTCACCTGCCAATCGTTCGCGTTCGGCTGCCAGCTGTTGCAGTTCCTCCGAGCGCCGAGCCAACTCCGCCTCGCGCGCGCGCAACGCTTCCTGTGCCTGACGCAGCCGCTCTTGGGCCACCGCAGCACTTTCCTGAACATTGCCGAGCGAGCGGGTTAATTCGATGCGCTCCTCCTCCGTGGCTTCCAACCGGCGACGCGTTTGCTCGAAGTTTTCCGCCAGCCTTTGGCTCTCCACCTCAAGTCGCACGCGTTCGCGTTCAGCACGCATCCGTTCCGCTTCTTCCCGCGCCCTTGCCTCTGCCTGGATTTCTGCTTCCCGCCTGGCTTCCTCCAGCGCAGCTTCCCGTTCGGCCAACAGTTGCTCACGTTGCGCCAGTGAGCTGCGTGTTTCTGTTAGGTCGTCGCTCAGTCGTTCACGCGAGGCCAGTTCCGATTGCAATGACAATTCCAGTAACTCCAGTAACTCGCGTTCTTCCGTGTTGGCTGCTGGTGAGGTCGTTATCGTCTGATCGGGGTCATGTGTGTCAAAGCGCGCCAGAGCCAACATGCTCAGAAGCAGGAAGTCGCAAATGATCAATAACAGTGTTTTGCTCATAGGGACAACGGTTTCATTGAAAAAGACGGTTTAACAAGGCAATCACTCGCGATTGGCTGCCAGAATGAGGGAGCGGCGGAATGGGCGCACGTGGACGATCTTAATCAATGCTACAAAGAGTATGCCAAATAGGGTGGAGGCATAAGCTGCCATCAAACTTGCTTCAATGATCCCCAAAACCACCAGTACCAGCGCTGATACCGTGCCACCCAAGCCTACGTAGAGCCCGAAATCAAAAAGGTTTTCCTCGTTCTCCAGCAGCTTTAACTTGAGGTCGGCGGAGGCCTTTTGGCGGCTGACTTCGCGCAATTTAATAAGGCAGATAAGATAGATGACAAACTGGATCACAAAAAAAAGTGCCAGGATCAAAAGTGTAACGTTATCGAAGTTTTCCATAAAGCTAAAAGGGAATGAGAGCGTTTGCAAAGAATCGGCAAAGGCAAGATTGAATCGCAGTTCAACTGCGGGTGGTGCGACCTCCTCGCGCATGAGGTTTGGTTCGGTGATGACCCAGAATAGACTTGCAAGGACAAATGCCACTGCGGTGTTGCGCAGCAGCACAAAGCCATCCCATCCATGCAGGCGTTGGTAGCCATTGGCCTTGGAGCGTAGGAGTCGTCCGAAAACCTGTCCCATAAATGCCCCGGCAAGCATGAAAAGCAGTCCCTTCAGCCACAGAGTTAGGGTTGGACGCTGCAAGGTCCAAGTCGCCAGCGCGGGGGGGATGAATGGCTGCAATTGATCGTGTGTCGCTTGCCACCAGTGAGGGGGCCGATAGCGTGGTTTGCCTGTGGCGACAAGGTGGTCCACCGCAGCGCGTCCCATTCTCGCTGCCACGATGACGTCTTCTTCGCCAAAGCGTGAATCAGCGCGCATGTATTCTAATACCGCCCCGGGGTTCGAACTCATCATTAACGCTGCATACAGCTGCGGCATTTGTTCTTCCGCATTGCGCAGACGATTGGCTGCCATACCGATTTTATCCGGATGTTGCAAGCGCTGCACCAAGCGCACGGTTTGCAGGTAGTCGAGTCGGCGCGAAAGCGTCAGTATTCCAATTGCGAAGTCTTCCACTTTTTTTATGGCGGGCAAATCTTTTTCCTTAGCCTGCCTCAGGTTTGATCGCAGTCCTGTGCTCAGGCTTGGAGTCAAATGGTCGCCCTGCACCATTAAGGCGGTGAGCAGTAGCGCACTGTCAAAGGGAGCGCCGGCAGCGGAATCCGCCGGATGCAGTCGCGTTAAGCCCGTGAGACTTCGCGCAGCCAGTAATTCGTCGACCAAAGCGACGCTGGATTGCGACAAAAACCGTCGCAGCGATTCCCGGTTGGTGCTTGGCAGAAGCAAGTGAACGGTCGAGGCAGGTACATTTTCCGCCAAGGGAAGCTCGCGATCAGCACCCACCAGTCGCAGGTAACTTTCGAAAAACGGTTCAGGGCCACCGCTGATGCGATAGTGTGGATGGCGCGATAAGATTACATCAACCCGTTCTTGCAGCGCTGACTGTAGCCGCGACTCCAAAAAGCCACTGGACAGAAAAAGACCTGCTGGCCCGACTTCGGCGCGATCCACAGCATGGCGAGCCGCATCAGCAGCTCCACCGGGCTGATTCCCTACTGCTACTTCCAGGACGGTATCGTTTATTGCGGCAAAGTGAACCGGCATTAACAAGCCCATGGCCGCCAGCACAATACCCGTTAGAAGAAGCAGGCATTGGCCGGCTATGCTACCCTGTGGGCAATTCTTACTGGCAAAAGCTGAACGTCGCATGTGAAATGAGTAACAAGTTGTTGTCATTATCGACTGTAACAAGCGAATAGAGTTCCGGTCAATCCTCCTCTGGTAGCCTGTTTTGCAGCATAAGATTTTTGGCAGCTTCCTCGACCGATGTCAGTCGATTTATCTTTCGGTCGTGTTGGGTCCGACAGGTTGCTATGTTGACTCTTCGGGTTGGATCCATCAAGAATAATTTCCATGACCATGCGAATCACAAAATATGGAGAGCCTGTTCTGCGCCAACGTGGGGAGCCTGTAAAGCATTTTGACGGTCGCCTTGCGCGCCTTGCCGATGAAATGCTGGCGACCATGTATTCCGCTGAGGGTGTGGGGTTGGCTGCTCAACAGGTAGGGTTGGCACTGCAGTTTTGTGTCGTTGACGTACGCCCTCCGGAGGGAGAGCAAGCCCCATATTTCTATGAATTGGATGGTAGACGTCCGCCGCCGGTCTTGTTCATGCCTCTGGCGATGGCCAATCCTGAGGTGACTTTCCACAAACGCCAAAAAAGCGACTATGAAGAAGGGTGCCTTTCTTTTCCCGATATCCGTGCAACAATTCGCCGTCATTCCCATATAAAAGTAAGTTTTCAGGATCTCGACGGCAGTCCGCACGAGCTTGACTGTGACGGATTGCTGGCGCGCTGTATCTTGCATGAAGTCGATCACCTCAATGGTATACTTTTTATCGATCACCTCTCAAAGAAGGATTATCGCAAATTGGAACCGGAACTTCGAAGACTGAAGGCTGTGACCAGGGCTAAACTACAAAAATAACCATTTTTTTGTTTTGTTTGATCGCTCAGGTTGATCACTATGCCTTGCAAAATGACGCATCAAGGAAAATTTTCTATCATTGCAATAGATGGCGGCGCCGCATCCGGCAAGTCCTCCACTGCGCGCGCGGTTGCCGAACGATTGAATCTACTGCATGTCGATACCGGTTCGCATTACCGAGCAATTACGCACTTTCTACTATCCGAAGGTATCGCTGCGGAGGCCGGGCCAGCATTGGACAGTGCCCTTCGCGCACTAAAGTTGTCGACCGAGGTAGATGGACGCGTGGCAGTGATGCTCATGGCGGGCCGGCGATGTGCGCCAGAGGATTTGCGCTCTAAGTCCGTCAACGCACAAGTGTCACAATTTGCCGGCATTCCCGCAGTGCGGGAGGCTTTGTTTAGTTATCAACGCAGTCAACCAATAGTAGCGCAGAGCCACGGTTGTGAAGGAATCGTAATGGAGGGACGCGACATCGGCAGCGTTATTCTGCCGGATGCCCCTTTTCGCTTTTTTCTGTTCGCTGATAGTAATACCCGTAGTGCCCGCCGGGCAGCTGAGGGACAAAGCGACTCCATTAGTCAGCGGGATGCTTTGGATTCTGGACGTAAAACCGCACCGTTGTTATGTCCTGACGGGGCAGTGAGAATCGATACGGGTTCACTTTCGCTTGAGGCCGTGGTGGACTTGATTTGTCAAAGGGTTGAGGAGGAATGCAATGAAACGGCCTGAAGGAGAAGGAGCTTTACCCAAAACATCGGAATTTTATCGCGGTTGCCGTAGTATTGTTCGGTGGTTTTTTGATCTATTTTATGAATTGGATGTCGTCGGACTGGATAGGATTCCGCTGCGCGGTGGGGTGATTTTTGCCTCCAATCACGCCAGCTTTCTGGATCCACCTGCAATCGGCTGCCGTATTGACCGCCAATTGCACTACTTCGCCCGTAATACCCTTTGGCGCCAGCCTCTGGGATGGATTTTGGATCGGCTGGAGGCAATCCCAGTCAAGCCGAATGAGAGCGATGTGCAGGCACTGCGAGGTATTTTCAAGGCCCTTTCCTCCGGCGGTTCCATTGCGCTCTTTCCGGAGGGAACCCGTTCATTCGATGGTTCCATGTTGTCGCCCAAGGGCGGTGCAGGGATGCTGGCTTGTCGCAATCAGGCAGTCGTTGTGCCAACCCGCATTTTTGGAAGTTTCGAGGCCTATTCTCGCAATGACAAGTTGCCACGTCTTTTCCAGTCTATTCGGGTTGTTTACGGTGAACCGTTGCATCCACAGGATTACGATCCGGGGAAGGGGCATCCGGAGCGCTATCTGGAGGCTTCCAAACGCATTATGCAGTCTATTGAAAAACTGTCGATCCCCACTATCCGTATTGTATAGAACCTTATCTTTGCTATGAACGAATTCACTTCCGATCGCTACGCCCGCCGCGGTGTTTCCTCTTCCAAATCCGAAGTCCACAAAGTGGTGGATAAGCTGGATCGCGGGTTGTTCCCGGGCGCATTTTGTAAAATTACCGAGGATGTATTAACAGGGGATCCTGAGCGATGCCTGGTTATTCATGCCGATGGTTCCGGCACGAAATCCATTCTTGCATACCTCCATTATCGTGAGACTGGCGATCCTTCCTGGTTTCGCAAAACAGCCCAGGATAGCATTGTTATGAATTTGGATGATTTGCTGTGTGTGGGGGCTACGGAAGGTATTCTTTTTTCCAATACGGTTAACCGCAACGCCCGCGCCGTGCCCGGCGAGGCTCTGGCGGAGCTGATTCAGGGCACGGAAGATTTCCTCGCGCTGATGCGGGGGTTGGGTGTTGGTGTCCACAGTGGCGGTGGGGAAACCGCTGATGTGGGCGATCTAACGCCGACCGTTACAGTGGATTCCTGTGCGGTAGCAAGCTTGCACCGTGATGCTGTTGTCGATAATGCCTGCATTACACCTGGCTTGGCAATCGTTGGCCTCGCGAGCAGTGGCAAAGCTATTTATGAAAATGAGGAAAACAGCGGTATTGGTAGCAATGGACTTACCAGTGCCCGTCACGATTTACTATCGACTTACTATCGGGATAAGTATCCGGAAACCTGTGATGCGGCTACGGCTGCGGAGCTCCTCTATTGTGGACCCTATCGCCTGGAGGATGCTTTACCTGGTTCCGGTATGAGTGTGGGGGAGGCCCTCTCCAGTCCAACCCGCAGTTATGCTCCGGTCATCGTCAAATTATTACGGGAACAACGGGATGCTTTGTATGGCTTGGTTCATTGCTCTGGTGGTGGACAAACCAAATGCCTTCGCTTTGGAACGGGCGTTCATATCGTTAAGGATGCCCTTATGCCGGTGCCGCCAATTTTCAACGCTATTCAAAAGGCTAGTGGCACTTCCGATGAGGAAATGTTTCGCGTCTACAACATGGGGCACCGCATGGAGTTATATTGTAGCGTCGATGCCGCCAATAGTATCGTCGCAGTCGCTAAAGACCACGGTATTGAAGCGGCTGTTATTGGCCGCACAGAGTGTTCCAATCGGCCTGCGGCTGCCAACCATTTGACCGTTCATGCAAATGGTTGCGAATATCGCTACGGTTGACCCGTTTTACCATTGCCTTTTGCCTGTCCTGAGCCAATCATCACAGGCCATATGCATCATACTTCCTTGCCACCTATTGCATGGGGTTTTACCTCACAAAATTTCCTCGGGTTTATTCCTCCGTCGCTGGACGCTGCCCGTTCGTTCCTAAGTGATGCGCGTTTACAGGGCTTACAATGGATTGAGTTGCGTGACCCAGATGCAGTCTTGTCTTTGGCTGAATGCCAGGAGCTGGCTGCTTATGCAAAATTGTTGGGTTTGGAAGTGAATTACTCTGCCCAGCGTGGATTACTGGCAGGGGATCTCTCTGTTATTTTGCCAAGGGCTATCGCCAATACTGCTTGTTTTAACGGCCCCCGCACTCTGCGCATTTTGGCACTGCGTGGCAGTGATGCTTACGGCTGGACGGATGACGAGTTTGCTGCCGTCCTTAAGCAGGCTAAGCAAGCGGCGAGTATGGCTGCTAAGCAGGGGGTTAGTTTAAGTATCGAAAATGCCGATGTGGCGCTTTTCGGTAAATCCGGTGCCTATCGTGGAATGGATGACTTTTTTTCGCAACTGGATGAGTCCATCCTCTGGCAGTTGGACACAGCCAATCTATTCCTTGGGCCAGTTGCCGTTAGTCCGAATCAGGCTGCTGCTTTCATCCAGCGTTTTGCCTCAAGGGTTTCTTACCTACACCTCAAGACCGCTGGAGCCAAGACAGCCCTGCCAATACTCGCGGACAATCCACTGGCTTTTGGTTCTATTCTGAATCTATTGGCGGAGCATAAACGTCTCTACGTAGTGATTGAATTAGCTTCCGACGAAAGTCCCGCTGCGATTAAGACAAACTTTCAAAACGGCCTGCTATACTTGCGTCAAATAGGTCTGCGATCCTAGTAATCCTTTGTCTTATACCGAAATCCAATTGTGGCGGCAAACTGCTAACGAATCGCAAAATCCTCCATCACAATCTGCTTTGGTTTCACACCCGCTTCAGTCAGGATTGTCTTTAATGCTTTCATCATGGGATCGGGGCCGCACATCAGAAAGAAATAATCTTTCAAGGGTGCCTGCAAAAGCCCTTCCAACATTTCTCTGTCAATAAAGCCCTCTTCAGCAGAAAAATGCTGCACGAAACGGGCCTGATCCAATCCTTCCATCGCTTCCTTTAACTCCTTGCCATATACGCCTGCACTTTTGCGTGGAACCGAATAAATTAAAGTCGAGAGTCCGGTGCGCTTGCAAAAGGCTTTTGAGCGAACAATGCTCAGGAAAGGTGTGATCCCAATCCCTCCACCTATCATTACCGCTGGCAGTTTTGGATGCCTGAAAAGATAATCTGAAAAATGACCGTAAGGGCCCCAAACGCGGGCCGGTTCACCCCGGTCAATTTTAACCACATCACTCGTCCAGTCACCCAAACGCTTGATTGAGAGGCGCATCTCCGACTCATGAGGCGGGCTTGATATGCTAAACGGATGAGGCTCTTCTGTGACAGCATCTGTATCAAAGGAAATATAAATAAATTGTCCCGGTCGAAAATACATGGGACGCCCCAATGGTTCCAAATACACTTCGCTGATGGCATCGCCTATCTCTTGAACGTGGCTGGTGAGGTAGTCGTACTGTGGACCGAAAAATCGATACAAAATCCTTATGTAAATAAAGGAGGATAAGCCGATCGCTACCCAAAATCCATGCCACACGGTCAGCACAGGATAACGCATAATTTCGCCGCCACTGATGCAAGCGTGCAAAACAATGATGACCAAAAGTAAGCCAAAAAAATCGTGGCTTCGCTTCCAGCGGTGGTAGGCGATCTTTACGTAAATGGAAAGCGTCACCAAAATAATGAATCCGAGCATTGCTATAATGCCAGTGTTTCTCACCCAATCCCCGGAAAACCATAGATAACGAAAAAATCCGGCTACGTCATCACTTATGGCCAGTGCCAAAAAAAGGGGATGGAGAAAGATCAGGAAAAAAGCCGTTTCACCTACGTAGCGGTGCGCTTTGTAAACTTTATCCAAACCCCCGAATAACCACTCGATGGGACGAAAGCGCGTTGCCAAAATAAATGCCCAGCACATCAGTGTAATGGTGCCATGGCTGCCAATTTTTGCCGGATATTTGAGCGGATTGTCATACCAATCATCCGCATCGAACATCACCCAGATCCACAGTGCGTAGCTGATCAAAACAGTAGCGACCACCACCGTTAGCCCTATCCAGATACGTTTATTCGGTAAATGATGTGGCATGATGGGAAATGATGTAATGACTTCACTGCGCTTAAGCAGTGTTAGGACAAAACCTTATACATTGCGACTCATGGCTTTCTCAATAAGGGGAAACATTTCACCACTGCGAAATAACGTAACCTGACCGGTGCTGCCGGAAACGACGATGCTCAAACAGTCCACTGCTTGAGAAATTGAAGCGGCCGCAGCATGTCGGCTTCCTAGCCCGCTGGGTAATTTGTGCTGGTAGGCCGGGGTGTTAATCAATGTCCCGGCAGCCTCCAAAACCCCATCTCCGCGGACAATGAAAGCGCCGTCAATCGAGGATAGCTCCTTGACTGTTTCATCCATGAACGGATTGAGAATGTTTCGGTCCTCTTCCTGGTAACCGTAAAAGGGATTCAGGATTAATGGTTTGGTATACTCACCTATGGCTTTTGAATCACCGAGGATAAATAGACAGCCAACCGGATGACCTTCGCGGCCTTCCACCGCCAGTTCGGTTGCAATGCCAATGACTCGTTCCACCACTTCCGGTAAGACTCCAGCTGGAAGAATATTGGATTTTTGTGTCAGCATCGTGTGGAATTCCCGCTCAATATCTACCACGATGATGCTGTCGAATTGATTGCTTTGTGGCAAACCACCGACGCAACACAAGCGCTCATGACTGGAAAAGACTCCGCGCGTGAGTCCAATCAAAACTGCACTGCGCAATTGCGAAAAACGGTTGTTGCTGAACGATCTGACCGGTAAAATGTCTGAGATGTTATTCTTGCCAGCACCGCCATCCGTTCCCGCCTGTGCGATCAACACTGTTTTAAAACCTTTAAATATATTGCCGACATCCACTCCGCCACCGAAAGTATCACCAAAAACCAAGATAGTGCTGCAATTCGCACCCTTGGCAATGGTTGCTGCTTCGCGTAAAATCAAATTATTGAAGCGGTTGTGCTTGCGGCGGCGTTTGCTGACTTCCCCGCCAAAAATAGTTTTTAGCTCTTTGCGGAATTCCGTTAGCGGAATCGGCGCCAATAAACGCTCCATCATTGCCTTGTCCTGAAAAACACGCGCTAGCGATGCCAAACTATACAGATAGTTGCGCGTGCCCTCAGCAGCCAACAAGAGGAAGACCAACCGCACCTCTCCATACTCACGCCGACCATCATAACTAAGACCGTTGGGACAGCGACCGACCGCAATCATGAATGCACGCTTCATGGGAATGCGAGTGTGCGGTAATGCCACCCCATTACCAAGATAAGTGGTCATTTGATGCTCGCGTTCATGCAACTCCTCAACCAAGGCTCCTGGATCCACTTTGGTGGATTTGGGAAAACGACATAACCCAACCAGTTCGGACAATGCGCTCTTGAAATCAGTGCTTTTGAGATCAATAACTCTGGATTGGGCAATAAATGAGTCTAGACGCATGGGGTAGTTAAGCTACAGGGCGGGGTAAAGTAGTTGTTCTGGTTTTAGGCCTCCCATTCAATGGCTCCCTTCTTCAATTCATAAAGCAAGCCAATTACCAAGACGCCGAGAAAGAATAATACCGGTAGCAGAATAGGCAGGCTGGCAGCCAGAAATTCGCGAAAGACCATTACCCACGGTAAAAGAAAGACCACTTCTATATCAAATAGAATGAAAAGCATCGCGGTAACGTAGAATTTGACAGCAAAACGTGCATGACCCGATCCCTCGGCTATCATGCCGCATTCATAAGCCGAGTCACGGATGGCACCTTTAGTGCCTTTTTGACCGAAAAATACAGACACACCCAAAATGACCAGCGCAATTGATGCCGCTAGCAAAATTTGAATTAGTATTGGATAATAATCGCCGATACCCATGTGAATAAAGCAAATGGGTTTTAAGCCTTAGGCAAGGTGAATTTTAACTATCTGCCGAATTTATTAACTAATTTATGTCTGTTACGCAACGGAACCCACAATTGGTAGTCGCACTGTCCGGTGTGTTGGAGCTGCGCGCACCAAGACGATAACGATTACAGTAACTGTCGTGACACAGGAAAGAGCCGCCCTTCATCACTTTTCTTTCTCCCTTTTGCGGGCCACTTGGATCGTTTCGCGTAACGGACGATTCCGTTACATGCCAGTTCGCGCTAAACCAGTCCGCACACCATTCCCAAACATTGCCGCAAACATTGTATAAACCCCAGTCATTCGCAGCAAACGAGCGGGCAGGGGCTGTCCATTGGTAGCCATCTGCCCCTGTATTTTCAAAAGGAAATTTTCCCTGCCAGGTGTTACATTTGAATTTTCCTTCCGGCACGAGTGCGTCTCCCCAAGGGAAGATCCACTGCTTGTGCGGACCCCTGGCCGCATATTCCCACTCCGCTTCGGTCGGTAAGCGTTTACCCCCCCAGGCGGCAAAGGTGGCAGCGTCATTCCATGAAACATGCACCACAGGATGATTCATGCGGTTGCGAATATTGCTGCCTGGACCTTCCGGTTTTTTCCAGCAAGCCTGCGGTACTGCTACCCACCACTCCAATCCCTGCACCGAGCGGTCCTTGCGCAGTTTGCACAACTTTGCCGGTGGGATTTGCAAGTGAAAGACAAAGGACCAGCCAATTCGTTCCGATTCGGTCACGTAACCCGTCTTATCTATGAATTGGGCAAAGGCTTGATTGGTAACTGTGGTGCAGTCGATCCAAAAGGGGTTGACTTTGACCTCGCGGACCGGTCCTTCGCCGTCTTCCAGCCAGGCTTCCGCACCTTCATTACCCATCCAGAAACTGCCGCCATCCAAGGCAACCATCCCATTGGTGAGGTCTTTTTTGGCTTCCCCAGGTGGTAATTTAGGCGTTCTTATAGATGGGGCGACTTTAAGTGCGGAGGGTTTGCTTGGTTGACAGCAAGGCGATGATTTTTCCATTAGAAAATGTGATTATTGAGGATTTGAAATAGCAACAAAAGGAAGCCTAATACTCCAGCAAAAACCATTCTGGAGAATGCCTCTTGGTAGGATCCGCGAGCATTGATTTTAGCCTGAAAACGCCTTTGGTCTTGCTGCTCATCCATTCGGCAACTGCATTGCGCTCATGTACTCCACCAATATGTCCTGGATAGGTTACCACAGAGAGTAGACCATTCGGTTTGAGTAGTGACAATGACGCTTCCAGCGCGGAAAGCGTTGTATATACTTGCGTTGTCTTAGTATGATCTCCACCCGGCAGGTAGCCAAGGTTGAATACAATCGCCGAGATGGGTCTGGTCACATATTGGCTCATTAGACTGTGACAATTGCAGTGTAATTTTACTCTGTCCAGCAAATCGAGCGATGCTAATTTTGTGCGCGTCGAGACAATCGCTTTCGGTTGTATGTCAAAACCGATAACCAGTCCGCACGCACCAACCCATTCAGCCATTGCCATCGTGTCGTAACCATTGCCAACCGTGGCATCTATCACCACATCACCAATCTGAACGCGTTGCTGCAGTTCAGCATGTACCATCGATACAAGACGAACGGGAGCCTTAGGCGTAGTGCCTTTGACGAACGATTTCATAAAGGCAAATCCCTGCTGAAACGGAGACATTTAAGCACTCCAGATCGCCAAGCATAGGGATTTGTATTAGATCATCGCAGAGTGCGCCGGTTTGCTTGCGTAGCCCCCATCCCTCGCTACCCAATATCAAACCGATACCTCCACTTAGGTTCGCGTTATAGAGCGAATTTTCGCCACGATCCGAAGTGCCTACAAATCGCATCCCCATATCCTTAAGACGCCTAAGTGTTGATGACAAGTTGGGCACTTGAAGAAATGGCACCACATCGGCTCCACCACATGCAATTGCCCTCGCTGCTTCGGTCAAACCACAAGCTCCCTTGCGGGGAGCAATGACAGCCGTCACACCTGCTCCTGCGGCAGTCCGCATGCAAGCACCCAAATTATGTGGATCCTGCACCCCATCCAATACGAGAATTAATGCATCTTCACCGGCCGCCTCGACACAATCATAAAGTTGCTCTTCAGTTTCCATTAAAACAACGTGCGCATGCGCGCTGTGACGAGGTGCTTTTTTTAAGCGATATACAGAGTTTCTTCCCATAAAAATTAAAATAGTTCTCCTTGGCGTATGCCTGCAGGTGGCGTTAGTCCAACCACTTCCCATCCACGCACTGTTAAAACGCGCCCTTGTGGAGTACGTTGCAGATAGCCTTCCTGGATCAAAAATGGCTCATGGACTTCTTCTAAAGTATGCGGTTCCTCCCCAACCGCAACCGCAACCGTTCCAAGTCCGACCGGACCACCGCGATAATGTGATGCCATGATGCGCATTATTTGCTTGTCCATTTCATCCAAACCGCGGGCATCAATTTCCAGCAATTCCAGAGCTGCGGCGGCTACTGGCTTGGTGATGCGAGCATCTGCACGTTGACTAGCGTAGTCGCGCACAAAATTGACCAAATTATTGGCAACCCGTGGTGTGCCTCTTGCCCTGCGCGCGATTTCTTCCGCCCCGCCTGAGTCGATGCTAACCCCCAGAATCCCGCAGGAACGGTGTATGATTCCCTCCAGTGTCGAACGGTCATAGTAGCTTAAGCGACTATGCAAGGTGAAACGACTTCGTAGCGGTGCTGTTAGTAGACCAACACGCGTGGTTGCACCCACCAATGTAAAGCGTGGAATACTGAGCCGCACGCTTCGAGCATTAGGTCCTTGGTCCAGCATGATATCGATTCGGAAATCTTCCATTGCCGAATACAGGTATTCTTCAACCGTTTTGGAAATTCGGTGAATTTCATCGATAAACAAGATATCACCCTCGGCTAAGCTGGTCAGTAACCCAGCTAAATCGCCGGGTTTTTCAATCACTGGTCCAGAGGTAATTCGCACCTGTCTACCCATCTCGTGGCCAAGCAGCAGAGACAGAGTTGTCTTACCCAATCCGGGCGGGCCACTCAATAAAATATGATTTAACGGCTCACAGCGATCCCTTGCTGCACCCACCATCACCCGTAACCTCTCAACCGTTTTTGGTTGTCCTTCAAAAACGTCAAAAGAAAGTGGACGCAAAATAGACGCCTGGGAAGATTCGCTTTCTTGCAAGGTTTTTTGGATGTAATCCACACCCGTAGTTGGAGAATTCGAATCCATAATTTAAAACCCCCTATAAAGCGCCTTGAGCCTAAGCATTTCAATAAAAATATATTGACATTGTTACTATAAACCTGGTATATTAGTATTCCTATGAAGCGAATATTTATACAGGGGGAGGCGTATTATCATTGTTATAGCATGACGGTGCATGAGCGGTTGTTGTTGGATGCGGAGGCCCGGTC
>SKFT01000069.1 GCA_007117865.1 Puniceicoccaceae bacterium | reverse complement strand
GGCTATTTATTCCTGCGGGAAATGCAGGATCCCGTGCGCGCCATTTACCATTTCCAACGGCACCTTGAATTGCGCCCCAACAGTCCACAAAACGCACAGGTGCGGGAGTTGATAGAAACCGCGCAAAAGCTTTTCGTGCGTCAACTCCCCGCATCCCCCTTCCGCAATGACATTAACCGTTTGGATTTATTGGAGCAATTGGAAGCGGAGCGAACCAAAACAGCCAATCTGCAAGCACGGCTGACAGAGACTGAGCGCAACCTGCAACGCATGGAAGTTGCCTTGGCGAATGCCACTGGCGGACGCACAACAAATCGTTCAACAACTGTCACCACTCCATCAACCAGCACGGCACAAACCCGCCCCCCGACAGTGAGTGAAGCCTCACCACAAACGGCCCCGAACCTCCACCGAGTGGAAGCTGGCGATACGCTAAGTAGTATCAGCCGCCGTTATTATGGCACGCCCAATCGCTGGATGGAGATTTTCGAGGCCAATCGCGACCAAATGGCCAGTCCCAACGCACTCCGAGTCGGGATGGAAATTCGTATCCCATAGCAACGCAAACTGAAGCTATTTCGTTTAAACACGGCAAATGGAGGCGTCACGGTATTTTACGGTCTGCAAATGCTCGCAATAAAGCACCAGTTCGCCGTTGCCCTTAAAGACCTCATAAGACGCGCGGTAAAGTCCCATCTCCGGATACTTGGGGCTTTTTTCCAAGTCCGTTTTGATGGTGTATATGGTATCTCCAATGAAGACCGGTTTGATAAAACGGAGCTTGTCGTAGCCATAACTGAAGGCGTTCAGGCAATTGGTGGCCACCAACCCGAGTCCGACGCTGAAAACCATCGCACCGGCAATCAACCGTTTGCCGAAAAGACCCTCATCGCGGGCGAAAGGCTCATCGGCCACATAGGGATGCATGTCCAGAACGAGGGCATTGAACTGCATGCTCTCACCCTCGCTCAAAGTACGCCGAATGGAGCGGATGCGGCGACCGATCTCGATATCCTCATAATACCAGTCTTCCGCATTCCAAATCGGAATTTCTTTATGTTTTTCAAAGTCTGGGTTTGGATTTTTCATACTGTCTAATGGATTGAATTAAAGTTCAAAAGCTTGCCGAATCGCTTCATTGTGCTGGCCAATAGCGGGTGCACCTTTGGAGGATTTATAAATCTGTCCATCAATGCGAATGGGACAGCGCAGTGTCGGCATCGGTGTGCCGCCGGGGCAATAAACCGTCTGCTCCATGTCGAGGGCTTGATAGCCTTCGGTTTCGCGCAGCTTGGCCCAGTCCATTACTTCCGCACACCAGATATCGGCAGGCTCCAGAATGCCAAGCCAATGCGCAGTTGACTGGGTTTTCAGGTGATCGCGCAAGATACCTTTGATGTGATCGCGTTGATTAAACCATGACTTGGGATCGGTGTAGTCCAGCAATGCATCGCAGCCAAGCAACTCACCTAAACGCGGCACCGCACCCATCGCCAAGGCAAGGAAGCCATCACCGGTCGCATAAATGCCATACGGCGCACCCAAATAAGCATGACCATTGGCAACGGCACTGCGCTTGGCAGGTTGCCCACCATCGTTCAGGTGGGTGGTAAGCACTTCAAACTGCAAATCGAGAATAGATTCCATCAAGCTAACTTCAACCCGCCCTCCCCTGTTCGTCACACCGCGGCGCACAAGACAGGCGAGAATGCCCTCCACCAAATGAGCGCTGGCAGTCAAATCGGCTACGGCAAGCCCCATCGGCACCGGCGTCTGTCCATCATCACCCGATAACCAGCACAAGCCAGACATCGACTGCGCAAGCAAATCCTGGCCGGGTTTGCCGCGCCACGGCCCGACCGGACCATAGCCCGTTACCGTGCCATAGACGATGCGCGAATTCAAAGCGGCCACGCTTGGATAATCAAAGCCCAACTTCTGCATCACTCCCGGACGAAAGTTCTCAATCATGACGTCGGCGCGCTCAATCAGCTTGCGCACCCTGGCGACATCGTCAGGATTTTTCAAATTGGCGGCAAACCCCTGTTTATTCCGATTGATCGAGTGGAACAAGGTGCTGTCGCCCTCGACGCCCAGATTTGAGATGTAGAGCTGACGACAGATGTCACCGCCTTCGGGACGCTCAATTTTGATAACCTGTGCGCCTAGGTCGGCTAAGCGCATCGCGGCCGCAGGGCCTGCGAGAAATTGTGAAAAATCGAGAACCAGCAGTCCTTCAAGCGGACGTGACTCAGCGGAGTGTTGATGTGTGCTCATAAGAATTATTGGATCGAATGCCAAATACCATTGATTTGATCAACCGCTTCAACAACCGCCAGGTTGCCTGCCACAGCTGCATGTGCAATGGGCGTTGCTGCATCCTGAAAATCCATGTAACGGGGATGCTTCGGGCGCAGCAGGGCGTTGTCCAATGCCTCCAGCGTATCGCGGAAAAACCCATTGCAGGCGGCATTGACTTTTTCATCAAGCCAGGCAGCGCGGTGACCTGGTTGGCCACCAGCTTCAAAGTAAAGCCCCTTTTGTACCTCCGCCGAGGCGGTCATTTGCGCATAGTCCATTGCCTCGCGCGGAAAGCGCGTCTTGGCAGAAACCGCCAATCCGGCACCGCCCAGGGTCGAGCGCAGGGGGCTGCCATGCCAACTGACCAAACCGCCAGCCTTGAGGACACGGGGCGAATAGCCGGGCCGGGAATAGTTTGAATAGCCGTAGGCAAAGGGACAGTAGGCAGCTCGTGGATCGTCGTTGCGACTCATCCACTCAGCCGTCCGGATCGGGTTGCGTTGCAGACACTCCGGTGCGCACAGCTCAGCCAGTTTCCGCAGCTGCTCAAGCGCTTCCCCAAGCACAGCCGCGCTGGCGCAATGCTCCGCCGAACTAAAGGGTGCATTTCCTCAAAGCGCTGCGCGGTGGCGACAACGGAGACAAAACCACGACTGTGGTTCCAGGCGATTCCTTTAAGCTCAATCATAATTATTCAATGGGATAACAATTGCATCCATAACGGGCCACAGCCCCTGGCAAAACACTTGGGTTCAATCACTCCGGTTTGCGCTCTACGATAAGCAAATGCTCACACACCAGCACCGTTTCGCCGCGCTGATTGATAACCTCCAGTTTTTCGGCAACCACACCATAAGCAGGCTTCTTGTGATCGCGCTTCTCACTGATGGTGATTTTTGAGGTGATCGTGTCGCCGATGAATACCGGTTTAATGAAGCGCAGTCGGTCATAACCATAGCTCATGGCCAGCGGATTGATGGCGCCCGCGGTCATTCCCACCGCGACCGCAAAAATAAGCGTGCCATGGGCCATACGCTCCTTGAACGGCTGCGTTGCACACCACTCCTTATCCATATGGTGCGGATAAAAATCGCCGGTTTGACCCGCATGCAATACCACATCGGCTTCGGTGATCGTGCGCCCCATGGTTTCACGAAAGTCGCCAATTTGATAATCCTCAAAGTGCTTTTTCTCTATCATAACGGTAATCAATTAGGATTCAGAATACTCTTAACTAGCCAATCAAACGGCGTGGGCACTTGCAAAGAGTGCTTGAATGTTGGCTGGCGGGATGTCCGGCAAGATCGCCTCGTGACTGGGCGAAATCACTAAACCAGTCGGAAACAAAGTCCGCAGCTCACGCACCCGCTGCGCAACTTGCTCAGGCGTACCGCGCACCAACAGATTTTGCGCGTCTACACCTCCGCAGAACGACACTTTTTGGGCAAAATCGCGCGCCAGTCCCTCGGCCTCCATTCCGCTGGCCAAAGCCTGAATGGGATGGATCACATCGACACCAATCTCAATCAAATCGGGTATTAAATCGCGTATTGCACCACAAGAATGGTGAATAACTTTCAGGCCATGCGACTTGGCTTGCTCGACTAGCGCCTTTGTTCCCGGCCAAACAAACTCACGGATTAAATCACGTGACAACATCAGGCTACACTGGCTGCCAAAATCATTGCCTATTAAAACCGCATCCAACTTGCCGCGGGTATGTTCGTAGAAGACACCATTGGCAGTGAGATAAAATTCGGTTATGCGGTTAATCACCGCACGAAAAACCTCCGGATCGGAAACCATATTCATCAATGCTGTTTCCATCCCAAAAGCTGCACAGGCATCCTGAAAATGCGCCGACCATACAACGCCTAAAACCGCGCTGTCAACCGGTACAGCATCCACCACCTGACGGCATTCTTCAGGATTGATAAACTTTAAAGGGTCCGGCCAGGGAAAATCCTCTACCGCACTGGGATCATCAATGTCCTCGAAATAACCCGGCGCATTCAATGTTCGCTCCTCATTGGTCAAATGACCTTTTTTGGCAAAATCAAACGCCATATAAATAGCATCTGAATAATCCGAATGATAAGGCAACTCGACCGGCCAGACGTCATCACCTATTGCCGCTTTTAGATCAACCTCGTTATCCACGCCATAGGCAGTATAGAGGCCAGGCAAAGCGGAAGGATCAGGAATACCCAGCCAAGTTGCCGGGCGGTCAACCGAACTGCGCTCAACTGTGGCAATGAAACGTTCTTTTTTTGTCATTTTAGTAAGGAGGTTTGGATTGAATGAAAAATTACCGCGAGAGAAAACGCTGGGGATCAATGCCGCCCACTTGACTTGAAACATAGGCAGCTTCCACACAAGCCATCGTATGGATCACATCCTCCACTGAAGTCGGCAAATCACTGCTACTGCCCTCTTTCAAGCGCATCATCTGTGCCATAGTCCCAACAAACGCCTCCGGAAACCATGAACCCTCAATCGGCACTTGAATCCACTCCGGTTCACCCTCTTCAGGCAACACACAATACTCAAAAACATCACCCACTCCACGCGGATAATCCATCAGCAATCCAATCCGCGCCTTGATAGCCCCATGAGTTCCCTCCCACTTCAAGTAACTTTCCTGTTGCTTCATGCCAAAGCGATGCGAGTGGTTGGTTGAAATCCCCACCCGCATCGGATCCGGATAGTCCAAAATGATATTGCTCGACACGCTTGCCAGTTTCGGCAGATCTGGATGCGGAACGGTGCGCGCCATCACGCTGCGGGGTTCGCCCAAAAATGAGCGGATCAAGTCGATGTAGTGAACACTGTGATAGACAATCTCCACCCGCGGGATGCCTTCGAGAAACGGGAATAGTCCCCACGGGGTAAACACATTCAAGCGCATCTCCATGTCAATCAAATCGCCAATAACGCCCGCATCGATCAAACTGCGGGCTGCCATTACAAATGGCGCAAAGCGCAACTGACAGTTGATCGCAGCACGCAGCCCCTTCTTGCGGCATACGCTGAGGATCTCATGCGCCTGCTCCATGGTCTCGCCCATGGGCTTTTGGATCAGCACATAGGCCCCGTCCGGAAGGGTTCGCAGCGCATCGGCAAACATCGACGCAGGAAGGGCAAGATCATAAATGACATCCTCCGGTGCAGCCGCAACCATGTCTTCCAAGTTGTCAAACACATTGGCAACCTCATACTCCCCAGCCAGAGCCTCGGCCCGCGAAAGCGTTCGATTCATCAGTCCCCAAACCGGAAAACCCGCCAGGCGGTAGGCGGGCAGATGGGCATCCTTAACAATCCCACCCGTGCCAATGACGGCAATCGGAAATGTCTTTGCAGGTAGCGGCGGTTTGGTATTGATTGAAGGGTAACTCATAATAAAACTCTTTT
>SKFT01000089.1 GCA_007117865.1 Puniceicoccaceae bacterium | reverse complement strand
TCGCGCGCAAAAACCGCACCCCCCTCAAGCGCTTCGATTGCGCTAATAATACGCTCCTGCAAGTCGAGCAGGTAGCTGCGCACAGACTCAATACATTGCAAATCCATACCGTCAGCAAATGCGGTCACAAGCAGAGGTCAATGTCCAAGTCAATTGGCAGGCTATCTGCTTACCCGCCAGTATGCGTCTGGAAATACCAAGGGAATTCGAGCGGATCGGGGCAATACAAATCCACGGCCTGCAAAAAGTTTACGAGTTGGATGGCGGGCTGGGAGTCCACGAGCGTTCATCCGTTATCGAATGCATCCCGCAGGAAGCGCTGCATGCGCAAATGAAGCAGATGGCCATTGTGGTTCCGGTCAAGGAGGAACGGCTCAAACTGATCGAAGGGGTATTGGTTGGCATACCGGCCTCCTGCGAAGTGATCGTCGTTTCCAACAGCTCGCGGGGTCCACTGGATCGCTTTCAACTGGAAGCTTCCTCGATTGAAAACTATGCCAAGTTTGCCGGCAAACAGGTGACGATTGTGCACCAGAAAGATCCCGGCTTGGCCCGGGCCTTCGCCGAAGCCGGCTACGATGCCATCCTCGACGACAATGGCCTCATCCGTTCCGGCAAGGCGGAAGGCATGATTCTGGGCACACTGCTGGCCCGCTGGCTCGGCAAACAAACCGTAGGCTTTGTCGACAGCGACAACTACTTTCCCGGAGCAGTCCACGAATACGTCAGCGAATACGCCGCTGGTTTTGCCATGAACAGCACCCGCAGCTCGATGGTGCGCATTTCGTGGCACTCCAAGCCCAAAATTTCGGAAAACAGCTTGTTCTTTGCCAAGTGGGGACGCAGCTCGGTGCACTCCAATAAAATGCTCAATCGCTTGCTCACGCACTTCAGTGGCTTTGAGACTGAAATTATCAAAACGGGTAACGCGGGCGAACATGCAATCTCACTCGATCTGGCACTTAAACTCGAATACGCCGCTGGCTACGCAGTTGAGACCCACCACTTCATCAACTTGCTGGAAACCTATGGTGGATTGAGCGAAAACCGCTTTCCGGAAGAGATGCGCGAGCGCGTTTCCATCAGCCAAATTGAATCCCGCAATCCACACTTGCACGAATCCAAGGGCGACGAACACGTTGAGGACATGATAGACGCCTCGCTATCGGTCATCTATCACTCTCCACTTTGTCCAAATGAGTTAAAATGCGAGATCATGGACAACCTGCGACAACGCTATGGCGAAAAATGTCCGGATGAAATCGCTCCCGTGCGCATCTATCCGAGCTTGTCCCTGCTCAATTTGGATGCCTTTCTGGAGCATTGCGACTGCGCCGTAATGGGGCCGGATGAAACCACATTTCGCTTCGGCTTGGAGCCGACACGCATCAGCGCGGGCTAGAGGCATTGGCCGATGACAAAATTTCGCTATAAAGTGAGCGCGGCAACCGGAAAGTGCGTATTATTCACCGACCTCGACGGCACCCTACTCGATTTTGAAACTTACTCTTTTTCCGCTTCTCAACCCTATTTACAGCGCTTGATCGCTGCCGGTATCCCAGTCATCTTCTGCTCCTCGAAAACCCTTGCCGAACAACTGAGCTTAATGGCGGCAATGGAAATCCATGTGCCGGCAATCATTGAAAATGGAGGTGCCATTTATTTGCCGTATACGGAGTGTCCAGCCGATCCATCGGCAGAGGATTGCGGCACGCTGATTCCACTTGGACCTCCCGCATTTGAGATCCAAAGCCTGATGTTTAAAGCGGAACAGCAACTGGGCATCGAGTTGAAAAGTTACGCGCAAATCGGGCCTGCCGGAATCGTCGAGCTTACCGGACTCTCCTTTAGCGATGCTGAGCGGGCAGGCAAACGCTGCTTCAGCGAAACCTTCACCGCAACGATCGATTTGGATCAGCAATTGGCACTCCAGCACTTCTTCAGTCAACGTGGCCTGCAAATGCAGTGCGGTGGACGTTTCCATACCGTTACCGGCAAAGGCGTTGACAAGGGCAATGCCGTGCGACGCTTCCTGCTGGGACCGGAAAGCAGACACCGTTTTGAGCGCCAACCATCGATCGGCATTGGCGATGGCCCCAATGATGCCGCAATGCTGCTCGCCGTTGACCAAGCCTTTTTAGTCAAAAACCATCGTCAACAATGGGCAGAAATAGACCTACCCCATCTGCAACGCATAGAAAGCACCGGACCGGCAGGATGGATTGAGCTAGCCGAACAACTGCTAGCGACCGAACTTAGCGATTCTCCAAAATCTCCAGCTCATAGCCATCAGGATCGGTTAAAAATGCCATCCTGGTGCCGCCGGAAGTAAACTTTTCCCGCCAATTGCCAGGCCAGATCTCGAATCCATCCTTTTCCAAGCGATCGCAATAGTCAACGATGTCGTCGACCCCGATACAGGTATGCATCAGATCTTCCGGAAACTTAACCTCATAATCGGGCGAATGGCACAGCTCGAGCATGTGATCATTGCCGGGAAGCTGTAAATGCACGATTTGATTGCCAGCGGGCGACTTATCATTACGCTTAAATACTTTAAAACCACATGTCTTGCCATACCATTGAATGGACTTCTCAAGATCGGATACGCGAATACGGGTGTGTAGGAACTGAATACTCATATCCCCTTACCTTAACACTGCTGACGGGTCTTGCAAGCCGAGACCGACGAAAGAGACATAAGCTATTGACACAACGGGCTGCATTAATCGAATTAGGAGGAATCAAATCATGTCTTTAAGTCGCATTGTCATAACCGGAGTCGGGCTCACCGCTCCCAACGGAAATACCTTGCAGGAATTTCGCCAGAATTTACTGCAAGGCGTCGCGCGCATCCAGGAGATTGAAATGCGACACATGGGCAAAGTGCCCGCCGGGGTGTGCGATTTTGATTCGCGCAAATACCAAAGCCGCCGGGAACTGCGCGTCGGCACCCGCGCTGGGAGCATCGCAGTCTATTGCGCCCATGAGGCACTGGCCGATGCCGGGGTCAAACTGGATAGCATTGACCGCTCACGGGTAGGTGTTTACGTCGGCACCACCGAACACGGTAATGTGGAAACCGAAAACGAAATCCACAACATTTCCCAATTTGATTACGACACGCGCTACTGGACACATCACCACAACCCGCGTACGGTTGCCAACAATCCGGCGGGCGAGGTAACCATCAACCTCGGCATCACGGGTCCACACTACGCCATTGGCGCAGCCTGTGCGGCGGGCAATGCCGGGATTGTGCAGGCGGTACAAATGCTGCGCTTGCATGAGGTGGATATGGCCATTGCCGGTGGCGTCTCCGAGAGCATCCACACTTTTGGTATTTTTGCCGGATTCAAGAGCCAGGGCGCGCTTGGACGTCACGATGACCCAAACCGCGCCAGTCGTCCATTTGACAAAAACCGCAACGGCATTGTCGTCAGTGAAGGTGGTTGCCTCTACACCCTGGAGCGCTTGTCCGATGCCCTCGCCCGCAAGGCCAACATCATCGCCGAGGTCGTCGGCTATCACATCAACTCGGATGCGAGTGACTACGTCTTACCCAATCCCGAGCGCCAGGCCGAGTGCATGAACGCGGCACTCAAGCGGGCCGGGCTTAAAGCTGAGGATATCGACATCATCAACACCCATGCGACCTCGACGCCACAGGGTGACATCCAGGAGTGCACCGCCATCCGCGAAGTATTTGGCAAAAGTCCCAAAACCCATGTCAACAACACCAAAGGCTACATTGGTCACTGCATGGGCGCGGCGGGTGCGCTGGAGCTCGCTGGCAACCTGCCCTCGCTCAAGGATGGGATCATCCACCCCTGCCTCAATGTGGAAGATCTTGATCCCGAATGCGCACTGCCCAATTTGGTCCTAAATGAACCCAAGAAGGTTGACGCGGTCCGATTTATCCTCAACAACTCATTTGGTATGCTCGGGATCAATTCCGCGGTCATTGTTGGCCGCTATGATAAGTAGCCCCCTTGCTTCAATTACTATCCTATTTAAAATATTATGACTGAAGACCAAGTTAAACAGATTGTTAAAGACATCATCGATGAAATCGCGCCGGATGAAGATACCTCCGACCTCAAAGACGATGTGCGCCTGCGCGATCAACTCGACCTCGACTCCATGGACTTCCTCGATATCGTGATGGAACTGCGCAAGCAGCACGGTATTGAAGTGCCGGAAGAGGACTATCCCCAACTCGCTTCACTCGACAGCTGTGCCGCCTACCTAACGCCCAAGTTTGCGGCCAAGGGCGCTTGACTGCGGCTGCCTTGTTAAGTCGCTAACCTTCCACACTTCCGTGGCCAGGGCACCCGACAGCCTTGATGGCGCACACTATGACGTTGTCGTCATCGGTGCAGGTATGGCTGGACTGGCGGCAGGCATTCGCCTGGCACTGGCTGAGAAAAACGTCATCCTGCTCGAACGTCACAATGTCTCGGGCGGACTCAATTCCTTCTACAGTATTGACGGACGCAAATACGATGTCGGACTGCACGCACTGACCAACTTCGTGCGTGCTGGCGTCAAGGGCACTCCGCTGGCCAAGCTACTGCGTCAATTGCGTATCGACCGCGACTCACTCGACCTGTGCGAACAACGCGGCTCCCGCATTGTTTTTCCAGGCTGCTCACTGCCCTTTAGCAACGACTTCTCAATACTCGAAACCGCCGTCGCTGAAACCTTCCCCCGCCAAATCGATGGCTTTCGCCAGCTAGTTGCCACAATACGCAATCACGATGCCTTCAACCTTGATGGCGCTTATGTTTCCGCAAGAGAGACCGTGCGTGAACACATAAGCGATCCGTTACTGGAGGACATGCTGTTTTGTCCCGTGATGTATTATGGCAGTGCCGAAGAGGAGGATATGGACTTCGGTCAATTTGCCATCATGTTTCGTTCGCTGTTTTTTGAGGGTTTTGCGCGCCCACTTGAGGGCGTGCGCGTAATAATCCGCGCCTTACAGGACAAATACCGCAGCTTGGGCGGCATTCGCAAAATGAAGTGCGGCGTGCAGCGGATTGAGGTCAGCGGCGGACGCGCTCAGCGCCTGATCCTGGACAATGGCGAATGCCTGATGGCGGACAAGGTGATCTCGACCATCGGCTCGGTGGAAACGCTGCGACTGTGCTCAGATCAAGTCCCCAATGTCGCCGAGGCCGCGATTGGCAAGCTCTCCTTTGTAGAAACCATTTCGGTTTTCAACGAACAACCGCAAACACTCGGCTGGGAGGACACCATTATCTTCTTCAGCACCAGCGAGCGCTTCCGCTACGCCGCTCCAGTCCCCGGCTCGGCGGTAGATCCCAGCAGTGGGGTGATTTGTTTGCCCAATAATTATCGCTATGGCGATGGACGGCAATTGGATGAAGGTATCCTGCGGGTAACCGCACTGGCGCGGCATGATGTCTGGCAAAGTTATGATGCCGATGAATATGCCCGTCAAAAAGCTTTCTGGTTTGGTGTGCTATCCGATACCGCGCTCAGCATCCTGCCACCCGCTACTGGGAAACCCACAGCACTGGCCACGGATATGTTCACCCCAACCACCGTACAACGCTATACCGGACACCTCGCCGGGGCAATTTACGGTTCGCATGAAAAGTGGAAAAGCGGCATGACACCGGTGGAAAACATTTTTCTTGCCGGAACCGACCAGGGCTTTCTCGGCATCATTGGTGCCATGCTCAGCGGCATCTCCAT
>SKFT01000169.1 GCA_007117865.1 Puniceicoccaceae bacterium | reverse complement strand
TCTGTCTTTTGCGCCTTGGTAGTCACCCGTTTGATGATCGATTTTCTTGTCCACCGCGCTAACTTGACGAAGATTTTGGGGCTTAAGGTGTTGGACTTCGGCGAAATCAATTTTCTCAACTATCGTAAGCCAGCATTTTTGATTTCCTGGCTAATCGTTTTGGTCGGCGTTATCACCGTCTTTTTACATCGCGATAACATCCTAGGTATCGATTTTACGGGGGGCGATGAAATGACAGTCGCATTCTCCGAACGTGTCGAGCCAGGAGAGATTATCGCCGCTATGCAAGATGCCGATTTAGGCCAGGTGCGCCCTATTTACCAGACCTTGCTGGGTGAAGATCGCGAGGTCCTGCGCATTCAAACCGAATTTGAGCAAAGCCGTGCAGTCCTGCGGCAACTCCAGCAAGCCTTCCCATCCGCCAATCTCCAAGAAGAAGGTTTGGTTGTGATTGGTGCTTCCGTAAGTGGTGAAATCCAGCGTAATGCAATCTTCTCCATGCTGTTTGCGCTGGTAGGTATTTTGCTCTATGTGGCTTTGCGCTTTGAGGTCGGTTACGGTGTGGGTGCCGTTGTTGCGACCATCCACGATGTGTTGATGACAATTGGAGTTTTTGTGCTCTTCGGTGGTCAGTTCAGTGCTCCCATGTTGGCGGCAATTTTGATGATTGTCGGTTATTCCATCAATGATACCATTGTTGTCTTCGACCGCATTCGCGAGGAACTTCAACTGAATCCCGGAACTAATCTTCGACGCATCGTTAATCAGGCAATAAGTCGCACCTTGCCGCGCACGCTGCTAACCAGTATTACCACTTTGCTGGCAGCGGTTTCACTGTATATTTTCGGTGCTGGTGTCATTACGGACTTCGCATTTGTCTTTGTCGTCGGTATTATTACAGGAACTTTCTCTTCGGTCTTTATTGCCAGTCCGGTCTTCTTCTGGTGGCATAAGGGTGATCGCCGTCATGTCGAGGAACGTGAACTGACACCCAAGCGCTATGAGTGGGAAGCATCATCCGCCACTGCATCGGCTAAAGAATCCTGATCATACCGTTACCGGCTTCCAAACGCTTGCCTGTTTTGATTATGTCCGACATGGTTGCGCAGCTGAAATCATGCAGCTTAGCATGGCGCGCCGAAGTATTTTCCTGAAGGATGGATTGGCAGACCCAGACGCTAGAAGAAGAACAGGTGCGGTCCTTGTCCGGCGAATTGAAAACCTCGCCAGCGTTGGCCCGCCTACTGGTTATGCGTGGTTTGAGTGACGCCGTATCCGCACAAGCTTACTTGCGACCGAATTTAAAGGATTTAGCCTGTCCTTTTGACATCACTTGCTTGCGCGATGCCGCCGAACGCGTTAATTCCGCTATCGAATGTCGTGAGCGCATTGTAGTCTTTGGCGATTATGATGTCGATGGTGTGACGAGCACCGTTTTGTTGGTCAGTGTGCTGCGCGCTTTTGGACTGGATCCACATTTTTTTGTGCCTCGACGCTTGGAGGAGGGCTATGGATTGAGCATGCCACTTCTGCAGAGAGCCCTTGCCGATATCGAGCCTAGCTTGGTAATTGCCGTTGATTGTGGCACCAATGCGCATGAACCCGTCGCTTTTATGCGGCAACAAGGTATGGATGTGATCATTGTTGATCATCATCAGGCCAAATCAGCAGCCCGTTCTGATTGCTTATTGGTCAACCCGCATGTTAATGACAGCGCGGACGCCGCATGGAGAGATCTTTGCACTGTGGGCTTGGTTTTTAAATTGATGCATGGCCTTCTCAAATTGCGCCGCGAACTAGGCGATCCGCGTGCGTTTCATCTCAAGCTTAGCTCTTTTCTCGATCTGGTAGCAATGGGAACTATAGCTGATTTGGTGGCTTTGCAGGGTGAAAACCGCTTGCTTAGCTGGTATGGATTGCAACATCTCAAGCAAAATCGACGATCCGGCGTACGTGCGCTTGCACATGTTAGTGGTTTGAATAAAGGACATGATTTTAGTAGCGCGGACATTGCGTTCAAGCTCGGCCCGCGTATCAATGCCAGCGGTCGATTGGATGATGCCAGTAAACCCATTGAAATGTTGCTGGAAGGTGATTTTGAACGATGCCTGATTACGGCAGGAGAATTAAACACAATGAATAGCGAGCGCCAGTCTATTGAGCGCTCAATTTGCCAGGCGGCAGAGGCACAGGTCGATAGCTACTTTTCCGATGCGCCAGGATTTGTTTTATATGATCAAAATTGGCACCCGGGCGTAGTCGGTATCGTTGCCAGTCGCATATCGCGGCAATTTAAGCGTCCATGCTTGGTTTTGGGAGCCGAGGGAAGCGATGCAAAGGGCTCTGGTCGTAGTGTCAACGGCGTGAATTTGGTCTCTGTATTGCACGAGTGTCAAGGGCTCCTGGAACACTGGGGTGGACATCCCATGGCGGTCGGCGTCAGCCTTTCCAAGCTCAATGTCGATGCTTTCAGAGAATCTTTTATCGATACTTTGCAAAAGCAATTTCCCAATGGTCTACCTACACAGGCACTTATTCTTGATGCTTGGGTCGATCCGCTCGATGTCGACGAACACCTCGCGGGAGAGCTGGATCTGTTGCAACCTTTTGGGCAGGGCAACCCAGAGCCGCTGCTTGGTATGAAAGGTGTCTTCCTCGACCAGGCACCACGACCTATGGGAAAGGGACATCATCGCTTTTTGCTGCCAACAGGATATGGTCAATCCCTTACTTTCGTGGCTTGGCGACCAATAGAGCCACCTCCTGCCTCAACCAGTATCGATCTGGCTTTTCGTCTCGGCTGGAATTATTGGCGTGGTAACCGAAACCTACAGGCAACGCTTGTCAGCTGGCGTCACTCAACTGCATAGCACACTCTCAAAAATGAATGAATTCGGTATCACTATGCAGTAGCCGCTTGTTTGGCCGTCTCGTATGCTTCCAGTGCACATTTAGAACAGGTGTCACGGATAGCTGCAAAAAAATCGTTACCCTTGTCATCGACCAAGATGTAGGCCGGAAAATCTTCAACCTCGATTTTCCAAATCGCTTCCATTCCCAGTTCGGGATATTCCAAAAGCTCAACATGCTTGATATTGTTTTCGGCAAGAAGCGCAGCAGGACCACCAATTGATCCTAAGTAAAAACCACCATACTTCTTGCAGGCATCGGTAACTTGCTGCGAACGATTACCTTTTGCCAACATAATCATGGAACCCCCTGCGGCTTGAAAAGAGGCCACATACGAATCCATGCGCCCCGCCGTGGTGGGGCCAAAGGATCCTGAAGGTTTGCCTACTGGCGTTTTTGCCGGACCTGCATAGTATATCGGATGGTTCTTTATGTAGTCCGGTAACGCTTCACCGCGATCTAAGCGTTCCTGCAACTTGGCATGTGCCATATCGCGCGCAACCACAATCGCGCCCGTTAATGAAAGAGCCGTGGTTACCGGATATCGGCTAAGCTCAGCAAGGATTTGCGGCATGGGACGATTAAGGTCGATCTTAACAGCTTCTCTAGGCTTATTCTCCACTACATTTGCCGGAATAAATCGACCCGGATTTTCCTCAAGCTTTTCCAGCCATATGCCGTCCTTATCAATCCTCGCCTTGGCATTGCGGTCTGCCGAGCAGGAAACCCCTATTCCCACAGGACAAGAGGCACCATGGCGGGGTAGTCTAATAACCCGGATGTCCAGCGCAAAATACTTGCCGCCAAATTGAGCTCCGTAACCCATCTTCCGAGTGTAAGACATCAACTTTTCCTCTAAAACCTTATCGCGAAAAGCTCGCCCGTGCTCATTGCCGCTGGTCGGTAGTTCATCATAGTATTTTGTCGAGGCCAACTTTACCGTTTTCATTGTCGTCTCGGCTGATGGCCCACCGACAACAATCGCAATATGGTAGGGTGGGCAGGCGGAGGTTCCCAGTGTCCCCATTTTTTCGATGCAGAACTTTTGCAGATTGGCGGGATTAAGCAGGGCTTTGGTCTCTTGGAACAAAAACGTCTTGTTCGCCGATCCACCTCCTTTGGCGACAAAAAGAAAATCGTAGGTGTTTCCATCGGTGGCAAGAAGATCGATCTGGGCCGGTAGATTGGTGCCAGTGTTGACCTCTTCATACATAGTCAAAGGAGCAGTTTGTGAGTAGCGGAGGTTTTCCTTGGTGTAGGTATTATAAATGCCTTTGGAGAGTGCCGCTTCATCGCCCCCCCCGGTCCAGACTCGCTGACCTCGCTTGCCCAGGATGATGGCAGTGCCCGTGTCCTGACAAAACGGTAGCACGCCATGTGCAGAAACCTCGGCATTCTTTAACATCGTTAGCGCAATAGTACGGTCGTTTTCTGTTGACTCAGGATCGTCCAAAATAGCCGCCACTTTTTCCAGATGCTCAGTGCGGAGCTTGAAGGCAATTTCACGCATCGCAGTTTCGGCTAAAAAAGTAAGCCCTTCCGGTGCAACCTTTAATATGCTTTCGCCATTGAAATCGACGCACTCTACGAATTCATCGGTTAATAGACGGTATTCCGTCCGGTCCTCACCGAGCGGAAACATCTTTTGATAGTGAAATGTGGGAGTTGCTTTTGCCATCATAAAAGATAATTAGGTAATGACGATTGATTTGTTTAAAGTGGTGCCCGGGAAGGGAGTCGAACCCTTACTCCTTGCGGAACCAGATCCTAAGTCTGGCGTGTCTGCCAATTTCACCACCCGGGCAAATTTCAATACCCTTCTTTGTAGGCTAATTGTTGAAAATGCAAAGAGAAAAGGAACCAAGTGTGTGTAAAAGATTGATATTTTTACCCGGGTATAAGGTTTTACCGAATTTCTTGTTGCAATTTTTGAGTTTATAAGTAATCAACTTATGAATGCATAATATTGTGGAACAAGCAAGCAATATCAACCATTACCATCACGCAGCAGGCGCTCCGGATTTGGAAATGCTTAGTGCTCATGAGCGTATCGCATGGGCAGTTGAACACTTCGGAGAGGCCTTGGTCTTGACTACCAGCTTTGGTATTCAAAGTGCCGTTATGTTGCATTTACTAAGTGAAACCGTTCCCGGCATTCCCGTTGTCTTCATTGATACCGGCTATCACTTCCCAGAGACATACCGCTTTGCTGAACAGTTGCGGGAGCGATTAAATCTGAACCTGCGGGTTTACAGTGCAAATCGTTCCGCAGCCTATCAAGAGGCGATTCATGGCAAACTATGGCTAAAAGGCTTGGCGGGTCTGGATGAATACAACCGCATTAATAAAATTGAACCGATGGATCGCGCCATTCGTGAGATTGGCGCAAAAGCATGGTTTTCAGGTCTTCGTCGTTTCCAGTCTTCCACCCGCAGCAAGCGACCGGTTGCGGAAAAGCAAAACCGTATTTGGAAAATATATCCGATCATTGATTGGAGTGACCGGGACGTTTATTCATATTTACAGCAGAACGGCTTGCCCTATCATCCACTCTGGGAGCAAGGTTATGTTTCTGTCGGTGATTGGCATAGCACCGAGCGTTTGGCTGATGGGATGTCTGCCGAGGATACCCGTTTTGGGGGGCTTAAACGCGAATGCGGCTTACATGAAAATGTGGAGCGTCCTGATTATCAAATTTAATTTGCTAAAGGTTCAGCCTATACCATTATAATTGACTTCCCCCGCAAGCGCCTGTTGAGCGTCCACTCACCGTGGCCGAGCTGATAACAGCTGCCGGGCTTCTTGCGTCCCAGCCACTTCGCAACCCACTGCGCCTGCGCCTCGACAAAGACATAG
>SKFT01000135.1 GCA_007117865.1 Puniceicoccaceae bacterium | reverse complement strand
CTCATAATGAACGCCTTATGACTATGGAGGCACTCTGGGATGCATTATGCCACGAAGACAGAGAGCCCATGTCGCCCGATTGGCACGAAGGTGTTTTGAAGGGCCGATCTTCAAAAATCGCTTCTGGACAAGCAATCTTTCTATCCCTTGATGAGGCAAAAGAACGTATCGAAGGATGAGTCGATTTAATGTGACGATGCTTGAGGAGGCCGTCGAAGACGTTCTTATCGGGAAGCAATTTTACGAGGAAAGTGAAGAAGGTGTCGGCGTTTATTTTGCTGCATCAGCACTCGCGGACATTACCTCACTTAGCATATAAGCCGGAATCCATTCGTCGCATTTCGGATACTTTCGCCTGTTGATGAAACGGTTTCCTTTTGCCGTTTATTACCAAAAGGAACAAAATCAAGTTGAGGTGATTGCGGTCTTGGATATGCGGAGAAATCCCAAGACACTTCGTTCAATCTTAGCTAATCGAAAAAGCCAACCAGTCGAGGATGGCAACGGCTAAGGCCGCGCCATCTCTCCACGTTGGTGAAGAATGAAATAGGGGATTTTTTGGGGAGATCTGGTTTTTGTTGGTTTTTCCCCTTTACAAACCGAGACAGTCCAATACTTTCAATTCTTTTCACTTCTTTCTCGTTATGCAGAAAACACGCAAATCAATTGCCAAACGCTTCAAGATCACCGGCACGGGTAAACTCATGCGCCGGACTCCTGGGCATCGGCATCTTCTCCGCAACAAGAGTGTCAAACAGCGCCGCCGCGCTGGCTGCGACAAGTTGGTGGCGCCTGCGCGCGCTGCTGATCTGATGCGTGGTATGCCCTTCGCGTAAGCGAAAAGCTACCTCATCTTGATACTGCTTTAAAATCGTCCGCACCACGGGTAAAATTTAACGGCGACCCGAGCGCGGCTCAAACTATAAGGAAACACACAACATGCCAAGAGTTACAAATGCACCCGCGACGCTGCAGCGCCGCAAAAAAGTCCTCAAAAAGGCCCGCGGTTACTTCGGTAACAAATCGCGCCTTTTCCGCTTTGCCAAAGATGCGGTCGATCACGCGGAGGTTTATGCCTATCGCGACCGGCGCAAAAAGAAGACGGAATTTCGTCAGCTTTGGATCGTGCGTATCAATGCCGCATGCCGTCCATTGGGTATCAACTACAGTCGTTTGATGTCCGGTCTCAAAGCTGCTAATATTCAGCTCGACCGCAAGCAGTTGTCCGAGTTGGCGATTCATCAACCGGAAGCCTTCAAGGCAGTGGTTGAGCAAGCCAAAGCGGCGCAAGCCGGAAATTGATTTTCCAGATTTCAAAAATTAAATTTCAACAAGCGCCGCACGGGAATTCCAGTGCGGCGTTTTTTTTGTGCCGAGGTGCCTTCTCGCCGTCAGGCTGAATGTGTCGAAAATAACCGGGAACGACGAATTCATTCGCCGGCAGTGGTTTAGAGTGCTTGCAGTTGGGCTGGGAACAGCGCCCCAAACTTACGTTTGAGGTTACGGCGAATGTAAGCTCGCTCGGGAGAGCGGGGACGGCGTGCTTGCGGGCACTTGGGTTTACCGATACCAATCCGGTGGTTCCGCAAGGCTTCGTGTCCGGCTTTGATCCCGATTTGCATTTTTTGCGATTGCCTCTGATCGCTGGGTTGGTAGCCATTGATCTTTATGAGTTTGCAAGAGCAGTTAAGCGCAATCGTTGAGGAGGCCCGTCAGGGTGCTGGAGTGGTGGCAGACAGGGCCGCGATGGAGGCATTCAAAGCCCGGTTTATGGGGCCGCGTGGCACATTGACCGAGGCCATGAAGGAGATGGGTAAGGTACCGAAGGAGGAAAAGCCAGCGGTGGGGCGTCAGATTAACGAAGCCAAGCAAAGTCTATTGGCCTTGTTTGAGGAGCTTGTGGGTCGTATTGAGACGGCCGAGCGAACCGTGCGTTTGGGGCCGCCGGTAGATCCGAGCTTGCCGCGTATTGATGATGGCGCGGGGACGATTCATCCGATTGCGCAGGTGCGCGAAGAGTTGGTTAGGGTATTTCGCCGGATCGGCTTTAATGTCGCCGAGGCGACCGAGGTGGAGACCGAGTTTTTCTGCTTTGATGCGCTCAATATGCCGGGTGATCATCCGGCGCGCGACATGCAGGATTCGTATTACCTACCTGATGTCGCGCATTTCGACAACGTCAGCAAGCGCGAAAGCGAGCGTTATTTGCTGCGCACGCACACTTCAACGGTACAGATTCGGACGCTCTTGCGCGAGCCACCGCCTGTGCGTATTGTGGCTCCTGGACGTTGTTTTCGCCGCGATACACCGGATGCTACGCACAGTGCAAACTTTCATCAGATTGAGGGTTTGTATGTCGATGAGCAGGTGAGCTTGACCGATCTCAAGGCGACCCTTGATCATTTCGTGCGCGAGGTATTTGGATCGAAGGCTAAGACGCGCTTACGTCCAAGTTTCTTCCCGTTTACCGAGCCGAGTTTTGAGATGGATTTCTACTCGCCGGATTTGGGTAAGTTGAGTCATCGGTGGTTGGAGATCATGGGTTGTGGACTGGTTGACCCGACGGTTTTTGAGGCCTGCGGCATTGATGCCGGACGCTTTAGTGGGTTTGCCTTTGGCATGGGTATTGAGCGTATTGCGATGATTTTGCAGGGTGTTGATGATATTCGTTATTACTATCAAAACGACCGCCGCTTTTTGCGTCAGTTTGCCGGTTAATTTCTCAGGAGTCAGAAGTCAGAATGAGAAATCCAGTAAAGACATTTGAAGTATCCATTGCTGCTAATACCGCGGTAGGACTATTAAAATTATGAATTATGAATTAAGAATTTGGGTGGGAAACTGCGTAAACGCGGAACTCCAACACGCTCCCGCGGTCAGCCAAATGCAACAGGTTGGAGTTCCGGCTTTAGCCGGTCTCAGCGCGAATCGGGAAACAGCGACCGCGCAAACAGGAGACTTCAACATAGCCTTTCCACTTTTCACGTTTTGGTGCCGCCTCGCCGGGTTGGGATTAAGATTACGATTAGTAACAACGCAACTGTATACTCGAACTTGTATTCCTTTCGCCTTCCGCCTTTCACCTTCAGCCTTTTAAGCCTCCTGTCCCCTGGATTCTGAATACCTGAGTAGTTACAAAAATTGTTATGAAAATTTCCTATAATTGGTTAAAGCAGTATTTGCCTGCGGGTATCACGCCGGAGGCGGTGGCGGAAGCCTTGCCTTTGTTGGGTTTTGATATTGAGACGATGACGCGGTTGGGACCACCAGCCTTGGAGAATATCGTCGTCGGACGTATTGAGTCGTTTGAGCAGCATCCCAACGCCGATCGTCTGAGTGTTTGCTCGGTGGTAACGGAAGAGGGCGGTGAGCCGCATGGCATTGTATGCGGGGCCAAGAACTTCAAGGCCGGGGATCATGTGATGGTTGCCTTGCCGGGAGCGGTTTTGCCCGGCGATTTCAAGATCAAGCGCTCCAAATTACGTGGTGTTGAATCGGCTGGCATGCTGTGTTCGGCGCGTGAGTTGGGCGTGGGCGATAATCATGAAGGTATATTGATTCTTGATGCGTCGGAGCCGTTGGGCAAGAGTGTCAACGCGGTGTTTGCTGATGCCGACACGCTGCTGGAGGTGGAGGTGACGCCCAATCGTCCCGACTGTTTGAGCCATCTCGGCATTGCGCGCGAATTGGCAGCGCGTTATTCGGTTGATTTGGCATGGCCGCAGGTGGATGGCACGATTGACCGTGCCAACGATTATGGCGAGCGTGCCCAGGCAATACTCAAGGAAGTGCGTTTGGATGAGCGTGCGGAGTGTCCGTATTACACTGCTATTCGGATAGATAGTATCAAGGTTGGCCCCAGTCCGAAGTGGTTGGCGGATGCACTTGAGGTCATTGGCCTGCGTCCGATCAACAATGTGGTCGATGTGACCAACTATGTATTGCATGAGTTGGGACAACCCTTGCATGCATTTGATGCGGCCCGCATCGAGGGTGCGGGCTTGCATGTGCGACGGGCACTCAAAGGCGAGCGCATTACCACCTTGGATGGCAAGGAACGGGTGCTGCAAGAGAGCATGACCGTTATTGCCGATAACAACCGTCCGCTTGCGGTGGCGGGTGTTATGGGTGGAGTTGCGGCTGAAGTGGATGTTTCCACGACTTCAATTGTGCTGGAAGCGGCCTATTTCAACCCCTCCGCCGTACGCGCAACCGCACGCGCGTTGGGGTTGAGTTCAGATAGCTCTTACCGCTTTGAGCGCGGAGTCGACCCGCACGGGGTCGAGTTTGCCGCGTTGCGTGCGCTGGATTTGATACTGGCAAGTGCTGGGGGGCAGCAGGTGGGTGTGATGTTGACGGCTGGCGCGATTCCGGAGACGATTACAGAAATTGAAATAATGCCGGATTTTGTGCGTGAACGGATTGGCTTTGAGGTCACGGATGAAGCTATCAAGCGCGTCTTCGAAAGCCTTGATTTGGAAGTGCAGACGCACGAGCGCGATACCGATGAGATCGTTTGGCGGGTGGGGATACCCTCATTCCGCGGCGACTTGGAGCGTCCGATTGATCTGGTGGAGGAATTTGTGCGTGTTTTTGGCACCGATAAAATTCCGCAAACGCGGGTAACGGTTCCAGTTGTGGGCGGCAGTGATGCCGGAGTGTATGATTTTCAGGAAGCTGCAGCGCGTCTGCTGACAGGAGCGGGTTTTGATGAAGCCTTATTGTATAGCATGCGCTCGCGTGATGAGGTGGAGTTGTGGTTTGGACGAGGCAATGGTGATGCGCTCGCACTGGCCAACCCCTTGACCAGTGACCAAAGTCACTTGCGTCCATCGTTGATCCCTGGTTTATTGGATGTTTTGCGTTTCAATCGTGCGCGGCAAACGGGAGCGCGTCGCTTCTTTGAGCGTGGACGTATTTTCCGCGAGCGCGACGGGGTGGTGACGGAGTATGTTTCGATCGCCTTTGTGGTGTTGTTGGCAGGCGATGCGACCCGCTGGAAGCAGCGTGAGCGAGCTGATTTTTTCACTGCCCGTGCCATGGTGGAGGATTTATTGGTGCTGGCAGGTGTGCGAGTGCAAGCGCTTGATTTTGCGCCGGTGGATGAGAATCGCGCCAGTTGGCAGAGTGGACATGCGGCAGCTGTTATTGAGCAAAAGCGCGGTTTTGGTGTGACGGTAGGTCTCTTGGATGGCGAAGTTTTGAAGCGCTGGGATATTGATGAGCCGGTGTTGGCTGGATCATTATATATTCGTCCTGAGCATTTTGAGGAGCGTAAAAGCAAGCGTAAACGCTATCAGCCACTGAGCGAATTCCCCGCCACGGTGCGCGATATTGCGCTTTTGGTCGATGCGTCTGAGTCAGCGGGCAAGGTGATTGCACAATTGGAAACAATCGTGCGTGCGGAAATCAAGGATTACGCGTTGGAGGGTATTGATTTATTCGACTGTTACAGCGGCAAAGGAATTCCAGAAGGCAAGCGCAGTCTTGCGTTCTCGCTGCGTTTCCGTGCTGTAGACCGGACCTTGCGCGAAGAGGAGGTCAACCCCGCTTTTGCGCGTATGCAGGCACGCATTGCCAGTGATACGGCTTACACGGTGCGCTCGGAGTAATACCAAATCGAATCAATTTTGTGAGTTTGGTGCCAGCTATGCCGGGTTGGGTAATAAAAAGGTAACTTCTCCTGATTTAGTACCTTACTGTTAAAATCCGTGCATGTTTAGCACAGATATTCAGCTCTTGGTGCCAGCGGGACTGGGGACAAGGGACTAGGGACTAG
>SKFT01000088.1 GCA_007117865.1 Puniceicoccaceae bacterium | reverse complement strand
GTGGAGATTCCTGCGGAATCACTGCGTCATGTGATTGAGTTGGGTCTGGCTTTCCTGGTTTTCGCGGCGGGCATTGACCTCAGTCCCAACCGCGTGAAGGGTCGCAAGCGGGCTATATTCCATGTTGGTTTCTGGCAATTTTTCATCCTTGGCTGGATAGGCATTGGGGTGGCACTTGCATTGGGCTATCCCCTCATCCCGGCACTCTATCTTGGCTGCGCTCTGTCGGCTAGCTCAACTCTGGTAGTTGTGCGACAACTACAACAGCGGCAATGCAGATTTGAGCCCTTTGGACGACTGGTGGTGGGGGTCTTATTGCTACAGGACGTATTGATCGTTTTCTTTCTGGTGGTGCTGGCGCGGGCGGCAGAGGGCTGGCTAGCGACTTTGATTGACATCGGCTACCTGTTACTATTGGTGATCGCAGCGGCTATTTTGCATTTCCGTGTAGTGCCATGGGTGGTGCGTCAATTGCATTTGGATGATGAGGAACGGTTGCTGTTTGCGCTAACAATGCTGTTCTTGTTTATTTTGATGGCCATGCAAACTGGACTACCCTACATCGTTGGTGGCTTCCTGGCTGGCTTTGCCCTCTCAGCCTTTCCGATGAATGGCTTGATCCGGGGCATGGTAGATTCGCTAAACAGTTTTTTCGTAGCGCTGTTTTTTATTGGTATTGGCTTTCTGTGTACGTTCCCGCCTGTCATTTACTTTGCCCACGCTGCCATCTTTGTGGTTGTTCTGATTGTGGTGACTATTGTGCTAGTGACCTTTGTTGCCGAGCGCATGGGCTTCTCCACCAAAGCCTCAATCGAGTCGGGTGTGTTACTTTCACAAACCAGCGAATTCTCGCTAATGGTGATGTTGTCGGGGGTTGTTATTGGACAAATTTCGCAGGAAGTCTTTTCCATGTTCGCCCTTATCACCGTTAGTACCATGGCGCTCACTCCCTACCTCGCCCGCGATGGTTTTGTCTGGTATTTAATGCGCTTGCACCCAAAAGCGCGGCGGCGGGGACATAAGCTCAGCGAACTGGAGCAACACGCCATTATTGTCGGCTACGGTCAAACCGGTGCCAAATCGCTAAAGGTCTTCCAAGATGCCGGTATTGCCGTGATTGTGGTCGACGATGACCCGGCGATTATTAATGCATTGATGCAAGAGGGGGTTGCCTGTATTGAAGGCGATGGTAGCCGAAGCAGCGTGTTATCGGATGCCAATGTGGAAAAGGCTCGCTTCATTTTATTGACCCTCCGGGGGCGTTCCAATATCGGCTCATTATTGCAAAAACTCGATCAATACTCCGCTGCGGTATTGGTGCGTACATTTGATCCTGAAACCAAGTCCATGGCGGAATCGCATAACGCGATCGTGGTGGATGCCAACTTGGCTGGCACAGAAGCCCTTGAGGGATGGTTCGCACTCAACTGTGAACCAAAACTGTCCCGCCCAAGCGAAAACCCATAATATGATACTGACACTGCGCAATTTAACGGTGGCCTTTGGCGACCGTCCGGTCCTCGATAACGCCGGACTCACCATCGCCAAAGGCGACCGCATCGGACTTCTGGGACGCAATGGCGAGGGCAAGTCGACACTCTTGCAAGTCATTGCCGGAACCATCGAGCCACTCAAAGTCGAACGCGAAGCATTGCCGGAACTCAAGGTCGCGCTCTTGGATCAGCGTGTTCCGGATGCACTCGAAGGTTCGGTATTCAACGTTGTTGCCGCCGCCCTTGGCGATCAGACCGCCCGCCTGCAGCGCTACCATCAGCTGCTGGCAGAGGTAACCCTTGACCCTGCCAACGAAACGCTGGCGGAATTGCTGCAGCAACAGGAAGATGCGCTGACCCTGCATGATGACTGGAATCTGGAGCACCGCATCGAACGCTTGCTGAGTCAACTCGAGCTGGATCCGGATGCTCCTTTCGCGACCCTCTCTGGCGGCATGAAACGGCGTACGCTATTGGGACGTGCATTAGTGGGTGAGCCGGATTTGCTGCTACTTGACGAACCAACCAACCACCTCGATATACCGGCTATTACTTGGCTGGAACGCTTTTTGTTGAACCTTCCCTGCGCGTTGGTCTTCGTTACCCACGACCGCGTTTTTTTACAGCGTATCGCCAGCTCACTGCTTGATCTCGATCGCGGGCGGCTGACTCGCTGGGATTGCGACTATCCGACTTTCCTCAGCCGCAAAGCCGATCAACTGCATGCCGAGAGCGTCCACTGGCAGGCCTTTGACAAGAAACTCGCTGAAGAGGAAATCTGGATACGCAAGGGGATTCAGGCACGGCGCACGCGCAATGAAGGGCGGGTGCGTTCGCTAAAAAAGCTGCGTGTCGAGCGCGCCGAGCGGCGCGATTTGCGCGACAATGCCAAAATTGGCATTCAAACCGCCAATGCCAGTGGTCGCAAAGTGTTGACCCTAAAGGATCTGACTTTTGCCTATCCGCAGACGCCAGCACTCATTCGCGACTTTTCCACCACCATCTGGCGCGGCGATAAAATCGGCTTGGTCGGCCCCAATGGAGCAGGCAAAACCACCCTGCTGCAGCTTCTGCTCGGAGAACTTGAACCCAGCCAAGGCAGTGTCATCCATGGCACCCGCCTGGAGATAGCATACTTCGATCAACAACGCGCCAAACTTGACGACAAACTCAGCGTCGCCGAAAATGTGTCGCCGCACAGCGATAGCGTTACCATCGATGGCAAGCCGCGTCACATCCTCTCCTACCTGCGGGACTTTTTATTTACTCCGGAAAGCGCTCGCGCGCCCATCCGCAAGTTATCCGGCGGCGAGCGCGCCCGCGTTTTGCTGGCCCGTCTATTTGCCCAACCCGCCAACGTGCTGGTAATGGACGAGCCAACCAACGACCTCGACCTGGAAACAATTGAGCTGCTGGAAGAGCGCATACTGGATTTTCCCGGCACCGTTTTATTGGTTAGCCACGACCGTGCTTTTTTGGACAACGTGGTCACCCACTGTTTTGTATTAAGTGGCAACGGCTCAGTTGAGGAACGCTTCGGTGGAACCGAAACTTGGCTCTCTGCCGACAAAACTGTAGCTAACGGAAAAACCTCCTCCACAAAAAACGCAAAAACCGCGACCCCGACGACGAAAAAGAAAACCCTTTCGAATAAAGAACGTGCGGCCTTGCGTGATCTGCCGCTATTAATCGAACGAAAAGAAGCCGAGCTCGCGACATGGATGCAGCATATGGCTGATCCTGCTTTTCTGGCAGAGCACAATCTGACAGCCGTCGAAGCCGGAAAAAAGATGCGCTTCCTCGAAAGTGAAATAGCCAAAGCCTACAAGGAGTGGGAGGGGTTGCTGCAAAACACTTAAATAACGCTGCGCCATTTCGCCGATAATCTCCAGTTTAGCTTCATTTGATTGCGACCTCGCCGTTGTTGGCGGGGGTGCCGGTGGTTTTTTCACCGCCCTGCAAGCAGCCCACTATCATCCACAACTGCGAATCATGCTGTTTGAACAGAGCAATCGTTTTTTGCAAAAAGTGCGCATCTCCGGCGGCGGTCGCTGCAATGTCACGCACGCCTGCTTTGAGCCGCAGCGCTTGGCGCAACATTATCCGCGTGGTCGCAATCCGCTGCGGGCTGCCTTCCATCGCTGGCAACCCAAGGATACCATGCGCTGGTTTGCCGAGCGCGGCGTGGAGTTGAAAACCGAGCCCGATGGCCGGATGTTTCCAACAAGCGATTCCTCGGAAACGATCATCGACTGTTTTCTAAGCGAAGCTCAGCGTCAGCGAATCGCCCTGCAAACGCGCTGTGCGCTCCAGCACTGCGAACCCTTGCCCGAGCAGGCGGGCTGGCAATTGCATTTTGACAATCCGGCCTTTGCACTGGTCAAGGCCCGCAAGCTGTGCCTCGCCGTAGGCTCACTCAAAAGCAATAACCTGCAACGGCAACTTGAAGCATTGGGGCATACCATTGCACCACTCGCCCCTTCGCTCTTTGCGGTCAATTGCAGCGACCGCCGCCTGAGCGGATTAGCGGGTGTGGCGGTAGAAAACGTGAGCGTGGGTTTGGCCGATAGCAAACGGCGCTATCAAGGTCCATTGCTCATCACACACCGCGGATTAAGCGGTCCCGCCGTGTTGCGGCTGTCCGCCTGGGAAGCGCGTGTATTTGCCGAGCGCAACTACCATACCTCGATTGCAGTGAACTGGTTGCCGCAACAAAGCAGTGCCAGTTTGGAGGCATGGTTTGAACAACAACGCATCGAAAACGGCAACAAAGCCATCCACAACACCCCACCCTCGCCCTTGCCAAAGCGGCTGTGGCAAAAGTTATGCGCCACCGCCAACTGCGGCGACGCCCGACCGTGGAATCAACTCACCAAAGCCATGGCCCGGCAATTGATGGAAACGCTCGTGTCCAGCCAATTTTCCATCTCAGGCAAAACTACCAACAAGGATGAGTTTGTGACCTGTGGCGGTGTGGCACTCAAGGATGTGGATTTCCGCACAATGGAAAGCAAAATCACTCCCAACCTCTATTTTGCGGGTGAATGTCTGGATATAGACGGGATCACTGGTGGCTTCAATTTTCAGGCCGCGTGGACCACTGCAAGCATCGCCGCAAAAAACATTGCCGAGTCGACTGCCCAAGTGCTTAATCCCCAACTATGAAAATTGTTTCTGTTGATTTTGTGGGAGCCGCGATTGGACTCGATCAATGCCCACCGCCTACCCATGCGGAATTTGCCTTTATAGGACGTTCCAATGTTGGCAAATCCTCGCTGATCAACCGCTTGGTTGGGCGCAAGGCCATCGCCAAGGTCTCTGGCACACCCGGCAAAACCCGCACGATCAATCACTACCGGGTCAACGGAAAGTGGTATTTGGTCGATCTGCCCGGCTATGGCTTTGCCAAAGTTGCGCAGTCCGAAAGGAGCACCTTTAATCAAGCGGTTTTGGACTACCTGCTGGGGCGCGTTAATCTGCTGCAAACATTTCTTTTGATCGACTCCCGCCACCAGCCACAACCGCTTGATTTGGAATTTGCAGCCTGGTTGGGGCGCGAAGGGCTACCCTTTAGCCTCATTTTTACCAAAATCGACAAGCTTTCCCAATCCGCGGCCAGCGCCAATCAAAAAGCCGTTATGGCTGCCATGCAGGAACAGGGCATCAAACCAGCTGCTACTTTGATCTCCTCTGCCGAAAAAGGCATCGGCAAAGGCCAGATTCTCAATGCTATTGACCAGCAAATGCTGAGCCTCAAAAAATAATTGGTAACGGCTGCCTTTTCGCTTGCCATGGCAAATTCCGATACGCAGTATTTAACCTTTTTTCGGTCGGAACCGGATTAAAACTGATCATTCACAAACGTTTAACCTTCAACCAATATCCGTCTGCAATGGCGTGACGGAAAACATTATGAGTCAATTAATGGAACAGCTGCTTAAAGAAAGCAGCGTCGAAAACCTCAACGAGGGAAATATCATCAAGGGGCGCATTATCGAGCTGCGTCCCACCGAAGTCGTCATTGATATTGGCGGCAAATCCGAAGGCATTATACCTGCCGTGGAATTTGTCGACATGAGCGAGTTGCAAGTCGGTGATGAAATCGAAGTCTTTTTGGAAAAGCTGGAAGACCGCGACGGCAATCCGGTCGTATCCTACGACAAGGCGGAGCAGAAGAAAAACTGGGAAACCATCCTCACTCAGTGTGAGGAAGGCTCTGTCGTTGCCGGACGCGTGCGCTCCAAAGTCAAGGGCGGCCTGATCGTCAGCATTGGCGTGGATTCCTT
>SKFT01000012.1 GCA_007117865.1 Puniceicoccaceae bacterium | reverse complement strand
GCTTCGGCAGCTGGAGCTTCACGGCGAGCGCGACGGATCAAGCTACGGGCGGTATCGGTTGGTTGTGCGCCAACGGAAATCCAATAGTCAATGCGGTCGAGTTTCAAATCAACCTCTGGAACCGCCTTGCGAGCCTGCGGGTTGTAAGTTCCGACCACTTCAACGAAGCGGCCGTCACGACGAGCAAGGGCCTCGGCCACAACCATGCGATAGAAAGGTGAGTGACTGGAACCGTGACGCTGGAGACGTATTTTTAAAGCCATGATGCTGAATACTTGGAGAAAATGCGATTTAAAGAAAAACGGAAGATCAAAGCGCTCGGGATGAAGCGTGTCAAGCCTAGTGATTGACTTTTTTTCCGGCAATCGTTCCATCACTTTTTGCGCTTGCGCAATATTATCCTACTGTTATTGGTATTAGGAACATTTCTTAAATACGCTTACCCCATCCCATGAGCACTTATCTGTATTTATCCATTGTTCCTGAATCGCTAATTGCTTCGATGCTCCAGCCTGAAGCCTTTGGCCGTTATTTATCTACTGGCAATCGTCGGATGTCGAGTGGGCCAGCGATTTTTTTTGAGCTGGAACCTCAGCTTGCGCTGCCAGCCTTCGGCTTGGATAACCTTGATGAGCGCTGTCGTCCCCACGAATCCGGCGATCCGCGGCGATCCGCCTATCTGGCTATTTACCGTGTCCTCGAAAGGGTTCCGGTGGAGGCCGTGCGCAAGCTTTACATTACGACACGCAAAGGCTTAACGCTGGGACTGGATGCCCGCGAGGTTGTTGCCAGCGACAAGAAGCAATGCTATTATCTTTATCAGGAATTGTCGCCCGTTACCCCACGGGTGGTCAGCCGGTTGGCACCATCGGAATTTGTGCGTTTCATGACCAGTCGCGAAAATCCAGTCTCCTTGCCAAAGCTATTGCTGGCAGATATGCGTCTCGGTCATTTGGCAAACGATCCTGAAAAAGGCAACGCCGGCAACCTACCCTATCAGAATCTGCCGCATTTGCGCGAATGTATGAACTCATTGCTGGAGCGTCCTGGCAAGGCCAGTAAAGTGGTTAACCGCGAGCTTTTGCTCAGCGACCTCTTCGCCAATCTTGCCAGCGGATTTTATCTGGGTGCCGAGGGAACGGTGATTGCCTTTCCCATGCCCGACCGCGAAACCCTTTCCAGCAAACATAACCTTTGGTGGATGTCAGCCCAGTCGCAGAGTGGCTTGTAGACAAAAAATGACGCAGGCAATGGCTTGATCCATCGTTTTTGTCTGTGTAATTCAGGTTTAAGGAAAAATACCGTGATGACGGTAGCTATCGGCCACCCGCTCGATCGCAAACAGGAAGGAGGCGGTCCGCAGGTCCTCCACCTTGCGCTCATGCTGAAATGCGCAGAGGGTGTCGAAGGCGCGCAACATCGTCTGCTCGAGCGCGGCTAAAACGAGCGTGCGCTCATTGGGACGGGCGAGGACTCTGGAAGCCTCATCAGCTGGCAAGCGAGTGCCGCTCAGTTGCTCCATCGCCCCGATCATTTGCTGCTTGGTGAGCTCTTCATGACGTGCGGTCATGCGGTCAAAGCTCACTCCGGCTCGGTTTTTCAACCACTCGAAGTAAGAAACGGTTACCCCGCCAGCATTCAAAAACAAATCCGGAAGGATCAAAACTTTGCGGGCCAGCAAAATTTTCTCAGCATCGGACTCGACTGGACCATTGGCTGCCTCGGCTATTATCTTTGCCTGGATGCGGTCGGCATTCGCGGTTGTAATCTGCCCTTCCAGCGCAGCGGGAACAAGGATATCGCACGGGTATTCCAGGATGGCCATGCGGTCGGCGATAAATTCACCACCTGGAAAGCCCTCCAGGGAACCCGTTTTCTGGCGGTGTTTGACAATCGCTTCGAGATCCATCCCATCCTTGTGATAAAGAGCACCCTCGCGCTCGGCAACACCGGCCAAAATAGCTTTGCCGTCCTCGGTCATAAACTTTGCGGTGTAGTAACCGACCTTGCCCAGCCCTTGAACGATGAAGCGCTTGCCTGCCATGCCGGGAATCAGACCGAGGGGGTTCATGAGCTCAGGCGCATCGCAGGCGCTGCGAATGCCATAATACACGCCCAGCCCGGTCGCCTCCGTGCGTCCAGCAATGCCCTGCATTGAGAGCGGCTTGCCTGTTACACTGGCGTAGGTGGCGGCGGCGTTCATATTGATATTCTTGCAAGTATCGACAATCCAGCCCATTTCCCGCTCACCCGTGCCGTAGTCCGGAGCTGGCACATCAATATCCGGGCCAATGAAATTTTTCCGTATCAATTCTGCCGTGTAGCGGCGCGTTACACGCTCGCGAAAGCCATCGGATATTTGCGCGGGATCGACCCGCACGCCGCCCTTTGCGCCACCGAAGGGAACCCCGACAAGGGCACATTTATAGGTCATCAAGGAAGCAAGCGCGACCGTTTCGTCGAGATTAACATGTTTACTGAAGCGGATCCCTCCCTTCGTAGGCAAGCGGTGATAGCTGTGTTCGGCACGAAAGGCTTCAACAACCCGCACCGTGCCATCGTCCTCCCGCACCGGAAACTGCATCCGGTAAGTTGCATTGCAGACCCGTACTTGTTCCAGCACACCTGCCGGATGCGTGGAATGGCGCGCAGCCTTTTTGAAATACTGGGAGACACTTTGGTAAAATCGACTGCGGGGCATTTTGAGAAGGTATTCTCTGCAATGAGGTAAGTCACGAACAAAACAGACGGTTGCCGGATTGGTGTGAGATCAGCGTCCACAACAGAGTTGCGAGGCTATGTCGAACCGGTCGGAACTGCTATAAAGTTGAAAGAGCCGTTTGCAAGCGATCTACCAGAACTGGCACCAACCAATCGGTTGAACCCAACAAATCCGTCATCGCCATCGGTCCGGCGTCGGGAAAACGCTGACACACATCGGAGCAAATCCCAGCCACGTCCCCCTCCGCACCCGCATGGCGTCCTTCCATTAAAAAAAACATCGCGACCACAATGGGTCCGCTTTCAAATCCGGGAACTCTGCGGATATCTTCCAACATGGGTTCATTAAAAGCGTAAGCCGCATCCAGCTTGCGCTCCATAGCAGCGCCCCTTACGACTGCGACCGCATCCCCGAGGGAGTTTGCCAAAGCACGAGCTGCTGTTTCACGCACTTCATTAACCGCCCTTACCGGAGTCCCGTGGTCCACCAAAGCGACAGCCGGATGCTGCCAGCCACAACTTGTAATTAGCTCCCTCACCGGTATTGCCAAGGCCTCCGCCAAACGCGGATCGAGGTGCTCCGGATCCTCACCCGCCAAGGGTGCGGCAACGGTGTAGCGCAAATCCGGGTAATGAACACGCCGCTCATCAAACAACATCGGCAGGTATTCTGTCAGCGCCAGGCTCGGCCCGAGGAATAGTGGTAAACAGATAAAATTACGCTCACCCGCAGCCAGAGCATGATCGATAAAGCTGGCGGCAACCTGTGCCCGCTCATTATTGAGCTTGGAGGGATGCACTCGGTCGGAGTGCAGAATGCTTACCGGAGCAACCTTCACCGCCGCCGCGTGGCTCACTTTTTCTGCAATAGCACGCAAGCGCAGAGTCGGTTGTGGTCGCAAGGAACCATTATCCATTAACATGCAAATCGAAGACATAAATGCACCCAATCACAATAAATGACATTTTGGCAACACAAGCGAAGGAAAACTATTGCCATTTATCAAGGGTTTGCACAAAGATAGGGGGATTATGACTAAAACAGCCTCGCTCACCGTTCTTTTGTTGGGATTTTTATTGTTGCTCACTGGCTGCCCACGCACACAGGGGCCGACTCCATCGGACACTGCCATGGGCGGACCTTCGGCGCGCTCGGGAGATGTCTTGAGTGGTATGGATGCGGGTGCTTTTGGGCTGGATGGCTCGGAGTTTGGCTTACAGGACCGCGCCGGCTCAGACTTTTTCGATGGCCGTGAAATGGTCCGGGGCGTTTTAGAGCCAGTGTTCTTCGGTTTTGACCAATCCTCCATTGGACCAAACGAGCGACCAAAGCTGAATGCGGCGGCTGATTATATGCGGGCCAATCCGCAGGTAGGCTTGTTGATTGAAGGGCATTGCGACTGGCACGGCACAGCTGAATACAACTTGGCACTGGGTGACCGCCGCGCTCGCGCTGCGCGCGATTTTCTCGTTAATCTTGGCGTCAATGGCAGCCGCATTGAAACCCTCTCCAAAGGTGATTTGGAAGCGACTCCCGGACTATCCAAGGCCGAAGGGCAGCGCGATCGGCGAGCTGAATTAATCATTTTGCGATAGTATTCCGGTCCTTGCAGCGGTTAATTCTCTGCCAGCATTTCCTCCTTCAACCCGGCAGGCCTTTGCCGCTTGAAGTACTCAATTTGCCTACGGCTGGAGAAATAAAAAATTGTCCGACAGACCGATGGCTTGCGTTACCTGGCCGCTGGGGAGAATATCCTCAATTTGATGAATTACGACCCCATCGATTGGTGAGTCCGCCAGCGCTATGGTTTCATAGCCATAGCCAAACAAATCCAATGCGTAAAACCGCGAATTGACTGGCTTAGCCACTTTCAGTTCAGCCAAGCGATTGCGAGGCACTCCCTCCAAGCTAATAAAAATACGCGCATCGGGATACTTTTCCCACATTGCAGACAACACCCAATGCGGCAATCCATCGTCAATAAACCAAAATCCTTCCATAAAAAAGCTAGGGTCATTATACTTGAGCTGCTCAGCGCCACGCAGTAGCTCCGCAGGTGAGACCACCAGGGGTTTCGGATCACCCCGCTCAACAAGTGTCTCAATAAACGATTCCACGCGTGTCCGGGCCGTGCGGTTGACCGGGATATCCTCATCGACGGGTATTCCCCAAGAAAGAATGACCACATCCCCGGCTTGCGTATCAGCGGTTACGAACAACTCCGCCAAAGCACGCCCCAGTGCTTGATCTACCGCCGGATCATAGCGGTAAGGTGCGCGCTGCTGAATTTCCATTGCCACCAGAGAGACGGACAAAAGAATCCCCAGCGCACTCAGGGTTAAGAGTAAAGCCGGAGACGTGTCCCGCTTTGCCAACTTGGCTTTTCGGTAACGCCAGGCCATCCACACCAAAACGGCACCAAATATAATTAGAGTAGTAAACACAACCAAGTCGACGAGGGGTATATATTCCATAATTCCCTAGCCTGAAACAATATCGCAGAATTTTCAACCATAATTCATTCCCTTTGGCGTTTTCGGCTTTCCCTTGGCTGCGAGCCTTGCCAAGTTAAGACCTATATGGATAATGCCAACCCAATACCATCCCTCTCCGTAGCCGCAAACACGAATGATTCCGATCAAGAAGTATTGCGTCTTTTCCGTGAAAGCGGCGCCTTGCTAACCGGACATTTTATTCTGCGTTCCGGACTGCGCAGCGGCCACTTTTTTCAGTGTGCACAAGTTTGTCAGGACATGGCTAAAGTCACTCGCCTGGCAGAGTTGTTGATTGATAAACTGGACGACGATGTAAAAGCGGTAACAACCATTGCCGCACCCGCCATGGGTGGCTTGGTCATAGGCCAGGAAGTGGCCCGCCAATTAAATAAACGCTTCATCTTCTTGGAAAAAGTGGATGACAAGCTGGCGCTGCGACGAGGATTCACCCTGACCCAGAATGAGCGGATATTGATTGTCGAGGACGTCATTACGCGCGGCGGACGGGTTGAGGAGGCCATCACCGAGCTCCGTGCCCACGGCGGCAAGCCGGTGGCAGCGGCGATGCTGGTAGATCGCAGCGAAGGGAGAACGCATTTTGACATTCCCCACTTGCCGTTGATTCAACTCAGTTTTCCCACCTATT
>SKFT01000038.1 GCA_007117865.1 Puniceicoccaceae bacterium | reverse complement strand
TGGAAGCCCAAGCGCCGATTTGCAATGGCGGCTACGCTCGACCGGCTGGGGGTCATCTTCCCCTTTGAAACAGAGTGTTTTGCGGACACCGATTTACCTGTTGCATTTGTCGGACATCCCTTCGTGGCCAAGGATGCCACCAACGCCTTGGCCTATGATGCCGCCGCCCCGGCTTTGCTGCTGCCTGGGAGTCGGCGGGCCGCTGTCGGACGCATTTTTCCAGTGTTGCTGGAGGGATTTCAACTGGCGCGTCAAATTGAGCCTTCGCTTCGGGCGCGGGTGGTCTATCCCACTGCGGCTTTGCGCGGGCAACTCGAAGCGATCGCCAGCGATTTCCCCGAGTTGCTGGATGTCATTGAATGGTTGCCCAACTCGACCGCACGGATTACCGGCAGTCGGGTATTGATGAGTTCCGGCACTTATTCATTGGCTTGTGCCTTGGCCGCCATACCTGGAGCGATTGTCTACCGTTTGCATCCCATCAGCTATTGGCTTGGCAAATGGCTGGTCAAGGTGCCCTTTATAGGCATTGCCAATATTCTTTTGCAGCGGGCGATTTATCCGGAATATCTGCAAAAGCATGCCCAGGCGAAAGTTTTGGCCAGGGCATTGTCCGAGTCGGCCAAACCGGAACGGGTTGTTAGCGCCAAGTCCGATGCAACCGAGCTGCGCAAGGCCCTGCTTCCAGAGACCAATACCACTGCCTCCAGTTGGCTGCTGGAAGGAATGGTGTCCCAATGCCCGCCTGACGCGAAGCTATAAAAAAACAGGTTTTGCAGCGATTCATTTGCCTGACTATTCGTATGACACCCTTAATTTGACATTGCCCAAGTCCAACGGACTGCTAGCTTGGGATAATGGAAGCAGCAGCAGTTCTTAAGGAAGCTATCGGCGCCAATCGTCCCATTCTCGGGGTGGTTTTAGGATCTGGTTTAGGCTTTTGGGCCGATCATTCATTGCAGGATGTAAAAAAAATCCCCTACGCCGCTTTACCCGATTTTCCACAATCCACGGTTCCCGGTCATCACGGCTGTTTCGTGTTGGGACGTTTGCACGGGCATAGCATTTTATGTATGCAGGGGAGGGTGCATTATTACGAGGGCTATACTTTGCGGCAAGTGACTTTGCCGGTTCGCACAATGATCGAGATGGGAATCGAGGGTCTGGTGTTGACCAATGCGGCGGGCGGAATTGGCTCCAGTCTGCACCCTGGCGATGCCATGATTTTGCGCGACCACATAAACTTCCTGGGTAGCAATCCGTTGATCGGCCCCGCCCGCAAAGGCGAAACGCGTTTTCCGGATATGAGCGAAGTGTACTGTCGGCGTTGGCGCGCGGCCTTCCATGCCTTGCTCGGACGCAGCGGCCAAGCCGAAGTAGCCGAAGGCGTCTATCTCGCAACCACGGGTCCCAGCTTTGAGACCCCGGCGGAGATTGAAGCTTTTGCACGCCTCGGGGCTGATGCTGTTGGTATGTCAACGGTGCCAGAGGCCATTCTTGCGAGGCAGATGCAAATTCCGGTTTTTGCATTTTCCTGTATTACCAACTACGCCGCCGGACGCTCGCCTGGTCCATTGTCGCACGAGGAAGTGGGTGTAACCGCAGCTGCTGCCGAAGGCCGCCTAAGCGCCTTGCTGGAAGCGGCTGTGATGAGCTTTGAAAGGCGCGGGTAGCGGCTGTCACTGAAGGTAGAAACCTTGCTTTGATTCCAATTGCAAACCAGCTCCTCATTATGATGCTCAACCATTTATCCAATCATGCTGTCATCGCCGACGCGCTGGCTTGCTTGCGAAATGTCAATACAGCCAGTCATGACTTCCGACGCGCTGCCAAATGCGTGACACGTCACTTGGTCGCTGTAGCCTCTGCCGATTTGCCGACACAAATAACAACTGTGCAAACCCCGCTTGAGGTGGCGACGGTCAAGCAGCTGGCGCAGCCGCCAATTCTGGTGCCAATTTTACGTGCCGGCCTTGGGATGCTCGATGCCGCCCTCGATATGCTGCCACAGGCATCAGTCGGGTATCTGGGCATGGAGAGGGACGAACAAACTGCTGTTGCCCGCACCTATTATCAAAAACTACCGCCAATGGCGGGTCGACGCGTATTGGTATTGGATCCAATGTTGGCCACCGGCGGGACCGCATTGCAGGCGCTTGAGGCGCTGGCGCAGCACCAACCGGAGAGAATGGATGTCGTTGCCATTATCGCCGCGCCGGAGGGCGTTGAGGTGTTGCTGCAAAAGATGCCCGGAATCCGCCTTTGGTTGGGCGCTATTGATCGTCAACTCAACCCCGATAAATTCATCCTGCCAGGCCTCGGCGATTTTGGCGACAGGCTCTACGGAACGGATTAGGCACGCACCTGCTTGACAGCCACCGGCGTTTCCATCCCTTAATGATATATGGCTGACCATTCATCTATATCCACCCCTTGTTATGAAACGGAATCAGGCTTGGTCTCTATTGAGGACTTGCTGGCGAGTTTTGCCGACCCGCAGATGCAGGTCGATGGAATCAGTCGAATTTCCGATTTGCATTTGAAGATAGGCGAGGTCATTCGCTTCCGCCTTGATGGCGAACTGGAACCTGTCGAAGGTGGCAAGCCGCTGACCGAGGATGTTTTTTGTCAACTGGTTTTACCCTTGTTGACCCCACCTCTGCGGGAGGCATTCAATGGCGGCAATCTGGGTGATTGCGACCACGGCTTTTATTGGGAAAAACGCTCCATCAATTTTCGCCTGAACCTTTTCAGTGATCGCGATGGTTCGGCCTGTGTCCTGCGCATGTTGCCCAAGGAAGTTCCCAGCATCGATTTGCTGGGTTTTATGTATCCACAGGCAATTGAACGGATTAGCGCTCTCCGCTCTGGATTGATTCTCGTCACTGGCGTTACCAGTAGCGGGAAGACCACTACAGTTGCCAGTTTGTTAAACTATATCAACCAGACGCGAAAGTCCCGCATCATTACTCTCGAGGACCCGATTGAGTTCGTTTTTAAAAGCAAGCAATGCCTGATTTCCCAACGTGAACTCAATACTCATATCGTGACATTCGCCGATGGCTTGCGTAGTGCCCTGCGGGAAAATCCGGATGTCATTTACGTCGGCGAAATCCGCGATCAGGAAACCGCGGGTCTGGCCTTGACAGCAGCTGAAACCGGTCACCTCGTAATATCGACCTTGCACACCAAAGATGTGAAGGGGACCTTTAGTCGTCTGGTGGATATGTTTCCCTCTGATCGGGCGGATGAAATTTGCACCCAGTTGTCCTTTTCCCTGTCCGCCATCATTAGTCAGAAATTAGCCCATCGCAAAGACAAGCCTGGTCGCCAACCAGTATTTGAGGTTTTACTCAATGATTCAGCCGTCGCAAATTTGATTCGCACCGGTAAGTGGCCCCAGATTTATGGCAAATTGGAGACCAGTGGCAAACAGGGGATGAATACACTTGAGCAACATCTGCTTAGCCTGCTCAGCAACGGTGAGATTGATAGAGCCGAAGCCCAGTCCCAGGCCAATGATGGTAACTTCTCGAGCCGGATGGGCTGATGGGGTCAGTAATCGCATCAAAGCATGCGACATTTTCATCTTTCAAAAAACGCTAATTTGGATGATAGGCTTGCCTTTCACTTCTGGCATGATTCGATGTGATTCTTAGATGGCTATTAATAAGCAGAGCACAACGATTTTGCTCGTTTGCACGGGCAACACCTGCCGCAGCCCCATGGCAGCAGCTCTATTAAAGCATGCCTTGGAAGCCCAGCCAGAGCCATTGAATCAGTATCGGGTAACCAGTGCCGGCACAGCGGCATTCGCTGGCGATAGCGCTTCGGAAAATACCTTAGCCGTCCTCAAGCGCCACGGACTCGACAGCTCCCAACACCGAAGTCGCCCCGTCTCGCCACAATTGATTGATCAGGCCCAATGGATTATAGCCATGACGAAAAGCCATTTGCATGTCCTTCAATCGCGCTTTCCCGAGGCCTGCGACCGCATGTTATTATTCCGTCAATTTTTAGCTAACCAAGAAATACCGGACCCCTTTGGCCAGGACTTCAACGCATACCTCGAGTGTCGCGACGCTATGGTAGAAGCTATCCCCAGCCTGATTCAGCATTTCGTCAAAACTTCCTGACCGATTGTTGCCAGCCCTCGTCACTCCTATTTTGGCAATTCCAGCGTTGGCGCTTCCTCCAGATCGGCTTCGGTATCGAGGTTTTTCAATTTGACCTTGAGCTCGAACAGATCGTTGCGACGGTCAAGACGCGGCGTCACTGATCCTGCTCCACGCGAGCGGTAAAGATCATTGGTATCGAGGTCAGTAACCAATAGTGTTTCGACATTACTATCGGCCTGCGCCTGAATGCCATCTCGGGCGAATTCAAAGTCGGATGGCGTGAATACTGCCGCTTGCCCGTAGTGGATATCCATAGCTGGTACGCTCGGAAGGTTGCCGATGATGCCAGCTGTGATAACAAAAACCTGATTCTCGATCGCCCTAGCCATGGCACATTGGCGCACCCGCAAAAAGGCGTGGCGATCATCGGTGCAGTAGGGCACAAAGATGAGTTCGGCGCCTTGGTCGGCTAAAAAGCGGCTAGCCTCGGGAAACTCAATATCGTAGCAGATTTGCACGGCTATTTTGGCCTTGGGTGTCGGTAAAACAAATAACTCGTTGCCACCAGTGATGCCCCAGTAGCGTTTCTCCGACGGTGTGATATGCAGCTTTGGTTGGGCAATCCATCGTCCCTCGGGCGTGAAAATCAGGCTATTATTATACAATCGCCCTTCGACTTCCATGGGATGGCTACCAGCAATAATATAGATTCCAAAGCGCCGAGCCAACTGGGACATCAGTTGAATGAGCGGCTTGGTGAAGTGTTCGGCCAGCTTGCGAATACCCTCCAGAGGCGACATCGGTTCGAGCACGGAAAGTAGCTGCACCGAGAAAAACTCCGGGAAAAGAACAAAATCCGCGCGGTAATCTGCAGCGGTTTCCACGAAATATTCAACCTGTCCGGCAAAGTCGGAAAAGGAAGCAATTTTGCGCACTTGATATTGCACGCAGGCCACGCGCACCTTGGAGGTGGCTACGGTTTCGACATAGTCTGGGTTTATCCACTCGATTAAACTAGCGAGATTATGACTGCGTGGGTCGGCAATGTAGTTGCGCAAAATACCTCTCACAACAAAGCCCTCCTTGAGCTGGAAGGTCAATACGGGGTCGCTCAACTCCTGCTTGATTACCTTATCAACATATTCCTCGGGACTGAGTTTGGCGTGATGCGCGTCATAGCCATTGATGCGGCCCCCGGCGAGGATGCGGCGCAAGTTAAGGCGCTTGCACAAATCCCGTCGCGATTCATAAAGTGCTGCACCAACCCCTTGCCCCTGACACTCGGGATCAACATAAACATCGGCTCCATACAGGGTATCACCCTGTGGATTATGATTGTGAAAGTAGCCGCCATCGGTGATGCCTGCATAAGTGTGGGTGCGATAGGGATCCGTTCCCATGTGAACAATGAGCGAAGCCGCTGCACCGACAATCCGTCCATCCGCTTCGGCTACCATCTGTCCCTCTGGAAAAACTCGCAAATGATTGCGCAGTTGTCGCTTGCTCCAGACGACATTCTCCTCAGCCATTAGCGGAAAAGCTTTTTTGTTGAGATCGACAAGTATTTCAAAATCCTCCTCAGCCAGTGGGCGAATAGTGATAGAAGAGCGAGGCGTCGTTTCAGTGTTTGATGCGTCAGGCATAACTGAAGGTCTTCAATTTCCAAGATTAACGCAAGCTTTCGCACCGAATTGTATATGACTTTGCCATCGGCAATCAGGCAAAGCTATAGAATCACTGGCTCTTCTTACTTTTGAACGCTGGCTAAAAAGGCAAGCCTGCTTGTTTAAGCGGCTTGCGGTTG
>SKFT01000076.1 GCA_007117865.1 Puniceicoccaceae bacterium | reverse complement strand
CCGCCATGGCACCCCCAATGCGAACAGGCGCTGACTGCTTCGGTTGTGGTTGAAAATCCCAAACTAGAGGGCTGAGATTGGTTTTGCTATGTCGGCAACGCGCCAAGCACGCATTTTGTTGTTGAGCAAAGTGTCATCGGGAGAGCGTTTTTGGCAATGTTCCATCGTGTCGCCTGAATTGGGCGGCTGCATCTGCTTGTTGCGACGTTCAGGCAATAACAAGAGTGCTATGCAAAGAGTCGAGCCGGATTTGTTCGACACTGCAACGGTACAGGTGCGCAAACCAAGCGGCAGCGAGATGTTATATTTTGCGGAGGATTATGAGTTGGTGACGCGACGCAGCGGATTGGGCCAGCGCTACACGACATTTCAGGCAGGTTCCTTTTGGGCAGGTTTATTGGCGCTTAATCTGGCGGCGGTGCCCGAGGACGCGGAAGATGAATTTTTTGTGCATGCGGAACGCACATTGGATCGCCTGGAGCAAGGGTTTCCCGCAGAATGGGTATTGCTCAAGGCGCTTTATCTTTTATTGAAACTGGAGGGTTATCCGGTTCGTGAAAGCTGGTGGCAGGGTTTGTCTATCAATGACCAAAAAATGACGGCAAATTGGCTGCGACAAAAATTGGAACATGTGCCGCCAAACGACCTTACCCAATTGGGTGTGATCTTTGGAAAACTGCGGGATTGGACGGTTGCACAGACGGAACTGAAATTGCCCCAGTGGCAGTAGCAAACGGTTTTATCGCTCAATGCCGAATCCGATTGATTTTACGAGTATAACCAATCCTCGGTAGCGCTAAGTCCGTCAGGTGACTGACACAGAAAAACGTTGTCAATGGGGAAGAATTGGTTTTTACATTGTTGATAATTACCGGATCAGTAAATCCTTTCTCCGGCGACCTATTGCACCCCGTTGGTGAGAGGAAGCCAACTCCGATAAACGCTTAATCATTCAAACCCAAACAATAAAGCAAGTCATGAAAAGAGTTGGACAAATCATCGGCATCAGAGAAGAAAAAATCCCCGAATATAAAGCGCTGCACGCGGCAGTATGGCCGGATATTTTAGCGCAGATCAAGCGCTCCAATATACGCAATTATTCGATCTACCTGCGGCGGTTGCCGGATGGAAATCATTATTTATTCAGTTATTTTGAATATATGGGGGATGATTTTGAAGGTGATATGGCAAGAATGGCTGCCGATCCGCGCACCCAGGAGTGGTGGGCTGTATGCAAGCCCTGCCAAAAGCCCTTGGCGGATATTCCCGCAGATGGCTGGTGGGCGGATATGCAAGAGGTCTTTCACATGGATTAATCGCCAATAGTCATGATTGATACCCATCAGCATTTAATGTATCCCGAGCGCTTTGATTATAGCTGGGCAAAAGATTTTGCGCCACTTAACAAAGCCTTTACCCTAACGGATTATCGTGATGCCTGCGATGGAACACCCATTGCAGGTAGTCTATTCATGGAGGTGGATGTCGATGACGGGCAGGCCGGGGCTGAAGCTGGCTTTTTTTGTGAGCTTGCGGACGATCCAGACAATGGTATCCTTGGAGTGATTGCTGCCGGGCGTCCTGAGCGGGAGGGGCTGGCTAAGCAACTGGAGGCGATGATGCATACGAAACTCAAAGGCATTCGCCGCGTTTTGCACACCCAGCCGGATGAATTGTCGGAGAGTCCGCTGTTTCGCGAACAGGTGGGGCAGCTGGGCCGCTTGGATTTGAGCTTTGACCTATGCGTTAAGCAGAGTCAGTTGGATAAAGCCATTGCATTGGTGCGTGCTTGTCCCGAAACGACATTTATACTCGATCACTGTGGGGTTCCGGACATCGCCGGCAATGATGCTCCCCATGGTGCCGGCTGGTTGGAATGGAAGCAATCGATTCGCCGCTTGGCGGAGCTCCCGAATAGTAACGGCAAGATCTCCGGCATCACGGCTTATGCCAGCGAATCACAGCGCAACAAAGACGGTTTGCAACCTTACATCGACGTCATGTTGGAAGCATTTGGGGTGGAGCGCCTGGTTTGGGGTGGCGATTGGCCAGTGGTGATACTTGGTTCTGGTTTGCGCTGTTGGTGTGAGTTGAGCCGGGCGTTGTTGGGTTCCCTGTCAGAGGATGAGCAGCGAGCCATTTTTGCTGACAACGCCAAAAGGATCTACCGCTTGTAGTTCCCTTTTTCTGCCTTGATTGAATCGCCTTAGTGCGACAGCTTGGTGATTTCATATTTGATATGGTTGCAAGGAAATCCAATCGAGCTGAGCTACTTAGTGCTAAAGAAGCCGAGCAATTGCTGCGCGTCCTCCTTACCAGCCGTGAGGGCGATCTGCGCGAGCAAAGCCTCATTCGCCAAGGCAAGGGCTGGTTTCACATCGCTGCGATGGGGCATGAGGGCTTGGCTGCTCTGGGCTTGGCGCTGGAGGCCGATGATTACCTTTTCCCCTACTATCGTGACCGGGCGTTGGTTTTACAGCGCGGCCTGAGTAATTATGATGTGGCGCTAAGCTTTTATGCCAAGCGCGATGCTTCCAGCGGTGGACGTCAGTTGCCGGGTCATTTTAGCAATCGTGCTTTGAACATCTGGAGTCATCCCTCCCCGGTAGGCGCGCATTTACTGCCGGCTTGCGGAGTGGCCTGGGGCTTGCAGCTGGATGGCAAGCCGAATGTGGTAATGGCCTCCCTTGGCGAAGCGGCTACCCGTCAAGGGGAGTTTTACGAAGCGGTATGTTTTGCCAAAGAGCGCAAGCTGCCGATGGTGTTTTTGGTTGAGGACAATCGCATCGCGATCAGCACTGCAACCGCCAAGACGAATCCGCTGGCACTCGGTGTGTTATCGGCGGACGAATGGCTGCGGGTTGATGGCACCGATGTGGCGGCGGTGATTCAGGCTGGCAAGCAGGCGATTGGAAAAGTGCGACGTGGGGAGGGTCCTGCATTTATTTGGGCCGATGTCGAGCGGTTCTCCAATCACTCCAGTGCGGATGATCAGCGCATGTATCGCGAGGAAGCTGAGTTGACTGCTGCGCAGAAGCGCGATCCGGTTGAGGGGTTCAAACAATGGGTGGTTAAAGAGGGCTGGTTGTCGGAAGCGGAGATTGATAAACTAACGGAATCTATCCGCGCCGAGGTTAGAGCAGATTATCAGCGGGCCGGGCAATCCGCAGATCCACGTGCCGATGAGCTGTCGCTACATTTGGTCGGGCCGTTGCCGGATCCCGTGGTGGCACCGGTCGAGTTGGGCAAAAGTTGCCGCATGCTCGATGCCGTCAATAAAACTTTCCACGCGGCACTGGAGGCCTCGAGTGACTGTGTCTTTTTTGGTGAGGACATCGAGGATCCCAAGGGTGGAGTTTTTAATCTCACCAAAGGACTGTCGACCAAGGATCCGAAGCGGGTGGTTAATTCACCACTGGCTGAGAGCACGATCATGGGGGTATCGGTGGGCTTGGCTGCTTACGGTAAAAAGCCAGTGTTTGAAATTCAATTTGTCGACTTCATCCATCCGGGCTGGAATCAGCTGGTGACCAATATGGCGACCTTGCGTTGGCGCTCGTTTGGCGACTGGAAGTGTCCACTGGTCATTTATGCGCCATGTGGCGGCTACTTGCCAGGCGGGGCCCTCTGGCATAGTCAATCCGGCGAGGGTGGTTTTGCCCGCATCCCTGGCTTGCGGGTGGTGGTGCCGGGGACGCCAGAGGATGTCGCCGGTTTGTTCTGGGCTGCGATCCATGGTGAGGATCCGACGCTCATTCTTTTGCCCAAGCATTTGATGTGGGCACCCCAGGCAGTGCCGAATCCACTCCCAGCCATCACCTTGGGAACGGCACGCAAGGTCGCTGATGGCGATGACCTCACTTTAATCGCTTGGGGCAATTGCCTGGAGTTGTGCGAAGAAACCTTGGTGGCGATGGTTAACAGGCCATCGGTTGACTTTATCGATTTGCGTTCCATTGCGCCCTGGGATCGCCAAATGGTTTTTGACTCCGTGCGCAAGACCGGACGTTTGCTGATTGTGCAGGAGGACAATATCAGCTGTAGCGTGGGTCAAATGATCGTTGCCGAGTTAATGGCGGATGCGGCGGTTTTAAATGCTTTGCGGGCGGCACCGCTATTGGTCTCCAAGGAAGATGTCCATGTCGGTTTCAATCCGGTTTATGAGTATGCTGCATTGCCGGATGGCGAGCGCGTGCGCTCGGCGATAGAGCAATTGCTGTCGGCGAAAGCCGCTGGTGGTCAATTGGTACAGGTTGCTTCGAATACATCAATGGGCAATCAGCCGCTATCCGCGCAGGCCGTGGCCGCTGAGTCAACGGCTATTGCTGCTGGTGAACTCAAAGACATTGAGGTGCCGATTCTTGGCGAGGGCATTCGCACCGCGCGCATCGTAGCAATCCACAAACAGCAGGGCGATGCGGTCAAGGCCGACGATGCCCTTTGTGAGGTGGAAACCGACAAGGCGGTTTTTCCGATTGAGGTTGATGAAGATGGCTGGATTGAAAGTTGGAAAGTTGCCATGGACGCAGAGGTCGCGGTGGGCCAGCCGATTGCGGTTTTGCGCCGCAAGGATGTTCCCGCGACAAATACAGCTCCTGTAGTGGCCCAAGTTGATGGCGACGCACAGTCGCTTGCGTCCGCAAGCAAGCCAGGATTGTCGGCTGAAGTGATTCGACAAATGCAAGGCGTTGTGCCGGCGACGATTGAAGTGATCGCTCGCTGGGAAACCGTCCGCGATGCCCGCCTGCAGTCCAAAAAAATGCCGGGAGGCACAATATCGACGACGGTGATGGTGGCATGGGCAGTTGCTGAGGCAATGCGCAAACATGAGCGCTTTGCCTCCATATTGCGCGGTGAGCAATTGGTTCGCGAAGACGATTTTGATCTTGGCATTGCCGTTGCGCAACCCGGTGATGTCTTGGAAACGGCGGTTATGCCGCAAGTTCGCGGTCTGGAATGGACAGCTTTTTACGACAATTATCAGACTGCTATCAAGCGCGTGCGCAACGGAGAACACAGCAGTAAAAAACGGATACCACTATCGATATCTAGCATGGGGCCTTATCAGGTGCGCTCAGCCATTCCGATTTTGGTTCCACCTGCGGTAGCGACCCTTTTTGTGGGAGCGCCCTACAGCGTTCCCTCTGCCAAAAATTCAGCAGAATTGCATGAAGTGGTAGCGCTGGTCCTGACCTTTGATCACCGTTGGATCAATGGTGTGGGTGCCGCTTCTTTCCTCGCCGATGTGCGTAAGGGCATTGAGCGATTTGAGTTATAATATTTTCAAGCAATTGAGAGTTTAGCCGTTCGTCAGGGACAATCAAAACAGATCCTGTCCCCGTTGCAGAAGTTTTTTGACGTGTGGATTGGGATAGCGACGGTCGGCGGTTATGGCGTAAAAGGGCTCAAACAGGTCATCGATACGTGCCACCTCGACCAACCAACCCGCCGTTGGATCTTGCGATTGGTCAGCACCAGATCCAGTTGGTGCTCGCTGAGACGGTTCAGTAATTCCGGCAGAGCGGCGGACTGAATGACGACCTCAACGGCCGTATCCTCGATAACGGGTCGCAGAAAATGTAGCTGGAAATTGCGCGATAAGGTGGCCGCCGAACCCACCCGAAGCTTTTCGCGAAACGGACCCTCCTTGCGGTTATCGAGCATAGCCAGCAACTCGTCGCCAGTGCGGAAAATGGTTTCGGCATAGTCCATTACCATCCGCCCCGTCTCGGTCAATTGCAGCGACTTATGATCGCGAGCGAATAAAGACGTTTGCAAGGATTCCTCCAGTTGCTTGATTTGCACGCTATCGAAACACTTTTTAATCCAGGAATTTTGTTTTTCCTGCTCGGCCTGATTGCCGCCTTTCTGCGCTCGAACTTGGAGATCCCCGACTCGGTGGTGAAGTTTTTGAGCTTTTACCTAATGTTATCGATTGGTTT
>SKFT01000002.1 GCA_007117865.1 Puniceicoccaceae bacterium | reverse complement strand
GTCTTTGTCGAGGCGCAGGCGCAGTGGGTTGCGAAGTGGCTGGGACGCAAGAAGCCCGGCAGCTGTTATCAGCTCGGCCACGGTGAGTGGACACTCAACAGGCGCTTGCGGGGGAAGGAATGATAACTGTCAGCTAAACAACGCAGGATGCATTATTTGAAGGAAGTTTTCATTAGAATCCAGAGCAGCAGGGAAATGATTACACCATCTCGCACCAGTATCCACGCATAATCAGCAAGTGGAAAGAGTGCACCAAAGCAACCACATTCAATATTCAATCCCCTCCCCCATGCCAATAATAATGCAATGACAAATACGACCATACAAAGCATAAGAATCCATGCAGCCGAGCGACAGGTCTTATTAACCAGCAATGCAAGGCCAGCAGTGATTTCTAAAACTGGCAGATAAAAGGCGGCGAGCCATGCAAACGAATGGCTGACTAAACGATAATTCAGGATATTATCCAAAAAAACGTCCGGTCTAATCACTTTTAAAGTCCCGGCAAGAATGAACAAAAAGGCAAGCAGCAAGCGTGGCAACCACAAGAGTAGAATACCAAAGTTTTTGATAGGATAACGGCCATTAAAGCACATTGTCATTTCGCAAAATCTCCTTAATCCAAAGCGACCAACCACCCTCCAGTAGATAGATTGAGTCCAAGCCCAGTTCATCGCGAATGCGACGGGCGATTACGTTACTGGATCGACATTGTGCATCATCGCAATAAATAACAATACTTAGATTCGGCTGCCAGGAGTCAACAACTGTCACTAGATCGTCATCGAAATTGCCAGGATACAGGGACAAGGCACCGGGAATATGAGCTTCAGCAAACTGGCTGGGCGCTCGGGCATCCAGAATTAGGACGCGTCCCTCGCGCTGAAGTGATTGTAAGCCAACAACGGAAATGTAGGGAAACTCTAATGCCTGCGGCACGAAAAGGGGACGATGTGGATTGAGCCAAGCATTTCCGATAGCGAAAGGTATAGCTAACACGCAAAGTAAGAAAATCCAACGGGCAGTGCTGGCACTTCCCTTAGGCTTATCCAACACAAAAGGCAATGAGGTGTTATTGTGATGATCAGACATCGGGATCAAGCTGAAATAAAAGTGGTGAACTACACTGCAGCCAGAGAGCGTGCGTCTGGGCAGTTATGGAGTTTTAGAGAAGGATTCTCGCGGGCAAAATATCCCATATTCCAATCATTATCGAAGAGCATGGCCAGGCGTCCATCTGCATCGCGAACTGGCATACAGCCAGACAAATAGCGTCCCTGAAGCATGCCGGCATCGACATCGGAATCCAACCAACGGGTAACTTTCCAAGGAGTTGCCTCAATGCGTGTTTGTGCGCCATATTCGGATTCCATGCGGTGACGCACGACATCAAATTGCAAAGCTCCAACGGCACCTAACAGAGGAATAGTGGCAACAGAATCCAAAGGATAAAAGCGTTGCACAACTTTTTCCTGTAGCAATTGCTCCAGCCCCGTGCGGAATTTCTTGAACTGAGCGGTATCTGTGTTGTGCAATAATATGAAGCATTCAGGAGGAAAGCGTGGAATTGGCGGATAGCAAATCGACGCCTCTTCACTCAGGGTATCACCAATACCTATGTTAGCTTGGCCGGTAATACCAATAATATCCCCCGGCCATGCCTCATCCTGGGTCTCCCTCTCGCGACCGAAAATTTGGTGACTGAAAGCAAGGCGAATTTTTCGTCCAGACTGCACATGCTGCACTTGCAGGTCGCGCGAAAAACGACCTGAGCAAACACGTAAAAAAATCAAGCGATCTCGGTGTTTGGGATCCATATTTGCTTGGATTTTAAAAACGAATGCTGAAAAAGGCTCGCTGGCAGGCTCTATTTTGCCTCCCTCAATTGAGCGTGGACCTGGGGCTGGAGCGTAGCGTAAAAATCCATCCAAGAGAAGTTGTACGGCAAAATTATTAATCGCACTGCCGAAATAGACAGGGGTCATAGTACCAGCCAAAACGGCATCATGATCAAAAGAGGTTCCGGCCATATCCAGGAGCTCCAAGTCCTCCCGCAAAGTTTCGAGCTGCTCGGGGCGCAAAGAGGTGGCCAGTTCCGGGTCATCCAATCCATTGACTTGAACCACGGCCTTGAATCTGCCTCCAGAGACTTTTTCATAACGGTGCAGTTTATGGTCAACTCGGTCGTAAACACCGCAAAAATCGGGGCCCATTCCGACTGGCCAATTAATGGGGAAAGTCCTGAGCCCCAGGGTTTGTTCAATATCATCCAGTAAAGTGAGGGCATCTTTTCCCGGGCGATCACATTTATTAATAAAAGTAAAAATAGGGATGCCACGTTGGCGGCAGACCTCAAAGAGCTTGAGTGTTTGTTCCTCAATTCCCTTGGCAACGTCCAGCACCATTACTGCGGCATCCACCGCAGTCAGCACTCGATAAGTATCCTCGGAAAAGTCACGGTGTCCAGGAGTATCCAGCAGATTAATACGAAAATCATCGTAATCAAATTGCATTACGGTGGAGGAAACGGAGATCCCGCGTTTCTTCTCCAGCTCCATCCAATCAGATGCAGTTTCAGTATCTTTTTTGCGTGCTTTAACAGCACCTGCAAGATTGATAGCACCGCCATAGAGGAGAAACTTCTCGGTCAAAGTCGTTTTACCCGCATCCGGATGAGAAATAATAGCAAAAGTCCGGCGCCGTTGATACTCGGGCAGTGGTGAATGCATGAAAGAGACTGGTGCGTTTAGAACGGCACGTCGTCATCAAAACCCGAATCGGTATCGTCAGCAGCAGGTTTTTGAGTAGGCGCTTTACGGGGTGCGGGAGAATTTTGCTCGTAACCGGCTGGGGCACCTTGGCTATCGCTATCGCGATTGTCGCCAAGAAATTGGAAGTTATCCAAAACGACGCCAAGCTTACTTCGTTTATCACCTTCCGGGGTTTCCCATTGATCGAATTTAAGACGTCCCTCAACAAACAATGGACGCCCCTTGCGCAAATATTGCCCTAGCACCTCAGCTTGGCGACCGAAAGCGTCAATATCGACAAAAGTCGTTTCTTCACGCTTTTCACCGTCTTTGGTAGTGTAGTTGCGATTAACGGCAAGACCCAACTTGCAAATGGTCAGACCAGTGGGTGTGGTTCTTACTTCGGGATCACGCGTAAGATTCCCGATGAGCATAACTTTATTTAATGAAGCCATGCATTAATGCCAAATCGATAAATTGATTAAGGGTCAAGACTCAAACTGCTTCTACGCAGATGCGGTTAACGCGCTTATCCAAGCGTAGCTTTTCCTGTAGCTGTGCAGGAACGCTGGAATCACCGTCAAAATTGACCTCGACGTAGTGCCCCTGGCTAAAGCGGTGGTCTGCCGCACGGGCAAAGTCACGCACCCCAAGGTCGCGGCTTTCGGTGACGGAACCACCAATTTGACCGAGAACCTCGGAAATGTCGGCAATCACCTTAGTCGCATCATCTTCGGTATTGCGAAGATCGAGGATGAAGGTGGCTTTGTAGTTTTTATTTTTAGTGTTACTCATTTGTAGAAATCGTCTTTTGATTGATAGAATTCATGGCCTTATCTGGCCCATCCAGCAAAATGCTGTGTAATTGGTCACAGAAAACGTCCATTCGATTGGCAAGCAGTTGCTGCTCATTTTTGCTAAATTGGCCAAGCACATAATCAGCGAGTGGCATTGCTTTATGGGGTTTGTTACCGATTCCAAGCCGAAAACGAAAGAAGTCGTTGGAGGGAATAACCGTAAGAATATCGGCAACACCATTATGACCTCCAGCGCTACCGCCGATCGACAACTTACTGCGCGTGAAATCGAGAGTTAGATCATCATAAACCACGATAATTTCGTTGGCTGAACGACCAAAGTAGCGCAGCCATGACGCGATGCTAAACCCGCTTCTGTTCATGAAGGTAAGCGGCTTCATGAGCTGGAAATGATTGTCGGCAATCAAGGCCTCTGCAACCAAGGCATTGAAACGATCATTTTTGCGCCATGCGGATGCCTGCCTGGAGTGGGAGAATGCCTCAAGCAAATGGAACCCGACGTTGTGGCGGGTGTTTTGGTAGCGGGGCCCTGGATTGCCCAAGCCCACAATCAAACCAATGGACATACTGTTAAAGAACGAAAAGTGCAGCCCGGCAAGCAGACCGCGAAAAATCAGGATTCAGCGGACGCGCCTTCGGCGGCCTCAACTGCGGCAGCCTCATCAGCTGCATCAGCGGTGGACCCAGCCACCTTGGCGATACGACTACCGGCGCAGGCCACAATTAGCGTATCAGGATCACCAAAAAGCTCAACCCCGGACGGAGCGGAAACATCGCGCAAGTGAATACCATCACCCACATGCAGATTGGTAACATCCAACACAATGGATTCTGGCAAATCGGCAGGTTTGCAACGAATTTCCAACTCATAAACGTGTTGGTCAATTAATCCACTTTCGTTGCGAACCCCAATGGAAACTTCTTCACCTGTAATTTGAACCGGCACGGTGGCGGTAAAGGTTTCGTTTTGCTCAACTTCGTGAAAATCAATATGTAAAAACCCGTCAGTGATGGGGTCAATGTGGGTCTCCTGGATCAGCGCCAAGTGCTTTTTGCCTTCATCATCCAGCAGCTCGATCATCGCAGCAGAGCCAGCCGCTTGTTTATTAAGGCGGCGAAAATCATCCGTCAAAACGGAGATTGAGCGAGCACCTTTTTTGCCATAGAGACTGGCGGGAATACGGCCAGACTTGCGAAGTCGGCGAGCTGGACCTCGTCCACTCTCCGGGCGACTGATAACATTCAGTTTAAATTGTTTCATAACATCAATAAGGGCTAAGCCTATAGCATTTGCAAAGAGAAAAACATGCGATAGAAGCATGCTGCAGCATTAGTGCAAGCTAAAATTGAGCAAGAACAAAATATATTAAGTCACCAGCTGATTGAGTAATCATTTGATGCAAAAGTGGCGGAGAAGGTGGGATTTGAACCCACGGATCGCTTTTAGGCGATCGGTTCTTTAGCAAAGAACTGCTTTCGACCACTCAGCCACTTCTCCGAACATGAAAATTGGAAAAGATATTCACCCGGTTATCAATAACAAAATACGGGGAAATGCAAAAAAACATCCCGGCGCCTGGCAGCCCGCTTGGATTGGCGTAATTTGGAGTCAAGATCGCTTGCCGCCAATGAAAGTAACTGGCGAATACCTTGGGGCGATAAAACAAGGAGTGTGCAAAGCTGGGGTAAAACACAACCGGGCGTATCACTGTTGGGGTTCAAATCCTTGCAGCGTTCTACCCGAAAGGATGGATCTTGGATTTTCCCGCAGCAATTCAATCAAAGCGCGAAAGCTGCGTGCGGTATCCGACCAGATTTGCATGGTATTGTCCAAATCACTGCGCAAATCAGAGTTACCTGACAGAAAATGGTCAGTTTGCCTGGCGAAAGATTTCCACGCTTGCATCAATTCCTGTGCTTCGGCCAGAGTTGCCTCCAATTGCGGCCCCAATGGAATGCCCTCGCCCTGAATTTGTTCGATTAAGCTCTCAGCGGTGGCGGCAGTCGCAGCAAAAGCGGAAGCGGCAGCGGCAAATTCAACCATAGCACGATTAACCGCACCGGTTTCCATCAAAGTCGACACATTGTCCATGATACGAACGGCACTTTGGCTTAGGACGTAGAAATCGACGGATTCGAGCGCGGTTCCGGCATTACCAACCAAGGTATTAATATTGTCGAACAAGCCCACAAAATCAATATCTTCCACCTTTGAAATCAGCGCCACGATATCCGAAGTCAATTTATCAAAAGGCGAGCCAACGGTGGGGATCTCCAACCATTCTTGCGCTACATCATCCGCACTCAAATGGTAGCGTTGACTTCCCGGGATGCCGATAAAGTCAAGTTCCACGAACAGCAGACCGGTAACAAAGCTTTCCAGATTCAGCCGTGCGGCCAAACCATTATCAATCGCTCGACGAATATTGTCTTTTGCCAACAGATCTACGCCGACACCAAGTTCTCGCTCAAGCTGACGAGGCTTAAGCGCAATGACCACTGGAATAGCCCGCGACTCGGGCGACTGCCCAACTACCCTCAAACTGATACGTTCGACGGTGCCAATTGGGACACCGCGAAATTTGACCGTTGCGCCCGGATTGAGTCCGTTAACCGACTGATCAAAAAACAACACATAGCGATTGGCTTTGCCGCCAAAAGCGCCGCCTCCGAAAATGATCAGAAGGCCAGCCAAGGCGCTGAATCCAACAATAACAAATAGACCTATCCACTTGGGATTAACTTTAATCATAATCAATTTCCTCTGCTTGAGCTAAGAATTGGGGAGCCGCACCACGGCGTAGGAAAGTACGCACCCGCTCGGGAGCATCGGCTGTGCCATTACGGAGTTCATTTGGATTGGCATCTGCAATTGCGGTTTTGGATTCCGCATCCAAAAACAGAGCGGTATCGGCGATGGTAAAAATACTGTCGAGTTCATGGGTAACGATGACAACGGTCGTTTTCATGGAATCCCTCAAGGCAAGGATTAATTCATCCAGCCGTCTTGCGCTGAGTGGATCCAATCCGGCAGAAGGCTCGTCGACAAAAAGGATTTCCGGATCCAAGGCGATCGCACGGGCAAGACCCGCGCGTTTGCGCATGCCGCCACTCAGTTCGGCGGGATAGCGGTCACCGAAGCCAGATAGACCAACCAAAGCCAATTTAAAGGCAACAACCTCGGCAATTTCCTTTCGTCCCATACGGGTAAAAGTCTCCATAGGCAGTGCAACATTCTCCGCCAAAGTCATGGAACTCCACAGCGCGCCACCCTGGTAGAGGACGCCAAAGCGGTGGCGCAAGCGCGTCAACGCCGCATCATCCGGGGACACCTTCTGGCTAAGCATTACGATCGATCCGCGGGTCGGGAATTCCATGCCAATAAGGTGACGCAAGAGCGTACTTTTGCCGCATCCGCTACCGCCCATTATCACCTTAATCTCACCACGCAGGACATCGAAGTTGAGTTTGCTCATGACAAGATACGAACCGTAGCGCATCTCCAAATCCCGCACCATGATTACGCGATTATCAGATTCTTCAGTTGTGCTCCTCATATGCCAAGAATGTTGAGTAAAACGGCGAAGATCGCATCGACAATCACAATCCAGGTAATCGCAGTCACCACTGCGGAGGTGGTGGCTTGGCCGACCGCGGCTGCGTCGCGCCCACAACGCAAGCCCCGATAGCAACCCGCCAAAGCAATGATAAACCCGAACACGAGTGATTTGAATAAGCCCACAAGCACATCATTCATACCAACGGCATTAACAATCTGAAAATGGTATTGTGGAATCGTCACATCCGAGATACCCACAGCCACCAACATGCCTGCAAAAATGGACACTACATTGGCCAGTGCGACCAGCAGGGGCATCATCAAAACCAAAGCCAAAACCTTGGGCACGACTAAAAAACGCACCGGCGAGATACCAAAGCTTTTAAGGGCATCAATTTCATCATTCACCCGCATACTACCAATTTGAGCCGCATAGGCCGCGCCGGTGCGTCCGGCCATGATAACGCCTGTCATAACGGCAGACAGTTCGCGGGTCATTACCAAGCCCACCAAATCGGCAACGAAGATATCCGCCGCTAGTTTGTGAAGTTGCAAAACTCCGATGTAGGCAATGATCAGGCCAGTGAGGAATGCGAGTAAGCTGGTAATGGGAACAGCCATGGGCCCGGCATTCTGGATTGCCAGCCAAAAATCCCTTGCCCGAATTGACGTTTTTCCGCGCATTGTCGCCAGCAACTCCAGTATCAATTCACCGAGAAAAGCATTATAATTCCAGAACCCTTGGACGATGGCGATTACGTGATGCCCCAAATTCTCCAGCCAGTCATCCCGTCTGTCTCCGGACCCGCGCCCTTCAGCCTCTGGGACGGCGGCGGCCAGATCAAACAAACCGCGAATCCCCTCCGGCAGGCCACGCAGATCAACCTCGCATCCGATCTCATTAGATAACCTTAGCATCTGGGCGAGGGCCGATACCAAGCGCATATCCCAGCGATCCAGAGCGCGGCAATCAAATTCCAACCTGCCAGCAGCCCCAATTGAACTTGGAATGCGCTCAAAAAATGCTTGCCATTGATCATTGGCACGCATTGCGGAACGCGTCCAATTACCCGCAAGCGCTAGCAAATAGGCACCCTCCCCGGAGTGCTCAAAGCGAACCTCTAAAAGTTGGACCTGCGTTTGCTTCACCATTAAACGGCTGACTCAAACAGTCTTTGCAATCGGTATCAAATAAAATCACAACCGATAGCCCAGTGGGTTAACGCGCTTAAAAGCAGAGCTAAGCCAAAACTCCACAGTGTCAATACCATCAAAACCCAAGTTGCGGATCGATCTTTAGAGGTTAAGGCAAGCCATACCAGCTTTAAGCTGGCAATTAAAGGAACAGCCAATACATAACCCGATACGACCAGGCCAAAAATCAGTGTGCGTTCCATTTGGCCTACCAAGGTGGGATTTTTCACAAACCGTCCAAGCGAAGTTTCGGTGACTTGGAGGGGATAGCTATTCGCGGATGGGGCGGGAAAGCATAGCAAAAAGTAACCAACTCCCCAAACCGTTATGGAAAATCCACCGAACAGGAGAATCCATACTGGTGGCACAAGCCAGCAATCGCTTAACAAAAAAGGCTCAATGCTCAAGGCTATCCATGCAAGTGCAAGCAAACTTAAAACGTGAAATAATTGATCCAGGGCAAAATAAAAGACGGATCGCGGCAATCGGGTTTTGGTGAAGTCAATCGATGCGTGGACAACGAATACCATTGTCGGCAACAACAAGGAATTCCATTGCTGTAAGCAAAGATAGGTGACTAGGGCATGAATGCCAGCATGCAGAGCAAGCACAGCGAAGCGGTTTTTCTCGCGCACCATCCAAGTCGTTTGCAGCAGAAAATCGGCAATGCAATGGGCTGCCAGTAATAGTAAAAAAAATTTAAGGATGTCTGCATCCACTCAGCCATATCTGTTTTTCTAACAGCGAAAAACAAGCTTAAACTGCCGCAGATGAGTCTTTTACAAAATAATCAAAGACTCCGGGAAAGCGTCTGTTGGGCGTGGTGTGTCGGAGATAGCGTTAGCTGGCGCAACTTTTAGGCGTTAAAACCGGCTGCTAACGGTTGCGGTTGGCTCAAGCAATGGAGTGAGCCACCCTCGCGCAAAATCACCCGGCTATCGACCCGTTCCATGTTTCTTCCCGGGAAGCATTCTGAGAGAATCTGGCAGGCGTGGTCATCTGCGGCCTGATCCCCATAAGTGGGGACCAAGACTGCGCCATTAAGAATAAGAAAATTGAGATAGCTGGCAGCCAAACGCTCGCCATCGGCAAACACCGCAGGCGGCAAGGGTAAAGGAATGGTGCGAAAAGGTTTACCTGCGGGCGTGCGGAAACCTTCCAGGCGCAGACGATTGGCCTCCAAAGCCGCAAAGTTGGCGCTATCGGAGGGATCTGTCGTCGCATATAAAATACCGTCTTCGGCAAAGAAGCGGGCCAAATTATCGATATGCCCATCGGTATCGTCACCCGCTAAACCATCGCCTAGCCAGAGAATTTGTTGCAAACCAAAGGCGCGGCTGAATCGGTCTTCAATCCGTGCGCGGGCATCGCTTTCATGCTGCCCGCGGTTTGCGTTCAGCAAAACACATTCCGTCGTCAGAAGGGAGCCGGCACCATTGCTTTCAATGGCACCCCCTTCGGCAACGATATCAAACTCCAGGCAATCCAACCCCAGTTCCTCAGCAATCCATTCCGGCACTGCATTATCGCGTTGGTAGAGGGCGAATTTGCCGCCCCATGCATTGTATTCCCAGCTTGTAATCAACAAGGCACCTGTCTGAGTCTGGACAAAGATAGGACCGAAATCGCGACACCACACATCATCCGTTTGGTAATCAAAAAGCTCAATCCTCTGCCCATCCCAGGCACTGAACTTTAAATGCTCTTTCAGTTCGTCTTGCGCGGCGAATGGACATAAGACGCGCACGGTTTGGTAGCGCGAGGCGGTTACATACAAAGCCGACAAATCGCGTCGCACCTCCTGCTGGAATCCCGGCCATAAGTCATTACGGGTAGGCCAGGCAAACCAAATGGCTTCCTGTGATTCCCACTCAGCAGGAAAACGTCTTTTGCCATAGCGAAAAGGTTCAGTGGTAAGGTCGTTTGGCATAATTGCAGAGGATCGTCTCAGGGAGCTGTTTGCGGCAGCAAGCGCTGACTTAATCCGCTGTAGGCATCGATCCGGCGATCTCGCAGAAATGGCCAGATTCGGCGAACTGATTCGAGGGCATCGAGATCGCAATCCACCAACAAATCACAGTCCTTATCGATCGGTGCCCGCTGCATAATTTGGCCATAGGGGTCGGCAACAAAAGATTGCCCCCAGAACTCCGTATGCCCCTCAATGCCAGTGCGATTGACAGCGGCGACATAGCAGCCGTTAGCAACGGCATGGCCACGTTGGACCGTCTCCCATGCCGTGTGCTGAGCCTGGCCCAGCTCGGCCTTCTCATCCGGCAACCATCCAATGGCAGTGGGGTAGATAAGTATTTCCGCGCCGGCAAGTGTAGCCAAGCGAGCGGCCTCTGGAAACCATTGGTCCCAGCAAATCAAAACCCCCAACGCGCCAAAACGCGTCTGCCACACACGGAAGCCCAAATCGCCGGGGGTGAAATAAAATTTCTCCTCAAAGCCGGGATCTTGCGGAATATGCATTTTGCGGTAGCGGCCGAGGAGGGTGCCATCGGCATCAATCACCACTGCGGTATTAAAATAAACACCCAGCGCTGCCCGCTCAAACAGCGAGGCAACCACCACTGCGCCGGTTTCAGCAGCCACTTGGCACAAAGTTGCGGTAGTGGGCCCTGGTATGGATTCAGCCAAATCAAAACCTGCGGGATTTTGAAAAACGCAAAAATAAGGCGTTAAGAACAGCTCCTGGGTAATCACCACCTGAGCGCCCGCCTTGGCTGCCGAGCGAATTGAGTCAATCGACTGCTGCATATTGGCATCACGGGAACCGTGGTCGCGGCCCTGAATCAATCCCAAACGTGTGATACGTGGCATAGGAGTCGGTGTTTAGTAAACCAGTTTGTTCAAGGGATATTCCACGATACCCTCAGCACCATGTTCCTTGAGTGCCGGAATCAGATCGCGCACCGCCGATTCGTCGGCCACGATATCCAAAGCGACCCAGTTTTCGTCGGCCAGGCGGTTGACGGTAGGATTGCGCAGGGACGGCAGGCTATTGATAACCTCATCCACCTTGGTGCGCTCAATATTGAATTTGAGGCCAACCTTACTGCGCGCGGCCAGAGCCGCCTGAAGCAGCATGGCGATGCTCTCTATCTTGCGCTTTTTGACGGGATTCGCCCAAGCTTCTTTGTTAGCAACCAGCACCGTATTGGTATAAAGAAGCGTATCGACAATGCGCAAGCGATTGGCGCGCAGTGAATTGCCAGTTTCAGTAAGGTCCACAATAGCATCGACCAAATCGGGCACTTTGACCTCGGTGGCTCCCCAGGAAAACTCCACTTCGGCCTCAACACCTTTGTCGGCCAGATAGTTACGAACAATATTAACCACCTCGGTGGCGATGCGCTTGCCCTGCAAATCCTGCACTGTGCGGATTGCTGAATCCTCCGGCACGGCAAGCACCCAGCGCGAGCGACGGTTAGAAGCACGGCTATAGACCAAGCTGGATACCTCAAGCACATCAGAATTATTTTCACAAACCCAATCCTGTCCCGTAAGGCCACAATCGAAGTAACCATGCTCGACGTAGCGACTCACTTCCTGCGCGCGCACAAAGCGACCATCCAAATCGGGGTCATCAAAGCTGGGTTTGTAGGAACGCGAGCTTTTGGTGATTTGAAAACCGGCGTGGGCAAACAATTGTATTGTGGATTCCTCAAGGCTACCCTTGGGCAATCCGAGCATTAAAATGGGTTTATCGTCCATAGACATAACAACTTGACAAAGCTACCCCCATGCCGACAAGCCGATAATTAAAAGAAATGGGTTGGATCCGTGGTTCTATAAGCCGGATTTTGTTCACCGGCAGAGCCGGTTCGGCGTTTATTCATCTATCCCGTTTGCGCAGGATCCTCTTGCGAGGTGCGGCATACCCGGAATCATTGGGCGGGTCGCCCGATCCCCTATTTTGCCTTGCGCCGGGTGGGGTTTGTCGTGCCTCCCTTGTTACCTTGGGAGCGGTGGGCTCTTACCCCGCCGTTTCACCCTTACCCCTCGACTCGCTTGGGGCGGTTTATTTTCTGTGACACTTTCCGTCATTCCGGCTTACACCTGAACTCCCCTGCTTTCACAGGGCACCCTACCCTATGGCGTCCGGACTTTCCTCTCCAAGTTTCCCCGGAGCAAACGCCCGAACCACGGATCCAACAGCAATCTATATCACAGTAAAAAATGGCAATGACAAGATCAAATCAACGCCTTGAATGCTCAGGCTCGGGAAACAAATCCCATTCCTGAATAAAACGTGCCATGTCGCGATGAAAATTGGCCACGTCCAGCGCAGCGGTATTTTGCATCCTTACAAAGTGCGCTTTGGCACGATCCAAAGACGTGCGCTGGACCGTTATATCGCGCACCTGTCCAAGCACGAGATCGGCATCAAATGTGTTGGTCAATTGATTGAAAAAATCGATTATCGCGTCGTAGACGTCCTTATGTGAACGATAGTATTGCACTATCAGACTACGGCTGCGCATGTTACTGTCGGTGCATTCATTGAGCAAATGCTGAATTGTGAAATTGACAACATGTTTTGGTGGATGAACATCTACGATAACGGTATTAATTACGTTTTCCCGAGACCCAGACCACAACTCCCAGGTTTCCCTGCGTGCATCGGCAGGATTAAGCTTAAAAAAATCATCCAACATCCTTTCATAGTTTCTTGCGAACTCCTCTGAGCGTCGCTGCCAAGTCGTATAATAATTACGCAGGGGGCCAGAATAATTTCCGTTAAAGCTGCTTGTCTCAAAAAAGTGCGACATAGGCGGGACTGGCAGCGTTAATGAGCGTAGGCTTAAGCGCTTGGCCTTTTCAATCATCTGCGGCAAGGTTAGCATATTCTCGTAAACGCCCAAATTCATGTCAGCGACTTGAACATTGGGAGTGAGCAGCCGCTGGTAAATTTCAAAAATCCGAGGATGCTCCGATTGCATTGCGTTCAGATCAAAAACGCTCCAGGGAACGAAAATCTCCCCCTCATTGCGACTGATCATCATATACATGCCCTCATCGTTGGCCTGGCGTATACCCAAAAAGTCAACTACCCGGCCGTTGGCACCCTTGATCGAGATGACATCGGCCAGCACATGGTTTGCGGCTAAAGATACAAAGGCCAACAGCAAGCCGCAAAAAAGTTTTTTATTCATAGCATTAGCAGTTAACGTGAGGGTTTCTAGAGAAATAAAGACAGGAGATTGAGGAGGAACTTAATGTCACGAAAAGATCACTTTTAGCAACGAAAAACCGTCGCGAAAACCAACACAGCATTTTTTCAGTTAAAGCCATTGACCTTGGCCCGGCTTTTCTTCTTTTTGGATTGTTTTGATTCCTATTCGCATCAACCATTTATCAACGACGTGAACACATCCATCCAAGATCAATCCGATACGCGCAAAACCGTGACTGCATCTTTCTCCGCCGAGGAAGTCAACAGCATGGCCAAAGCCGTTTTTCAAGAATATCATAAACATGCGCAACTGCCGGGATTTCGTCCGGGCAAGGCACCGGCGAATATGATCAAGATGCGCTTCGCTAAAAAAATCGCTGAAGAGCTCAAACAGCGCGTTGCCATTAAAGCCAACGAACAAGCGATTGAAAAAGGCGACCTTGAATTGTATTCGATGATTGATATGCAAGTGGGTGACGTAAAAGAAGACGCCCCTGCTGAAGTCGTTTTCACTGTCGACGTAGTTCCGGTCTTTAGCCTGCCCGATTACCAATCCCTTAAGGTAGAAGCCGTTGATAGCACTGTCAGCGACGAGGAAGTGCAAACCGCGCTGGATCGCATCCGCTCACAACGTGCTGAATTCAACCCGGTTGAGCGAGCCGCCGCGAAAGGCGACTACGTCCGCTGCAGCTACGAAGGCAGCCTCGCTGGCAAACCCGTCACCGAGATTGTGCCGGATGCGCCCATTTACGGCACCCAAAAGAGCACTTGGGAAGAAGCCGGTGCGGATGAATCCTCTCCGTCCGTGCGTGCCATAGCAGAAGGCTTGGTGGGCATGTCAAAAGATGAGGAGAAAACAGTGGAGCAAACTTTCCCGCAAGATTTCACTCCCAATGAACTGGCTGGCAAAACCGTCAGCTACAGCATCAAGGTTGAAGAAGTACGCGAGCGCGTATTGCCCGATATTGACGAAGCCTTCCTCAAGAGCGTGCAAGCCGATAGCGAGGAAGATTTGCGAAAGCGTTTAAAACAAGAGCTTGAGCAACGCAAAGCCTATGAAGGGCGCTCCAAGCAAAAGCAGGAGCTGGTGGAAAGCCTGCGGGGCATGGTTGAATTTCCGCTACCGGAGTCCGGACTTGAGCACGAAACCCAAAACCTATTGGCAAGCTTTATGCGGCGCAATCTTCAGCAAGGTGCTTCCATGGAGGACTTTGAGGCCCACAAGGAGACACTTTACGAAGGCGCGGCCAAATCCGCACAGGCTTCGCTTAAGGATCGTTTCATTTTGCTGAAGATTGCTGAAGCTGAATCCCTCTCAGTGAGCAACGAAGACCTCAGCCAAGCCGTTTACCAGGAAGCGATGATGCAGCGAGTCAAGCCGGAGAAATTTGTCGCAGAGTTAAAAAAAGACCGCGCCCGGATTCGTGAAATCCAGCGCAATGTTTTGTTGGGCAAAACCGTGGACTGGCTGCTTGACAACGCTTTGGGCGAAAACAAAGAGGCGGTGAAATCAGACGCCTAACTGGAGCAGATGGAGAAAGGCAGTTGCAATTTGCAAAGCTTCCCATTTAATAGAACGTTCTGTAAAGAGCTTTAAATCGAGCTACGCACTAACATTCAATCAATCAGTCAACAATCGTGAGTTACGTTCCACTTCCTACTGTTTATGAACGCGAGGGCCGCACCGAGCGCGCATGGGATATCTATAGCCGCCTTCTGCGCGACCGCATTATTTTTGTCGGCACACCGATCAATGATTTTGTCGCCAATGCCGTTGTCGCCCAACTCTTGTTCCTGCAGATGGAGGACGCGAAAAAGGACATCAGTCTCTACATCAACTCTCCCGGTGGCAGTGTCACTGACGGGATGGCAATTTATGACACCATCCGCTTTCTTCAATGCGACGTTGTAACCTATTGCGTCGGACAGGCGGCTAGCATGGCAACCCTTCTTTTGGCGGCTGGCACTCCCGGCAAGCGCTTTGCGCTGCCCAACAGTCGGGTGATGATTCATCAGCCCACTGGCGGAGCCACGGGGCAGACCGCAGATATCACTATTGCAGCCCGCGAAATTCTACGTTGGCGCAAGAAGATGAATGAGGTGCTTGCCGAACACACCGGCAAGGATGTGTCGGTGATTGAGCGCGACTCGGACCGAGACTACTACATGACCGCCGAGGAAGCGGTTACGTATGGTATTGTTGACCGTGTCATCGAAGCTAAAGCACAGGTTAAGGCCGCATCCTGATTTTCCATTACCATGGCTAAAGCAACCCGCATGACCTTCTGTTCCTTCTGTGGTAAAGCGCACAACGAAGTGCGTAAAATGATTGCCGGACCAGCAGGTGTTCACATTTGCGACTCGTGCGTCTCTGTTTGCAAGACCATCATTGACCGTGAGCTTGCGGAACAGGAAAAAGCACCCGCAGGCAAAGGTGGAGCAAAAGCGAGCGAGGCGGGCAAGTTCAAATTGCTAAAGCCCAATGCGATCAAATCCGCCTTGGACGAATATATCATTGGACAGGATTACGCCAAGAAAGCGCTCTCCGTCGCCGTATACAACCACTACAAGCGATTGGCGGCTGAGAAATTGCAATACGAAGCGCCGAAGGATGGATTTGAGGATGTGGAAATCGAAAAAAGCAATATTCTCCTCCTCGGGCCCACTGGCAGCGGCAAGACCCTGTTGGCGCGCACGCTTGCCAAGATCATTGACGTGCCCTTTGCCATTGTTGATGCCACCACCCTGACCGAAGCCGGCTATGTCGGCGAGGATGTGGAAAATATTGTTTTGCGACTGCTGCAAGCAGCTGATTACAACGTCGAACGTGCACAATGCGGTATCATTTACGTCGATGAAATTGATAAGATCGGACGTAAAACCGACAACGTTAGTATTACCCGCGATGTGTCTGGCGAAGGCGTCCAACAAGCTTTGCTGAAAATCCTTGAAGGTACTGTTTGCAATGTGCCGCCTCAAGGTGGACGCAAACATCCCAACCAGGAATACATCCAGGTCGATACCTCCAACATTTTGTTTGTTTGCGGAGGTGCCTTTGTTGGGTTGGAGCGTATTGTCGGCTCGCGAACCAATGCCAAGGCAATGGGTTTTGGTCAAAAAAACGCCCGTGGCGAGGAACCTAAATCAACCGACTTATTGCGCGAAGTGCAGCCCGAAGACTTGGTGCACTTTGGCATGATCCCCGAATTCATTGGACGATTGCCAATGGTTGCCGTTTTGGAAGAGCTCACCGTTAGCGACCTGGAGCATATACTGCAAAATACCCGCAACGCCCTCACTAAACAGTATGGAAAACTGTTCTCTATGGAGGATGTGCGACTACATTTCACGCGCGACGCAATTATCGCGATTGCGAATAAGGCGATTGCACTCAAAACCGGAGCACGCGCACTGCGTGCCATCATGGAGCGTATCATGATGGACATAATGTATGAGTTGCCACAGAGCACGGATGTTGAGGAAGTAACGATTACCCGCGGTTCTGTAGAAGGCAGTAGCAAACCTAAAATAAAACTGAGGAAAACAGACGGCAAAAAAGAATCCTCCGCCAAAGATGCCGCATAATGCCTGCGTTTCTGTTTCTCGGTGACATCGTCGGTCGCCCCGGCAGGCAAGCGGTTCTTGCTGAAGCAAAGGCCTTGCGCGAGTCGCTGGCATTGGATTGGCTAATTGCCAACGGAGAAAACGCCGCTGGCGGGGCTGGTCTTACCGCGGCGATTGCCAATGAGCTTACTCAAGCAGGGGTCGATGCTCTTACTCTAGGAGATCACGTATGGGATCAACGCAACTTTGACAATGAAATTGGTGCCTTGGACAAGGTCTGTCGTCCCGCCAACCTGCCTCCAGAGTGTCCGGGGCGTCGCTGGCTACTGCTATCGGGGCAACAGGGGAAGCTCGCGGTTTTTACGTTAATGGGACGCACCTTCATGAAGGGCCCCGTGCATTGTCCTTATGCCTGTGCCGATAAATTGCTGGCCGAAATAGGTGATCAAGCGGATGCAATCCTAGTTGAAATCCACGCTGAGGCCACTTCTGAAAAACTGGCGCTGGGGCGCTATCTCGACGGTAAAGTCACAGCCGTCCTCGGGACACACACGCACGTTGCCACCGCTGATGCAACAATCCTGCCAGCTGGAACCGCCTACCAAACTGACGTCGGCATGTGCGGACCCTATGATTCCATCATTGGTCGCGAAGTGGCACCAGTTATACAAGCCCAACGCGACGGCATGAAACGCAAATTGCCAGTTGCGCAAAATGATGTTCGTTTGGTCGGAAGCCTGATTCACTTTAATCCAGCCAACCGAAAAGCCACGCAGATTCAGTCATTCACAAAAGCCCGAAAGGTCTTGGGCGGCTAAGCGCACTTTGGGCAGACGCCGAAAAACTGCAGCTCATGATAGAGATGCTGATAACCTGTTTTGCGGGCAATTTTTTGCTCAAGGGTATCAACGGGGCAAGGAAAATCCAACACTTCCACGCCGCCGCACTGCGTGCAGATCAAGTATTCGCGATGATTGTGCCCCAAATTCAGGACGTAATGCATCGAGCGCTCATGCGAACCGATACGCCGGACGATTCCGCGCTCCTCCAATCGCCCAAGCAAGCGGTATACCGTCGCGGTGTCACAACTATCTCCAATAGAGGAATCGGATTGAATGGCCTGGACACTAATGGGCTTAATGGAATTCAAAAAAAGCCGCAACAGGGCAACCAATAAAGCCGTTTTGCGCAGCCCCTTGGAACGACAATGTTCCACCAGACTCTCCACGGTGCTGGCGGGGGCATCATGTTCACAAATATGCAGACAGGAGTCGTTCATTCCAATGATAATGGTTCCAGCGGGACTGTCTTGGCAAGCTATTAGAGGAGGTTTTTAAAATCCTAAAATCAGGAGTCAGTAGCAAATAGCTTTCTTACCACTTGCTCCCCCCTTCGCTCTGCGAGCTACGGCGGACAGGTCGCTGGACGTAGCGCGGCAATTAAAGCGCGATCAAGCAGGAGATTGCCCCCCTGGAACATGCCTTCCGATGGAGGGACGCGCTCCTGTGCGTCCGCCCGACTACGCCATCTCCGCTTTCGCTACGTCGCTTTCGATAGCGATTGGCTACGCCATCTTCTCCATTACTCATTTATCCGGTGCAATGCGAAGCTTATTCCACTGGGATTCGCCATTCATCCCGTGGAAGGCAAAGACTATTCCACCGGGATCCAACCCGGCGACGCGGTTTCATCTTTTGGTGCCGGCTACGCTGGGTTGGGTTAATTCACTGGAGGGCATTTGTCACAATAGCGTAGCATTATTCTTGCACCGCAGCCTGCGTTCGACAAAAAAGATGCCTTTCACTCGTGTCATCGCCCAGCCTCCCATTCGCCAATCATGCCTGAAAGCAACTTAAAAATTTTTTGCGGTAACAGCAATCTACCACTTGCCAAGAAAATCTGCAGCTACCTCGACGTGCCACTCGGGGAAGCGACAGTGGAAAGTTTTCCCGACGGAGAAACTTTTGTAAGGATCAATGAAAACATTCGCGGTGCGGACGTCTTCATAATCCAATCCACCAACAATCCGGCCAATCAGCACCTAATGGAGCTTTTCATCATGATTGATGCCGCCCGCCGTGCCTCCGCCAGCCGCATAACGGCGGTGATTCCCTTCTATGGCTATGCGCGACAGGACCGCAAGGATCAACCGCGGGTACCGATCACCTCCAAACTGGTGGCCAACCTACTGGTGGCATCGGGTGCCAACCGGGTGCTCACCGTGGATTTGCACGCACAGCAAATCCAGGGATTCTTCGATATTCCGGTGGACCATATTTATGCCTCTCCGGTATTGTTTGAATACCTTAAGGATATCAAAACCGAGAACTTGACGCTCTTCTCGCCGGATGTGGGTGGCATGAAAATGGCCTCCGCTTACGCCGATTTACTGAAGGTGCCACTCGGTTTCATTGCCAAGCGCCGCACTGATGCCACTACCGTCGAAGCGGTTTCGCTGGTCGGTGACGTCGAGGGCCGGGATGTTTTATTGGTTGACGACATGACCGAAACGGCCGGAACGCTGGTTGCAGCGGCCAAATTACTGAAGAAAAACGGAGCCCGCCGGGTAATGGCAGCCGTCAGTCACGGAGTATTGAACGATCTCGGCTATGAGCGCCTGTCCGGTGGAATTCTGGATCGCCTGATCACAACCGATACCACGGTCGTAAAAACTGACACCACATTACCCATTACCGTTTTGAGCGTTTCAAGACTCTTGGGCGAGGCGATCCATCGCATTCACAACAATGCCAGCGTTACCGGTCTTTTCCGCATTAAGGGATTTTAAGGGATAAGCGCAAGTTTTTGGCTATCAAGTAGGAAGATAGGATTGGGGATTTTTGCCAACTTAACGGAAAACGATTTTTTTTATTAATGTAAAAAAAACGGTTGCCAGATTCGGCTAATACGTCCCTATTCAACCTCTTATCATGACTGTATCGAAAACGTCGCGCAAAGGTTTCTTAGGTAAAGTAATGGCAGGGGGCTGTGGCTTAATGTTGCTGCCAGCCGCAGCTGCAGGCATTCGCGCCAACCCGGCCCGGCCATCCTCCGCGGAAGCATCATTGCCGGTGAAGGTGCGAAAGGCCTCTCACACGGTGGCCCGTTTGCATTAAAACAATGATCCGTTATTAACGACTGCCGACTTACATACCAATGGCTAATCTCTTTCCTAAATCCATTAACACGCTACCGATCAAGATTATCGTAGCCATTGTGTTCATAGTCGCCGCGATTACAGCTGGAGTGACCTATTATTTCACACCCGAATATACCCGCATCGGCTATGCTCCGACGCAGCCTGTTGCCTTTAGCCATGCCCTTCACGTGGATCAGTTGGGGATGGACTGCCGCTACTGCCACACCCATGTCGACCGCGCTGCACACGCCAACATCCCACCATCCAACACCTGCATGAGCTGCCACAGTCTGGTCAAGGTGGACAGTCCCGCACTGGCACCCGTGCGGGCTAGCTATGAATCCGGTAATCCGATCCCATGGGTCCGAGTTCACGCCGCCCCGGACTACGTCTATTTCAATCACGCCGCCCACGTCAACCGCGGCATCAGTTGCGTCGAGTGCCACGGCCAAGTCAACCAAATGGAAGTGGTTTACCATGCCAAGTCGCTGAGTATGGCATTTTGCCTGGAGTGCCACCGCAATCCGGAGCAGTACATCCGGCCACTCGAAGCCGTTTACGATCTCAATTGGGAGCGGCCAACGGAACCGGAAGCCGTTGCCGAACTGGAAACTTTTGTCCACGACTGGAAGGTCAACCCGCCGCAAAGCTGCTCCGGATGCCACCGATGAACGATACTACTGAAACACCACTATTACAGCCCGCCTCATCTCGTGACGGGTCTCGCTACTGGAAAAGCCTCGAAGACCTGGCTGAAACCCCGGCATTCCAGGAATGGATGCAGCGCGAGTTTCCTGCTGGCGCCTCGGAAATCGAAGGTGTCAACCGTCGCCATTTTCTCAAAATCATGGCCGCATCCTTTGGCTTGGCCGGGCTGGGCTTGAGCGGCTGCCGTCGTCCGGAGAAGACCATCCTCGCCTTTGGCAACCAGGCGGAGATGATGATTCCCGGCAATCCGGTGTTTTATACCTCCTCGCAGCCCTCGGCAAAAGACAACATCCCGCTGGTGGTGGAGACCCATCAGGCGCGACCCACCAAAATTGAGGGCAATCCCAGCTACACTCCTTACCGTGGTGCCACCGACCTGTTTGCCCAGGCCAGTGTGCTCGACATGTATGATCCCGACCGTAGCACGCATAGCCGTAACCGCAGTGGTCGCGTCGATATGGCTGCCGTTCGCGATCAGCTCAACACCATTCGCCGCAAACACCGCGACGACCGTGGAAGAGGCTTGGTTTTGCTTGTTGAAGGTTCCACATCTCCAAGCCGTTCCCGGATACTGCGCAAACTTAAAGCCCAATTACCGGAAGCACTTTGTGCTGAATACGAACCGCTCTCCCATTATGGTGCAGAGACCGCATTTGCGGCCATTACTGACACCGCCCTGCGCCCCTTGCCTCAATTCGATGCCGCTAAGCGCATCGTGGCAATAGATTCCGACTTCCTGCAAACCGGACCCGGTAAACTTGGCTTTGCAAACGCATTTGCCAAAGGTCGCAAAGTGTATCATGCAGAAGACGCCGATCGCATGAGCCGTCTTTACAGCGTGGAATCCAACCTCACGCTGACTGGTTCGATGGCAGACCATCGCCTGCGTCTTGGCAGCGCGCAAATGAGCGCATTTGCATCACTGTTGGCTGCTGAGGTATTGCGTCAAAGCGGCTTGAATGCCGAAGCGCTAGCCGCTGTACAAGCACTGCAGACCAATCTCGAAATCGATCCTGATTGGCTCTCTGCCTGCGCTGCCGACCTTCTGGAGCACCGTGGTGCGAGTTTGGTGGTTGCTGGTGACCACTTGCCCGCGGAGGTCCATTGCCTTTGCTACCTTATCAATGCCGCAATTGGTGCCAACGGCTCAACCATCCGCTATGCGCAAGTTGAAAAGCCCAGCGCCAGCATTCGGGATGTGGTAACCCGCTTGCAGTCCGGCAGGGTTGAAACATTGTTTATTCTCGGCGGCAATCCCGCTTATGACGCGCCTGCTGACCTGGACTGGTCCAATGCGGTCAAGCAGGCAGGCCAAACGTTGCACCTGAGCTATTACCGCAACGAAACCAGTTTGCAGTGTGATTGGCACATTGCCCGCTCGCATTACCTGGAATCATGGGGTGATGGTCGCACCTATGATGGCACAGTGGTGCCCGTGCAGCCGATGATTGATCCCATTTTCCGCACGTTTAATGAATTGGAGGTGCTGGCACGTCTGGCTGGCGAATCAGAGACCGATCCTTACGCCATCACCCGCGCGACATTCGATGCGATGACGGACGGCACCGATGCCGCCTTTCATCGTTTCCTCAGCAATGGACTCCTCGCTGATTCTGCTTTTGCAACTGAAAATGCACCGCTGACGATTGCCGAACTGCTGATTCAGTTATCCGGTGCCAACGTTTCCTCGCCGGAGTTTTCCGCTGATTCACTGGAGCTGATTTTTGCCGCCAGCCAAAATACCTACGATGGCCGTTACGCCAACAACGGCTGGCTGCAGGAATGCCCGGAGCCGATTACCAAATTCACCTGGGATAACGCCATTCTCATCAGTCCACGGCTGGCTCGCGAACTGGAATCCGCCAGTGGCGTCCAGATTACACCCGACCGATCGATGATGGTCGAAGCGGGACGACTGACACAGCAAACTGCCACTTTCCAACGCGGTCGCCAGCATGCTCCAATTGCGGAGTTGACCGTTAACGGCCGCACCATCAAGGCACCGGTACACATCGTTCCCGGCCTAGCCAATTATTCGATTGTGGCGCCTCTGGGCTTTGGTCGCAAGGCTGCCGGCCGGGTCGGCAACGGTGTTGGCTTCGATGCCTATCCCCTGCGCACCACGAGCACGCCCTACATCGCTACCGGTGCCACACTTAAGCTAACTTCCGAGCGCGTGCAACTGGCCAATGCCCAGGAGCATTGGTCGATGGAAGGCCGGGCCATCGTCCGCGAGGGCAACGTGGAAGAGTGGAAGCAGGAACCTGACTTCGCCAACAACATGGGCATGGAATCGCACTCACCGCCCGTTTACGGCAAGGCGCAGAACGAATCAGTACAATACAAAGTGACCAACCAGCCGCGTGGCGGCTCCGCCCATGAGCACCCGCGCTTCACCGATCCATTGCCCAACGTGCCTATTTGGAACCGCCCCGGTGCCAAGGAACAATTCCGCGCACCCCAACAATGGGGGATGGTCATCGACATGAATGCATGCACCGGCTGCAACGCCTGTGTGGTTGCCTGCCAAAGCGAAAACAACATCCCGATTGTTGGCCGCGACCAGGTGATGCGAGGACGCGAGATGCACTGGATTCGACTGGATCGCTACTTTACCGGCGACGTCAATGACGATAACGACATCCCTGAGGATGTCCAAGTCTCGTTCATGGGCGTAGCCTGTCAGCACTGTGAAAATGCGCCTTGCGAAACGGTCTGCCCGGTCAACGCCACCGTGCACGATGAACAGGGCCTCAACGTAATGGCTTACAACCGCTGCGTCGGCACCCGCTACTGCGCCAACAACTGTCCTTATAAGGTGCGCCGGTTCAACTTTTTCGATTGGAACAAGCGTAACATCAATGAAGTTTACAAGGGGCCCCTGGGGCGTGTTGATGAGCCGGAACTCGGCAAGATGCAGAAAAATCCAAACGTCACCGTGCGCATGCGCGGTGTGATGGAAAAGTGCACCTACTGCGTGCAACGCATCGAAACCGCCAAGCACGACCAAAAGCGCATTGCCGGAGCCTCCGGCAACGTCGGCGTGCCGGATGGACGTATCCTCACTGCCTGCCAGCAGGTTTGCCCGACCGAAGCCATCGTCTTCGGCGACTTGTCGGATGCCAACACCAAGGTTTCCAAGTTGCGCGAAAGCGACCGCGACTACAGTCTTCTCGGCTACCTGAACGTGCGACCGCGCACCACCTATCTGGCACGCATCCGCAATCCCAACAAACGGATTCCGCGGACCTACAAAATGCCGTTCACCCGCGCTTCCTACAAGGCGCGTCAGCCCAAACCGCTCAACCGTTAATGCAAGGTATCGCACCTCTTTGATTCATGGCTACAACGACTTCCAACCTGCCCACGTGTCCGGCACAAGCCGAGTTGCTCGACCAGATTCGTCCGGCCGAGCACAAGGAAACACCCTTGGTCGGCAACAAGCGCGATTTTCCCTGGGTAACTGAAAAAATCTGCACGATTGTCGAGTCGCGCGTACCGACTTGGTGGTGGGTTGCCTTCGCCATGGCCTTGTTCACCGCCAGCTTCACCGGTGTGGGCCTGGTCTGGCTGGTTAGCACTGGCGTCGGAGTTTGGGGATTGGCCAATCCGGTCAACTGGGGCTGGGCCATTGTCAACTTTGTGTTCTGGATCGGTATTGGTCACGCCGGGACATTGATCTCCGCGATCCTTTGTTTGCTCAAGCAAGGCTGGCGCACATCGATTAACCGCGCTGCCGAGGCCATGACCATATTTGCGGTGGTCTGCGCGGGTATCTTTCCGCTGTTTCACGTCGGTCGCGTATGGTTTGCCTGGTGGTTGTTCCCAATCCCCAACAGCAACGCTATCTGGCCGCAGTTTCGCTCGCCACTGGAGTGGGACGTGTTCGCGGTATCCACTTATGGCACTGTGTCGGCACTATTTTGGTATATGGGCATGATTCCCGATCTCGGCACCCTGCGCGACCGCGCCACACTGGTATTGAGGCGGGGTATGGATGAAACCCTGACTCCCCTTCAGCGCAAGGTGCAAACTGCCATTTGGACGCTGCGCAAATACGGCTACGGCATTTTCGCCATGGGCTGGCGCAATGCCGGCAACCATTGGCGCAATTATGAAATGGCTTACCTGTTACTAGCTGGTCTGTCCACCCCGCTGGTGCTCTCCGTGCATACCATTGTTTCGTTCGACTTCGCCGTTTCCATCATTCCCGGCTGGCATACCACCATCTTCCCGCCCTACTTCGTGGCTGGTGCCATTTTTTCGGGCTTTGGTATGGTGTTGACTCTGATGCTGCCACTGCGCGCGCTATACGGATTTCACGATCTGATTACCCAGCGACACATCGACAACATGTGTAAAATATGTCTGGGCACCGGCTGTATCGTGGGCTATGCCTACATCATGGAGTTCTTCATCGCCTGGTATGGCGCCAATCCGTTTGAGGAATTTGCCTTTATCAACCGTGCCTTTGGACAATACGCCTGGGCCTACTGGATCATGTTCTCCTGCAACGTTTTTGTGCCACAGTTATTCTGGTTCAAAGCGGTTCGCCGCAATGCCGCCATGGTGTGGATCATGTCGATCCTGATTAACGTCGGCATGTGGTTCGAGCGTTTCGTCATTACAGTTACCTCGCTCGCCAATGACTTTCTGCCCACCTCATGGGGGTATTACAGTCCGACAATCGTCGACATTTTTACCTTTTTCGGCACCTTTGGACTCTTCAGCGTGCTCTTCCTGCTGTTCCTTAAGGTGCTACCCATCATGCCGATGGGTGAGGTCAAATTTGTCATGCCACAGGCTGACCCACATGGTCACGGCTTTGGCGATACCGCTCAGGGAGCAAATTCCGAAATGAAAGGAGGCGCACACTAATGGCTAAGCAATTTGGATTACTCGCCCGCTTTAAGGATACACCCGACCTTTTCCACGCAGCAGAAAAAGTTCGCGATGCTGGCTACCGCAAGTGGGACACCTTCGCCCCACTTCCGATACACGGGCTGCCGGCAGCCCAGGGATTAGGACGTTCAAGGGTGCCGGTATTTACCTTGATTGGTGGGTTTTGCGGCTTTTGGATTGGCTTGCTTATGGTTTGGTACATGAATCTCTACGACTACCCGCTGTTGGTTGGTGGGATGCCATTCTTTAGTCCGATTTTCCCCTTCCCTATTGCTTATGAGCTGACCATTCTACTGGCCGCCTTTGGCACTCTTATTGGGATGTTTGTTATGAATACTTTGCCGCAGCACTATCACCCGCTGTTCAACTCCGAGCAATTCCTTGCCACCTCCTCCGACCAATTCATGATTGCAATTGAAAGCAGTGATCCACAGTTCAACACCGAAGCCACCCGCCTTTTCCTTGAAGAAATCGGTGGTACCGACATTCAGGTAATCGAAGAGTGACCCGCCATGCGCACGTTTTTTATCATCTATTTTTTAGTCGTCATATCGACGGTATCGATCCTTGGTTTCCGCGGTTCACTCAGTAAGCGTACACCAATTGAGATTTTTCCGGACATGGACCATCAGGCGCGCTTTCATCCGCAAGGTGAGACCTCGCTGTTCCGTGATGGCCGCATGGACCGACCGCGTCCCGCTTTCACCGTTGCCCGCGGTACGCTGCTGAATCAGAAGGAAGTCTTTTCGGCGGATTTTGTCGATAGCACGATTGGTAACCGTCCTCTACTGCAAGGGCGTAATGACGACGGCGAGTTCACTGAGAGCTTTCCAATGGAAGTCAGCTATGAGCTGATTCAACTGGGACAAAAGCGTTATGACATACATTGCGCTGTCTGCCACGGTGCCGCCGGAGATGGCAATGGCATTACCCGCAGCTATGGGATTGCCGCCACCAGCTACCATAGCGACCGCATCCGCGGGATTAGCAATGGTGAACTTTATGACATTATCGTTAACGGCAAGGGCACAATGTTTGGCCTGGGCCACAAAATTGATCTCGAAGAGCGCTGGGCAATTGTGCTTTATGTGCGTGCCCTGCAGCGCTCTCAAAACGCATCCATCTCAGATATTCCGGCTGCCAAACGCGCCGAACTTGGCCTATGAGCACTCACGCCCAAGCAAACTCCTCCGATGCCAGTATTGCATTTGCGCAAACCGCATCTGTCCGGGCTAGCCGCGACTATACTATGCCCGCACTGATTGTTGGTCTGGTTGGCACAGCGATTGCCCTACTTGGCTTTTTCACTGGCATGTCGGCGGGTGATTCCCGCCCTCTGTTCAGTTGGCTGATCGGGCTTTCCTTCTGGTTATCGATTGCCATCGGCATGCTGTTCATGACCCTGATTTTTTATATCTTCCACGCTAAATGGCCAACGGTGCTGCGTCGTCAACTTGAGCATGGAATCGGACTCTTCCCATTGCTGGCGGTGCTGTTTGTGCCGCTCCTAATCGTTCCATTCATCCATGACGATCCCGGTATTCTCTGGAAATGGATGAATGCCGAGCGCTATATTGTTGGCGGCGGCAGCGTAGCAACTGACCCGCTGTTCCTGCACAAGTCGGCCTATCTGAACATTCCCTTCTTCATTGGCCGGGTTATCTTTATTTTTGCCGTTTTTGCCATCCTTGGCTATGTGTTGCGACGCTTATCATTCCAAATGGATAAAACTGGCGATATGGCCAACTTCCACCGCGCACGTATCTTCTCAGCTATCGGTATTTTCTTTTGCGCAGCTGCTGTTACCATGGCTGCGATCGACTGGTTTAAAGCGCTGGAATATCACTGGTTTTCCACCATGTATGGGGTATGGTTTTTTGCCGCTTCCATGCGAGCCGCTTTGAGCGTAACGCTCATTTTAATCGTCGTACTCGCTTCCCGTGGTGTGCTCAAAGGGCTTTTCAATCAGGCGCATCGCTATGATCTCGCCTGCCTGATGTTTGCCTTTACCGTTTTCTGGGCTTACATCAGTTTTTCGCAGTATTTCCTTATCTACAACGCCAACATACCCGAAGTGACCTTCTGGTATAATATTCGCGAAAAGAACTTTGATGGCAGTCTCAACTCCTGGTGGTGGATCAGCTTAAGCCTAATCTTTCTGCACTTTTTGGTCCCCTTCCTCTATCTGCTTTTTTACAAGAACAAGGTCACGGCCAAGCGCACGCTATTCATTGCCGCATGGATTTTGCTTTTCCACCTACTGGACATCTACTTCAACATCCTGCCGGGTAAGCTGCCGCTGGAAAATCCAGCTGAACTTGGCTATGTCGTCCGCCAGTTTTCCATTACTTTTTACGATATCGCCGCACTTGCCGGAATCGGTGGCTTGTGCATCTGGTCTTACCTTCGCAGCATGAAGCGCGTTGCGCCGTTGCCCATCCGTGATCCTAACATCAGCGCCTCACTTGCCCATCATGAGTGATTCATCTGAAAACTCCGCACAAACGCAATTGGTTAGCTTTCTGGCCATCGTTGGCAGCATCCTGCTGTTTGCCCTGGTCATTTATCTGGCATACCTGCCGAATCGTCCGGCTCCAGTGGATGCCCAGCTAATTGAATCGCGCAAGCAGCAACTGGCCGAGGTGGAAGCCGCTGGCAACTCCGCTTTGCGCGACTACCGAATTATCAATCGCAACGAAGGCGTTGTGGTCGTTCCGATAGAACGCGCCATGCTGCTCACCGTTCAGGAACTGGGTGACCCGGCTATTGCCGTTCCCTCCGAAACTCCCAACGCAGAATGAGTGGTACCGGATACGCGATCATCATTTTCGTCATCGGCGCAATCTTCTTCATGACAGCGGTGATCGCACTCTACTGGGCTTCAAAAAATGGCCAGTTGCGCGATTTTGACAAAAATGCGAGCACTATTTTTGACGGTGTTGAACCCGAGGGTTTTGAGAGCGATCAGTTTCCTAATAAGCGCAATAAACAAAAATCTTAGTCAAAGCCAATCCTTGCATTTGATCGGCAATTAAACATTGGATGGATTATCCTTTTTCATGAGCAACACAGTCGCAGCAACAAGCGTTCAAGAAACGCCTTATACGACAGCCAATCCCGGCGTTGTCACTGAACTCAGTCGCATTGACCGCTCGATGCGTGGTGCCGCTATTTTCTTTCTGATCTCCAGCGTGTTATGGTTATTAATCGGCTCTGCACTGGCGATCATCGCCGCGCTAAAAGCCCACACGCCAGATTTCCTCGGGGCATACGAAACGCTGACCTTTGGTCGCGTCCGTTCCGCCCATTTGAATGCGATGGTCTTTGGTTGGTCCAACAACGCCATTTTCGCAGTGGGTCTTTGGATGATGGCGCGACTGTGTCGCAACGAAGTGCGCCACCACGGTATGCTCTACATTGCAGGTGCGCTTTGGAATATCGCCACCACGATTGGCATTGCCGGCATTTTGCTGGGACACAGCACCTCCATTGAGTGGCTTGAAATGCCAAAGAATGTGACACCCGTGCTGGCACTCTCCTATGCCTTGATCGGCGCATGGGGCATTCTGGCATTTCGCTTCCGCCGCGGCGAGCACGTTTATGTTTCGCAATGGTATATTCTGGCGGCACTGTTTTGGTTCCCCTGGCTCTATACGATTGCGCAAATGATGATTGTTTGGTTCCCGGCCCGGGGCACCGTCCAAGCGATTACGAACTGGTGGTTTGCACACAATGTGCTTGGCCTGTGGTTCACTCCGATGGCCTTGGCTGCCGCTTACTACTTTATTCCAAAGGTTCTGGGTAAACCCATTCACAGCTACTACCTTTCGGTCTTGGGCTTTTGGTCGCTGGCACTATTTTACAACTGGGCAGGGGTGCATCACCTAATCGGCGGTCCCATTCCGGTATGGTTGATCTCCGCTGGCATTGTTGCCAGTGTGATGATGGTGATTCCGGTTATTGTAACCGCGATCAATCACCACATGACAGTCGTGGGCAGCTTTGGCGCAGTTTGGCGCAGTCCGACCTTGCGCTTTATCGTATTCGGTGCCATCTCCTACACGGCGGTCAGCCTCATTGGTTCGGCCATGGCCTTACGCAGCGTCAACGTCGTCACGCACTTTACTCATTTTACGGTCGGTCACGCTCACCACGGCGTCTATGCCTTCTTCACGATGATCATGTTTGGCAGCATCTATTTCATGATGCCGCGCCTGCTCTATCGCGAATGGCCATCGGCGACTCTGATTAGGGTGCATTTTTGGTGCTGTGCGTTGGGCATTGGCATTATGGTCGTTGGGCTGCATGTTGGTGGCTGGATTCAGGGAATGATGATGAACAATCCCGACATAGCCTTCATTGACACTGTTATCGCCACTGTGCCCTGGCTTTATTCCCGTTCAGTGTCCGGCCTATTGCTAACAATTGGTCATATCGCCTTTGCACTGAACTTTTTCTGGATGATTTTCCCGCGTCGCAGTGCCTCAGCTGCGGGGCCCACGCTGCTTGATGGAAAGGAAGTGAGCGCCTGATGAACAACCTGCCTTTACTCTTTCTTGGAATCTTTTTCACGCTTGCCTTTTCCTGGACGGGTTTGATTCTCACCAGCCAAATCCAATTTGGCGGTTTGGTGCAAACCACGCAGCAACTCGATGCCGAGGGTAATTTGATGGAGGATGAAGACCTTTTTCCACAGCAAATCGTGGGTTTGGCCAAACATGGCAAGGAGGTTTACATCGATTTGGGCTGCATGTATTGCCACTCTCAGCAAGTGCGTCGTCCTGGGTTTGGCGCCGACACCGAACGCGGTTGGGGCAACCGCCAAAGCGTTCCGCGCGACTACATCCTTCAGGATCGCGTGGTTCTTGGCACCATGCGGACTGGACCGGACCTTAAAAACATTGGCGACCGGATTCCGTCTACCGACTGGCACCACCAGCATTTTTACAATCCGCAAATCACCTCACCGGGATCTGTTATGCCTCCCTACGCATTCCTATACCGCGTGCAACCGATTGGGGATGAGCCCCATCCCAATGCTGTGCCGATTCCTCAAAGCAGTCCTTACCATCCCGGCCCAGGCTTGGAAATCATTCCCACGCGGCGGGCTGAAGCGCTTGTTGCCTACATGCTGAGCCTGCGTTTAAACTACAGCTTGCCTGAAGCTCCGATCGTTGAACAATGAGCGAAGATAACCCAAAAGCTAAACACCAGCCACATCCAGACTCGCGCGAGTCATTGGAGAAGGCGGGGTATCAGGACAAACAAATCCAGGACGTGCACGCACAATTGATGCGTGAGAAGGATGAGCCTACGGAAGGATTCTCACCCGTCCCTTTGTTTACGCTGTTCCTCTTTGCCATCATCGTATTTTGGGGAGGCGTCTATTTCACCAAGTATTCCGGTGATTTCCGCTGGGATGTTTATGATCCTCATCAGCGTGGCGAAAGTGCCGTTGCCGAAGCCCCTGCCTTTGACCCGATCGCCCGTGGTTCACGGGTTTACCGCAATCGCTGCGCACAATGCCATCAAGCCGAAGGCCAAGGGGTTGCCGGTGTTTATCCGCCTCTGGTTGGCACAGAATGGGTCACTGGCAGCGACGAACGCTTGATCAAGATCTTGTTACACGGGCTGGAAGGTGAAATTGTGGTCCGGGGCAACACTTACAATGGAGCGATGCCTGCCTTTGGACCTGGTCCAGGAGGACTCAATATCGGCGATCGTGACATCGGTGCTGTAGCAACCTTCATCCGTCAGGCATGGGGTAACAATGCCGAAGCTATCAGTGAGGAACGCGTTTTCGAAGTGCGCGAAGCCATTGGCAACAGGGGACCATGGGACGGTAGCGAGTTACTGGGTCTGCACCCGCTCTCAAAATAACGGCAACAGCTTACCCCAACCGCCTTTTCAGTTCAGGACACTGCGTTAGTAACGTTCGTCTGAACTCAGACCCTTGGGGCGGTCCTTTTTGAAAAATGCCCGCACCTGATAACGACCAAAAGGTTTGATCATCACGCCGACATCTTCCTTTTTCCAATCCAGGGGCAGCGAGGGCACCGCATGGTCGACATAGATGCGGTCTTCTGGGCAAGCTTTGCACAATCGTGATGCAATGTTAATCGGACGTCCGAGGTAATCGTTACCCACTTCCAGACGCGAAGCCAAACCGAGGCTAATCCCCACACCCGTATGCTCTGGCGCTCCCAGGCTAAAGCGCGGACTCTTGCAGACGGCTTGCCAGCGCTGCTCCAACCCCATCGCGGAAGCCAAGGCAACTGCAATGACGAGATCGCGGAATTTGGCATGAGTCTCCCAAACCGCCAGCACGCCGTCGCCCATGAATTTCAGCATATTTGGCGGATAGCGCCGCAGCGATTGTTCAATGATTTTGTAGAATGCGGACATGAGTCCGCAGGTATAGGGCGACTCGATGTTGGGCTGTTCACAAAAGGTGCTGAAACCGCGGATATCGACCACCATTGCCAACAACTCACAAGGCTGCCCAAAGGCAATCCAATCCTCCACCCGCTCTTCAATTTCGAAGCTGTCGAAAATGAATTCCTCAAAGTGGTAATATCGGTTTCGCTCAACCTTTTCGGCATAGACAGAGAGTCCCCAAGTATTCGCATGCGAAGCCTTGCGACAAAATCGGATTTCGACAATAGCTGTTTGCAGTGGGTTGTCTGCATCGAGCAAATGGAAGCGTGCCAGCATCGTCTGCACCTGATGTTCACGGCCCTGAAACTTGCGTAACATCCAGGCAAAATCAGTCTCTTCCAAAAGCAACAAATCAGCATCACCCTCTACAGTATAACGCACATTGCCAAACTCGGGGAAGTGGGTGCTAAAGTGCTGGCAAACATCCCAGAACATACGCATGTCCATGTGGTCTATGGGATAATGTGCGTCGATCGTTGGCATGATAGGATTGATTGCTAAAACAAGGAAAGCTGACGGTCAATATTATCCGTCCCCGCGCCACTCGCCGTTTGCCGCAAACGCTTGCGCAAAAGATTGTGCGAAGAGTCATCCGCCTCGAGTCGTTCGAGGATTTCACGCGCACGCTCAATCACCCCCTTGGGTAAACCAGCCAAACGTGCCACCTGGATACCGTAGGAGCGATCCGTTGCCCCAGGGAGCACTTGGCGGACGAAAATGATTTCATCATTCCACTCCTTGACCACAACGGTGAAGTTACGCAGTCGTTGAAGGGCGTTGGAGAGCTGTGTCAGCTCATGATAATGGGTGGCAAAAAGCGTTCGCGGCCCCGCGCATTGGCTAAGCTCGTTATGCAAGTGCTCAACAACCGCCCACGCAATGCTCAAGCCATCGTAAGTGCTGGTGCCGCGTCCTATCTCGTCCAATATCACCAAACTGCGGGAAGTGGCGTTATTCAAAATGTTGGCAGTTTCATTCATCTCGACCATGAAGGTAGAGTTGCCACGTGCCAACTCGTCACTGGCACCGACGCGGGAGAAAATGCGATCGACCAAACCAATACGACAGCGATCGGCCGGAACCCAACTGCCCACCTGCGCCATCAAGACGATTAGAGCGACTTGGCGGATATAGGTGGACTTACCGGCCATATTGGGGCCTGTAATCAAAGCAATTTGCGGCAATTCATCGCTTCCGCCGGAGGAAAGTCCCGTATCGTTGGGTACAAAAGACTGATTGCCAGCCGCTCCAAATGACTCATCGCGCATGATTTGCTCCACCACCGGATGCCTTCCCTGCTCAATCTCCAGGCAATCGGACTCATCCATCTTTGGACGGCAATAACCGCATTCTCGGGCAATGCGACTCCAGCCCAAGAGCACGTCGAGCTCAGCCAGCGCGGCAGCGGTTTCCTGCAGTTGCTCACTGTGCTCGAGAACACGCTCAATCAGCTCCAGAAAAAGTGCACACTCCCGCTGTAAAGCACGCTCCTCGGCATTGAGAATATCACGCTCACGCTCGCGCAACTCTTCAGTCTGGTAGCGCTCGGCATTTTTCATTGTTTGTTTGCGTATGTAATGCGCGGGAACATTGCCGAGATTGCTGTTGGTGATTTCGATGAAATAGCCCACCGCGCCGTTATAGCGAATACGCAAATTGCGGATGCCGGTGGCGGCTTGTTCGCGTTGCTCCAATTCGTTCAACCAAGTATGGTTATCACGCATCAGGCTGCGCAGCCGATCCAGCTCGGAATCGTATCCATCGGCAAAGGTATTGCCATCGCGGATGTTGCCGGGAACATCCTTTTGCAAGGCATGGGCCAAGTGTTCACACAGTTCGGGGAATTCCGCAATACGATCGGCGATGAGCCCAACCGGACTATCGCCAAACTCGGCAAGGTAATGCTTAAGTGTCGGTAAGATCAGCAGCGTATCGCGCACACCACTGAGTTCGCGGGGATTCTGCAATCGGTTTTGCAGGCGAGCGAGGATACGCTCCAAATCGCGCACTCCACGCAGTTGTGCAGCCATTTCACCGCACAGACCCGGTGCCTCACGCAGGGCTTCAACACAATCGTGACGAAAACCAATTCTCTCCAAATCCAACAGTGGACGGGCCAACCAACGCTCCAGCAAGCGGGCGCCCGCAGCAGTGGCGGTGCCATCCAAAATAGCAATCAGCGAACCCTTGCGCGTATTGGCATTGGTCGCAAAAATCTCCAGATTGCGCAACGTTGCCGGATCGAGCAACAAGGATTCCTGACTGCGATATTCCCGAATACGGCGTAAATGGGCTGGGCGCGCACAAAGGGTCTCACCAGCATAATGCAAGGCCGCGCCAGCGGCACCAAGTGCCGCATGTGTGCGATTCACACCAAATCCCTCCAGCGAAAGCACTGACAGGGTTTCGCAAACCAGGCTAAAACCAGCTGCATGGTCGAAATGGTAACCTGCGATTTCAGTGACGGGATGGTTATCGGTCAATTGACGTAACAAGCGAACGCTCTCATCACCCTGCTCGGTATTAGTCCACAGGGAGAATGCATTTTCCGGCAAAATAAACTCGCTGGCATTGAGGCTAAACAAATAGGGCGTCAAACGCGAGGGCACCGCATCCGTTGCCAAACCAAATTCGCCAGTCGTCAAATCCAGCCACGCGGCATGCAGACCTTGTCGGTTGAAGTCCAGCGCAACCAAAAACTGATTGCGGCAGGCAACCAGTTGAGAATCCTCCATGCGCGTGCCGGGCGTGATGACACGCGTCAACTTGCGCTCAACCAATTTACCCGGTTGCGGGGTCTCCACCTGATCGCAAATAGCCACCTTAATCCCCTGATCCAAGAGCTTTTGGATATAGTTGTCCGCCGCGTGGTAGGGAATGCCGGCCATCGGCATACCGTTGCGATGGGTGAGCGTGATCCCGAGCAACCTGGCCCCCCGTTCGGCGTCATCCAAAAAGATTTCATAAAAGTCCCCGAGACGAAAAAACAACAAAGTATCCGATCCCAATCCGGAGCGAATTGAGTGGTATTGTTGCATCATCGGCGTGAGTGTTGCAGGCATACTCCATCCCAAAACAAGCCGCTCCCCACAAGCGAGCTAAAAATGCATCAAGCAGTTGTCAAATTCCACTCAAAGTGTAATCTAAACAACAATGAGAGCTGCTAATGCCATCGCCCTGGTCGCCGCCTTGATCCTTGCCGTCACCTTAACCGTTTGGTCTTCCGGCGGATTTCATCGCGGCTGGACGCAGACACAAATCCCCACCCCACAGGTGGATCCCATCACCGAGATAGCATTCGTCACCTACGAGCAAGGGTTCGTCGCTGGCATGGATTTTCTTTTGCTGGGCGCGGGAATAGCAACAGCACTTTTTGCATCTAGTATTATCGTCACCATGCGTTCACGACGAAAGGTTTGTCGTGACGGAATGCCACGTGACTGATGATTTCGAACTCCTTACGATTAATAAACACACAAACAACTATGAAAATAAAATTGATCTCTACCTTGTTATTAACTGCGCTCGCATCGACAGCCTCCGCTGCCACCACCTTCGACTTCGAAGACCCCAAGGGCGTCAATAACATCCGCTTTGACCTGGATGCCCCGCTTGAAGCCATTAGTGGAACCGGCAATGGCATCAGCGGTACCATTACCTTTGATATTGAGAATCCTGCTGCCACCACTGGACGCATTGTGCTGCAAACCGCCTCGCTGATGGTTCCCAACCCTTCCATGCGCGAGCACTTGCATGGTTCCAATTGGTTAAACGCCGAAGCCAATCCCGAGATCGTCTTTGAGGCAGTCACGGTGGAAGTTAAAGCTCACAATGACAACCGCATTGATACGCATGTGACGGGCAACCTTACGCTCAATGGCGTCAGCCGCGAGATTACGGTCCCCGTTAGCTTTACCCACCTTCCCGATCGACTGGCAGATCGCACCGGCGGACGCATGCAGGGCGATTTGCTGGTGGTCCGCAGCCAGTTCACCGTCAATCGTTCCGACTACAACATTCGCAAGGGACAAAATCTTGATACCGTCGCCGAAACGATTGAATTATCGATGGCGGTTGCCGGAGCGGCTCCGCGTTGACCCATTTAAGCCAGTGCGCCTGCCAGAGCGCTATTATTACCTTACTATAAAAATCCGTGCATGTTTGGCACAGATATTTAGCTCTTGGTGCCAGCGGGGTTGGGGGCTAAGGGACTAGGGACTGGTGACTAGGGACTGGTGACGGGGGACTGGCCAGATTACCGTCGGCGGTTAAAACCGCCGTTCCCAGTTAGGCGCTGACAACCTACCCGCCACTTCCCGCGCAAAATCCTTGGCACTGGCGGCAACACCGGATTGGTAGGGGCACCTCCAAGCACTCCGTCGATTGGCTTCGCCATCCAACCACTTAACCACTCAACTTTTCACCTTCCCACTTTCCCACCATTTCACCTTTTGGTGCTGGCTACGCCGGGTTGGGTTAAAGGCAGTCTCACACAAGCCTAGCGGCGACCTCGCCCATCTTTGCGTAGGTTTCCAATCCCTTGCCGGAATGCTCCAGCAAGGCTTCGGTAAACGCTATCTTACGGGGCTGAAAAACGGTTACCACACAAGCGCCACCAAAGGCAAAGTAACCTTTTTCAGCCCCCTTGCTTATCTCACTGCCCTGCTTGAAAGTTTGGTGGATGCGGCCAACACACGTTGCACCCACTTCCACAATGAGCATTTCGCTACCATCGGACAAGGTCAGCAAAGTGCGCTGACGCCGATTTTGCCACAGGATAGACAAATTGCGGCGCAGGGCGATTGGACTGACCGAGCGCAGTCCGCCTGCAATGAGATGCGAACTCCCTACCCGTCCGGAGTAGGGGAAATGAAAGCGGTGGTAATCAACCGGACACAATCGTGAAATAAGCAGGCTGCCGCCACTAAAACGCTTTGCCAAATCAGCATCGCCAATAAAGCTGGCCAAGTCAAAACGCTGTCCCTTGCAATAAAACATGCTGGTTTCGTCCACTGAAGGTATCGCCAAATGACGTCCATCCGCGGGGAAAACCACACTTGCCGGATCGGTATCAATCGGACGTGCCGACGGCTTGATTCGGCGGTAGAAAAATTCATTGAAACTGGTATAGGAATCAGCGGGCTCTGCAAATTCACCTTCATCAACGCCGTAATGCTCTATAAAGGGACGAATACGGCTCACGCTGGCGGGGCGATTCATGCGCCAGCCATACCACTGCGAGAACCATGCCCGCTGTATCAAAGCACGGGTGGACAGGCGCCCCATTGGATTTTCATAAGCCCACCGCAGGTAGCCTTCGCCATAGACATGCTCCGTTTCAACTTGCCCAGTAGACGGGTTGTAGAAACGAATGGGCTCCTTATTGGCAGTCATAAATATGCAATAGCAACACGTCAGACTTAAGCAATAGCAAATTAACAGTGAATGAAGGCGGTTTTAAATTAATACACAGCTTGCGCTGATGCTTATACGCAGGCTTTAGCCATGCCGCTGCCGTCCTACAGGCATCAAGGGTTTAATTACCTTGCTTTAAAACTCTTCCACTTGCTTGCCCGCAAAAATATAACGCCACGCCACAGCCAGAGAGAAATCCTATAAAATGAACTTGCGTCTTTCTCTTTTGCCCTGCATAAATGATCCTTTTTTTAGTAGCGGACGGCTAGCTCAGTTGGTTAGAGCAACTGGTTTACACCCAGTAGGTCACAGGTTCGAGTCCTGTGCCGTCCACCATTTTTATTGTTACAAATCCAAGTTCTCTCAATTATCCGACCACCTTTATGCGTCACATCATTTCCATCCTGGTTGAAAACAAGTTCGGGGTTCTAGCCCGTATCGCTGGCATGTTCAGCGGTCGCGGCTTCAACATCGAAACCTTGAACGTAGGGCCGATGATGGATGGTGAGCGTTCCCGTATCACCGCCACTATCATTGGCGACAGCGGTGCGCTCGACCAAGCCATCAAGCAACTTGGAAAATTGATCAACGTCATCGAGGTTACCGAGTTTACCAGCGCCCAGGCAGTGGAACGCGAACTGGTCATGGTCAAGGTCCAGGCGGAAGCCAATAAGCGCTCTGAAATTGTGCAGATTTGCGATATTTTCCGCGCCAAAATCATTGATGTTGGCAACGATTCCATGAATGTGGAAATGACTGGTAACGCCAATAAGGTGACGGCATTTCTAAATCTCATCCAACCCTACGGCATCGAAGAGCTGGCCCGGACTGGCAGCGTTGCCTTAAAACGGGGTTGATCCTGCATCCAATATAACAAACATAAACACAAACACTAAACCAATGATTCCTTTGGGATCGGTTGAAAAAACATCATGCCAGCAAAAGTCCATACCGACAAAGACGCCAATCTTGCGTCTATTAAAAAGAAAACCCTTGCCGTCATCGGCTACGGTTCACAAGGCCACGCGCACGCCCTCAATCTGAAAGATAGCGGGCTAAACGTAATTATTGGCCTCTACCCGAAGAGCAAATCCGTAAAGGTTGCCAAAGAACAGGGTTTTGAAGTTTATCCAACTGCCGAGGCAGTTCAGAAGGCTGACGTCATCATGCTAGCGGTGCCAGACATGGTCCAGGCCAGCGTTTACCAAAAGGATATCGCACCCAATCTCACGGCAGGCAAGACGCTTCTCTTCACCCATGGCTTGTGCATTCACTTTGGCTTGATCGAAGCCCCAAAGGACGTCGACGTGATTATGGTAGCTCCCAAGGGACCCGGCCACATCGTTCGCGCCCAATACCTGGAAGGCAAGGGCGTACCGGCACTGATTGCCATCCACAACAACGCCAGCGGTAAAGCCAAGCAGGTCGCACTGGCTTGGGCAAAGGGCATAGGCGGAACCCGCGCGGGAGTCCTCGAAACCACCTTTAAAGAAGAAACGGAAACCGACTTATTTGGTGAGCAGGCAGTGCTTTGCGGTGGAGCCAGCGAGCTGGTCCGCACAGGCTTTGAAGTTTTGGTGGAAGCCGGTTACCAACCGGAAATGGCCTATTTCGAGTGCTTGCATGAGCTCAAACTGATCGTCGATTTGATGGTGGAAAGCGGCATCTCCGGCATGCGCTTCTCGATCTCTGAAACAGCTAAATACGGCGATATCACCCGTGGTCCCCGCGTCATTACCGCACAGACCAAAAAGTCGATGCAGAAGATCCTCAAGGAAATTCAGAGCGGCAAGTTCACCCGCGAATGGGTTAAGGAGCACCAAGACGGCTTGCCCAACTACAAGCGCATCCTCGCGGAAGGCGAAAAGCATCCGATTGAAAAGACCGGTCAGCGTTTGCGTGGCTTGATGCCTTGGATTAAGAAGCGCAACCTCAAGGGTGCTCAGGCATCTTACAACTAAGCGTTTGGCGTAGTCCCGTTTATCAACACAATTTAAAACGACGTCCGCCGCGCATCCTCGCACGGCGGACGTTTTGTTTCAGCTCACTACCACCAGCGCACTCTCCTTCTTCTCAAGTCACCACCCGCCTCCCGTGTCCCAGTCCACTCAAATCCGACTCGCCACTCGCCGCAGTCCTCTGGCCCTTTGCCAGGCCGAACTGGCGGCGGCTTGGGTCTTGGAATCGCTGCCGGGGCAGCGACCGGAACTGCTGCCGATGACCACTACCGGTGACGAGCGGCAGCAATGGTCGTTGGAGACCAAGGGCGGTAAGGGATTGTTTACCCGCGAACTCGAACGCGCTTTGCTGGAGGGTGAAGCGGAATTGGCCGTTCACAGCGCCAAGGATCTGCCCACCCAGCTACCCGATGGGCTCTGCATTGCCGGCTACCTACCGCGGGCGAATGCAGGCGACGTGCTCGTACATGCTACGGCATTGGACGACTGCCGAAGCCTGGCTACCAGTAGTCCACGCCGCCGCGCACAACTGCAGTCACGCTTTCCTGAGGTTAAATGGACCACTTTGCGCGGTAATGTTGGAACCCGCTTACGCAAGCTCAGCGAAGGCGCAGCCGATGGTACCATCCTAGCCGCAGCGGGCTTGGCACGACTGGCGATTGATCCGGCGGATCATCCGCAGCTGACCTTCTCCCCTATTCCACTGGCGGAAATGGTTCCCGCCCCCGGACAGGGAGCAATCGCGCTGGAATGCCGCATCGAGGATCGCGAACGCTTTGCAGCGCATTTGTGTTCCAAAACCCACTATGCGGTAACCATAGAGAAACGCTTGCTTGAGCTACTGGGGGGCGGATGCCAAACGCCCGTTGGTGCGCATTACACCGATGGAGTGCTGCACCTTTTTCATCCCAAAGTCGGCAGACAAAGGCTGACACTGGCGGATGTGCTGTCCTTCGAGGCAATCGATAATCATTTAACCCGGGAATTGCAGGAGTGGCAATTACTGCTATAAATACAGAGACCATAACAATGAAAGGAACCGTTCAACTAGTCGGTGCCGGCCCGGGAGATCCCGGTCTGCTCACCATTAAGGCAAAAGATTGCCTGGAACAAGCCGACGTCGTGGTTTATGATCACTTGGCCAATAGTCGCTTGCTGGAATATTGCCGGGCGGATGCCGAGCGCATCTTTGTCGGCAAGGAAGCGGGACGACATACCTTGCCGCAGGAGACGATCGGTGCCTGTCTTGTAGAGCATGCACAGGCTGGCAAGCGGGTGGTCCGCCTCAAAGGTGGCGATCCCTTTGTCTTTGGCCGCGGGGGTGAGGAAATCGAGTCACTCCGCAGCGCCGGGATACCTTTTGAAATCGTCCCCGGCGTGACTGCGGCACTGGCCGCCGCAGCCTACACTGGCATTCCGCTTTCCCAGCGCGGACACAGCTCGGCCATCACATTTCTAACTGGACACGAGGACCCCAGTAAACAAAACCTGACCGTCGATTTTGCCGCGCACGCAGGCACTGGCGCGACCCTGTGCATTTACATGGGCATGGGACAACTGCCGCGAATCGCCCAGGAGTTACTGAATGGCGGTCTATCACCGGAGACCCCGGCGGCGGTCGTGCAGTGGGCGACGCTGCCGCGTCAACACTCCCTGGTGTCGACCCTCGGCACCTTGGTTGAGTCCGTTGAATCCGCCGGACTGGGTGCTCCGTCGATTATTATTGTCGGCGAGGTGGTGAAACTGCGTGAACAACAAAGCTGGTTTGAGGCGGGTCCGCTATTTGGCAAACGGGTGGTCGTTACCCGCGCGCGCGAACAATCCGCCAGTCTGGCCGGGCAACTTGCTGCGCTGGGTGCGGAGGTGATGGAACTGCCCTTCATTGAAGTCAAGAAAGTGCTGGACCCCACCCTCATCAGCGAAGTGCTCGCCGACATCGCGCAATTCGAGTGGCTGGTCTTTACCAGTAGCAACGGCGTCAATGCCTTTTTCGAACTGTTGATGAAAGCCTACGGCGATATTCGCTGCCTGGGTCCAGCCCGTATAGCCGTTGTCGGCAAGGCAACGGAAAAAGCGCTCAACCGCTACCACATCAAAGCCGATCTGGTTCCCGGCACCCATACCGGTGACGCCCTCGGTGCGGCAATGATTGCAACCGACAGCATGGAAAGCACCCGCGTGCTGGTCATCACTGGCAACCGCAACCGTCCGGATCTGGTGCAAAAACTCGAGCACGAAGGTGGTGCCATCGTCGATACCCTGCCGCTTTACCAAACCGATAGCTGCGCTTGGCAGGAAACCGCCGAAGGGCAACAGCTTTTACAGGAAGGCGCCGATGCCATCCTCTTCACCAGTTCCTCGACAGTGGACTCCTTTGTTCAAGGCTTGCAGCAGCAAGATTGGTCGTCCACAGCGCTCATCCCTAAATACGGCAGTATCGGACCCCTAACCCGCGATACCCTCGAGGCAAACCAGCTACCCATCGACTTCGAAGCCAGCAAAATTTCCGTCAAGAGCCTGGTTAAAGCCTGCTGCAAGGCGTTGGCAAACTAAAACGAAATAAATGCACGACGATTAGCAGCAGCGTTTTGTGGAGGGAAACGCGACAGGATTGTCGCATCTACGTTACCGCAGCACTTCAGACTTGCGTTAGTTAATAAACTTTAGAATTGGCTAAGTCAGAAAGGCTGCCAGGGGAACAGAAGCAAAAGGTGACTCCCAGCTACAGGCAAAAACCGAAATCAGTGAAGAGGCGGATTTTATGGTATAACGAAAGAATCGCATTGGCTTTTTTCCATTCGTGCCATTGCATGACGTTTCCATGAGTTCAGAAAAACCAGTCATTCTTACCTGTGCACAACCTTCGGGACAACTGACCCTTGGTAATTATCTAGGTGCGATTCGCAACTGGACTACGCTGATGGATGACTACGAGTGCTTTTTCGGCGTGGTGGACATGCATGCCATCACCACCCGTTACGTGCCCGCAGATTTGCGCGCCAATACGCTGTCGTGCGTAGCGTTGTATATGGCATGTGGACTGGATCCGCATCGAAGCCACATTTTCGTCCAATCCCACATCATCGGACACACCGAGTTGGCATGGGTTTTAAGCTGTCTGACGCCGATTGGTGAGTTGCAGCGCATGACCCAATTCAAGGAAAAAGCTGCCAAGCTCGGATTCAAGGTGGCGGAAGGTGACGATGAGGGCGTTCGTTTCGCTCATGAAGGAGCCCGCGCCCAAGCCACTATTAACAGCGGCTTGCTCATGTATCCGGTGCTCATGGCAGCGGACATTCTGCTCTACAACGCAAAGGCGGTTCCAGTTGGCAACGATCAACGGCAACACCTTGAGCTTTGCCGCGATTTGGCACAACGCTTCAACCAAACCTACTCGGACACCTTCACTATTCCCGAAGCCTATATTCCCAAGTCCGGTGCTCGTATCATGTCGCTGCAGAACCCACTGGCAAAGATGTCCAAGAGCGACGAAAACACTCAGGGCACGCTATTCATTCTCGACTCGCCGGATGTGTTGAAAAAGAAAATTATGTCTGCGGTGACCGACTCCGGCAGTGAGGTGCGCAACGCTGACGACAAACCCGGCGTCAGCAATTTGCTGCAAATTCTGGCGGCCGTCACCGGTGACAGCATTGAGTCATTGGAGGCAAGCTTTGAAGGCAAAGGCTACGGCGCATTCAAGCAGGCGGTGGCAGATGCGGTTATTGCAGCGCTGGAGCCAGTGCAAACCCGCTATCAGGCATTGATTAGTGATAAGGCCTACTTAAACGATGTGCTGCAAAAGGGTGCCGATGCCGCGCAAAAACGCGCTTATAAAACCTTGGCCAAAGTCTACCGCAAGGCCGGTTTCGTTGAGCGTCCGAGGAGTTAATACAGAATATCGCAACTTGCCATAGCCCGATATTATCTGCATGCATATAAGACATGCGGCGTTTTTTTATTGGTTTATTGCAAAAAGCTTTGGTTCTGGTCATCGGCTACGTGCTGCTGCTCGTAGTCGGGTTGGTTTTCCTCTGGTATGCCTTACAGTCTTTTGAGCGGCCACCCACACCGATACAAGCCGGTAGCGTGCTACTGATTGATCTTGGGCTGGACGTTCCGGATGCGCCGCGGCAGCCTAATATCAGTGAGTTGGTCGGCGAGGCCATGGGTTCCGGACAGCGGATTCGATCGGTGCCCTTGCGTCATTTTGTTGAAACCTTGCGCATGGCGCGTGAGGATGAACGCATTGAGGCGGTTGTGTTGCACGGCAATTTTCAGCCAATCGGCTATGGCAGCGGCTTTGCCGCCATGGAGGAATTGCGCAATGAGCTGCTTGACTTTGCCGCAGCTGGCAAGACCGTAACCGCCTACTTGGATCGACCGGGATTGCGCGAGTTGTTCCTCACCAGTGCGGCGGAGGCAGTTTGGCTGCACCCCTACAGCGAGTTGAATCTCAGCGGCATGTCGATTACCACACCCTTTTTCACCGAGGCGCTGGAACGGATGGGCATCGGCATTCAAACACTGCGCGCAGGTGCCTACAAATCGGCACTGGAACCCTTCACCGAACGACAACTCTCGCCGGAGAACCGTGCCCAGTTGGAGACATTAATCAACGATTTGTGGCAGCACGTGCAGGCAACAATTGTCAGCGGACGTGAACTCCCCGAAGGCACCGAACTCGCCAAGGGTGGTTTGCTTGCGAGCGGCATTTATTTTCCAAGCCAAGCGGTCGAAGCAGGCTTGGTCGATGGCTTGCTGTATATGGACCAACTGCTCGAATCGTTGCAGCTCGTAGGCAATGAGGCACGCCCCCAGGTTACGCTCGAACGCTATCTCAGCGAATGGGAAAGCGTGCTGGAGGAAACGGACGATGCAACAATCGATAAATCCACCATTGCCGTGGTCTACCTTGAAGGCGATTTGGTAGATGAAGGCGGACGCAGTGGCTGGGTCGGTGCCGATGTATTTGCACGCGAACTACGATATTTACAACGGCGTGACGACGTAGCCGCTGTGGTCATCCGCGTTAACAGTCCCGGCGGCAGTGCCACGGCAGCGGAAAAATTGCACCGCGAGATTGCCCGTTTGGCAGTAACCCGTCCGGTAGTGATTAGCTTTGGCTCTATTGCTGCATCCGGTGGCTATTGGCTGGCAACACCCGCAAGCGAAATCGTTATGGCACCAGCTGGCCTCACGGGTTCGATCGGCGTATTCGGTCTTACCATGCACATGGATGCTGCAGCGGAACGCTTGGGCATCGGATTTGAAACCGTACGCACGGGTCCTTTTGCGGATATCACTTCCATCGTGCGTCCCCGCAGTCAGGGCGAAATGGCTATCTTGCAAACCTTTGTCGACACGCTTTATAACGACTTCCTACAGCGCGTCGAAGTCGGTCGCGGCTTGCAAAGGGAGTCCGTCGAGGCCGTGGCCGAAGGACGTGTCTTTCTTGCCCCTTATGCCGTTGCAAACGGACTCGGAGACAAGTTGGGTGGATTAAACGATGCCATTGAGCGAGCTGGCGCACTCGCCAACCTGCCCCAGGGCGATTGGCGCATCATTGAAATCCCGGCCAAGGAGCCGCCAGTGGTGAGCCTTATCCGACTGCTGGAGGGAGACGACCAACGACTGGCACGCTTGGCTCAAGTGCTGGCCAGTGACAGTCAACAACCCTGGTTGCAAAGTGCCCAGCGGCTAGTGGAAACTCTTTCACGCAGCCAGTCGGTGCAGGCTCGCCTGCCGTTTGATTGGTTGCCGCAATGATCCTTTGAGTTGATACCTGCATGGCCCCCTCTGTTGCAGAACCTTATTTTTCCAGCCAAGCCATTGCCACCCATGGCATGCAATTGGCACTGGTGGAAAGCGATGTTGCTTTGGACTACGCCCAATTGGCGGCTAACATCGCGCAGCTGGTAGCCGATTGGGAACAGCTGCCAGCAGCACGTATCCTACTGGTCAGTCGCTCTCAAATAGCCATGATCCAGGCTCTGTTGGCCATTGCCCAAACGGCGCATGTAGCCATTCCCACCGCTCCAAACAGCAGGCAGACCGATCTCGATGCCGCCGCACGCGAAGCCTTTGCAAGCCATCGCTGGGAATCCAGCGGTAGTCATCCTTTATCCACCGCATTGGGCACAGAGACGGCTCTTGAGAAGGTGCACCCATTGTTGACATCCCTACAGGCACAGCGTCGTCCCGGATTGGTCTTGTTCACCAGTGGCAGCACCGGACGAAGTAAGACCATACTACACGATTTTGAGCATTTACTACATTCACTCAAACCCTCAAAAATAAGCCCTCCGCGCAAAGTGCTTTTATTAATGTATCCCGACCATATTGGCGGGCTCGACATTTTGTGCAAAGCGTTGGCTGCGGGCTCGACGCTGTATTTGCCACCACAACGGGATGCCGCAACGGTGGGTCAATGGATCGCTAAATACGCCATTGAAGTCCTGCCGGCAACGCCCACCTTTCTGCGCTTGGCTTTGCTGCAAGGCATGTTTGAGCAATATGATTGCCGCTCCTTGCAAATCATAACCTATGGTGCCGAAAGGATGCCGCCCATGCTTTTGCAAGCCCTGCGCAAAGTGCTGCCAGATGTTGATTTTCGCGCAACTTTTGGCACCACCGAAACTGGCACTGTGCGCCTGCGCGGCGGTTGCCAGCAGGATGACTGGCTATATCCCAATACTGATGCACCCGCCATGCGGGTCGTCAAGGGCGAACTGTGGGTGAAAACCTCAGCGACGCTGCTGGGTTATTTGGATGGACACACGACCCGCATCGATGAGGACGGCTGGCTGTCCACCGGCGACTTCGCGGAAGCGCGTGAGGATGGCGCAATTCGTATCATTGGACGTCACTGTGCTCTGATTTCCATTGGCGGCGAGAAAGTCGATCCGCTTGAAATCGAGAATGCTCTACTGCGAATTGAAGGCATCATTGGTGCCCGCATCAAGGCCGAACCCGATGCTTTGTTGGGACATTCACTGACGGCGAAAATCGTTCCCGGACCGGGGTTTACCAGCCTCTCGATAGCAGATTGGAAGCAGCGACTACGGCGCGAATTGGGCAGTCAATTCCCACGCTGGAAAATTCCCTCCCGCATTATTGTCGAATCCTCCCACGCGTCACCTGGCTCCCGCCTCAAGGGCACTGGTTAAACATAACAGGGTGCGATCTTCAATCTGGGCCGCACACTCCGAAGGGACGGGCGGCGGGAAAGGCTACTAGCGGATCAAAGCCTTGAAGTCGTCCACATGTCCCGTAAACCCACCCGGAACACCCTTGTTGATAACGGCGACGGCATCGTGGGAATGCAGGCTTTCCAAGTGAGCACAGGCAACTTGGAAATCGATGATGCGAGTATCCGCTTCCAACTGCTCGTAGATCAAGCGGGCAGCGTCTTCAACGAATTTGCTGTAGGCTCCATTCAGTTCGGCAAAAGCCTGTTCATCCTCACGCTTCACCATCACCTGGGTTTCTGTTTTGAGCGCTTCGATGCAGTGGCGTTGGAGTGCCTCCAGGCTGAGATGTTCCCCCTCAGCAATTTCAATACTGATACGAGCTGTGCTACGTTGAGAGTGAGGAATTCCGTAAATATTGCGCTCTTCTCGGGCATGTTCCGAAAGCTCCAGCGAACAGGGACAAGCCGATGAATAAATAAAATCAAAATGAATGTATTTGCGAAAGCGGTCGCGGGCATCCAGGCGTCCCTCATAGGCAACAGTGTAATACTGCCAACCGGCTAATCCACTGCGCAAACTCGACTTCAGGATCGGATAGGAAAATGTTAACTTAAGCTGGGCACGCTGAGCCTGCAATTGCTCCTTGTAGGCCTTCAGCACTTCATGCAGGCGGTCCGGTGTGAAGATGCGGTCTTCAAACTCGTAAAACACCCGCATAATGCGGGACATGTTAATACCCTTGTGATTTGCTTCAAGCGATACGGTGCCGGTCACCGAGGTTTCCAGCAGCAGGGTGTCGCCCGCTTCAGTAATATACTTGAGCGGCAGCCGAAAGTTGGAGATGCCAACCTTGAGAATCGGTACATTGGCACCTTGTATGGCGGAAGATGCCGCATTTTGCATGTCCGGCATGGAGACACGGTAATCGTCGGTCGGAACGAAGGACTCGTCATAAACCCGCAGCGGACGCTTGGGAGCGATTGCCTTGGATTTGCCGGAGCGCGGATGCGATATGGTTGGAATCGATTTCATCGGAATTTAATAGTGTAAGCGATTTTTTTAAGGAATTGCAAATCATACTGACAAAACCCATTTTGCAACGTTGCAGTGCATTTTAGCAGGTTGTGCTTTGCGAATAATTTGCAATTAGTACCTTACTATCAAAATCAGTGCATGTTTATCGGTGAAGGAATGGCATAGCAATAGTGAGAGCGGCTGTGCTCAGCCGCCGCCGAGCGTTTGGGGGCTCTCCCGCTTGCAACCGCGGTGACCACTGTAGCTCGCAGGGACCCGTTTTCGCCCCTCCAGAACATGCCTTCCGATGGACGGACGCGCTCCTGTGCGTCCGCCCGACTACGCCATCTCCGTCACGCTACGTCGATTTCGAT
>SKFT01000009.1 GCA_007117865.1 Puniceicoccaceae bacterium | reverse complement strand
CTAGCTGCTGCCTCGCTCGGTCAGGTGCATTCGGCCGTCCTGCGTGATGGCCGCTCCGTCGTGGTCAAGGTTCAGCGACCCAATATCCGTTCCCAAATCGCTGAGGACTTTGAAGTGCTCAAAGACATTGCCGCCTTTCTTGACGCGCACACTGATGTGGGTCGCCGTTACCGTTTTGTCACCGTGGTTGAGGAATTTCGCGCCTCCATCCAGAATGAGCTGAACTATGAACGTGAAGCGCAGAACCTCATCACCGTAGGTCGGAATCTCAATGAGTTCCAACGTATCCAGGTGCCACAGCCGGTGGCCGATTACAGTACCAAATGCGTACTCACCATGGACTGCGTCCGTGGACGGAAGATTTCCAGCCTCAGTCCGCTCGCCCGTTTGGAGCTTGACGGGGCCGAACTGGCCGAGACCCTGTTCAAAGCCTACCTGCAACAGGTGCTTTTTGATGGTTTGTTTCATGCCGACCCCCATCCAGGTAACGTCTTCCTTACCGATGATGGCTGCATTGCGCTACTGGATCTGGGCATGGTAGGGCGCACCACGTCGACGATGCAGGACAACCTCATTAAGCTGCTGTTGGCGATCAGTGAGGGCAAGGGTGAGGATGCCGCCGAACTCGTGATCCGCGTTAGCCAGAGGGATGAAGATTATAATCAGGAAAAGTTTCGCACCTGCATCAGCCAACTTTTGGCCGAGAGTGAGGGGCAAGGCCTGCAACAGCTCGATGTGGGAACCACTCTACTGGCGGTCACGCGTAACGCGGCAGAGAATGGCCTACATGTGCCAAGCGAGCTGACACTTCTCGGCAAGACCTTGCTGCAACTCGATGAAGTGGGCAAGATCCTCGATCCCACCTTTGATCCAAATGCCTCCATCCGTCGCAATGTGGGAGAGCTCATGTCACGCCGCATGATGAAGGATGCGACCCAAGGTAGCGCCTTTAAATACTTGCTCGAAATGAAGGACTTCGTCAGCGGCCTGCCCACACGTTTAAACGACATTATGGACGCGATCACAAATCAGGAATTGGAGGTAAAGATCAAAGTGGCGGATACGGAGATGGTAATGGAAGGCCTCCAGAAGATCGCCAACCGCATCACCACTGGCATCGTGCTCGGCGCGCTGATCATGGGTGCCTGCCTGCTCATGCGGGTCGAGAGTAGCTTCCAGCTGTTGGGCTATCCAGGGCTGGCCATCCTATGCTTTCTACTCGCAGCCGCAGGGGGCTTCTGGCTCGTGGTCACCATTCTGATCAAGGATCATCGTAGTCGGGATAAGCCAAAGCAGTGAATATCTTCGTTCTTGTTAACACTGAAATCAGCCAGTTTGGAAAGAAGCAAAAAAGCACCAGTCCAAGTGACTGACCGTATTTGCCAACAAAAAGAGCCCCGGTGATGTGCCGGGGCTCTTGGTAGAGTGGGTTAAGTGTTTAACGCTTAGGAATCCGCGGATACCTTTGCTTCTTCGGCATCCTTTTGCTCTTCCAGTGCGGCGCGGCGCGAAAGACGGACGCGGCCCTTGTCGTCGATACCAACGCACTTGACGTGAATTTCATCGCCAAGCTTACAGATATCTTCGGTCTTGTTAACACGGAAATCAGCCAATTCGGAGATATGCACGAGACCTTCTTTGCCTGGCAAACATTCAACAAACGCACCGAAATCCTTGACCCCACGGACGATGCCGCGGTAGATTTTTCCGACTTCGATATCACCAGTGCAGAGGTCCACCTCCTGAATGGCACGATCCATGGACTCCTTGCTATTGGCGAAGATCAACACGCGTCCGCTGTTGTCGTCGTCAATGTCAATCTGAGCACCGCTGACCTCGGTGATGCGGCGGATATTTTTGCCACCGGGGCCGATAAGCGCACCAATCTTGTCGGGATCGATTTGAACGGTATGAATGCGCGGCGCATGCTCTCTTAGCTCGCTGCGTGAAGACGGCATAGACTCGGCCATGATGTCGAGGATCTTGCGGCGTGCATCGCTGGCTTGACCGATGGCTTCCTCAGCAATATCGAAGGGCAGCCCAGGAATCTTAAGATCCAACTGGAAACCGGTAATGCCGTCGCGTGTGCCCGCAATCTTGAAATCCATGTCGCCAAAGTGGTCTTCAGCACCAAGAATATCCGTCAACACCACGTGCTTGGTAATTTCACCCGAAGCATTGCGTTCCGTTACCAGCCCAGCCGAGATGCCTGCTACTGGTGCAATGATGGGCACTCCGGCATCCATCAGTGACAAACAGCCACCGCAGATTGATGCCATCGAAGTCGAGCCGTTGGAACTCATGACTTCCGAAACGATGCGGATCGAATACGGAAACTCATCTTCAGGTGGAATGATTGGCAACAACGAGCGTTCAGCCAGCGCACCGTGTCCCATCTCGCGGCGGCTGGTAAAGCCGAAGCGACCAGCCTCACCAGTGGAGTAGGGGGGGAAGTTGTAATGCAGGATGAACGACTTTGAAGTCGCACCGCCGGTTAGCCCGTCCATATCCTGGGTATCGCGGCTGGTGCCGAGAGTCGAGATCACCAGTGCCTGAGTTTCACCGCGGTTGAAGATCGCAGATCCGTGGACACGCGGTAACACGCCGATATCACAGGAGATGGTGCGCAGGTCTTTTGCACCGCGACCATCCACGCGCTTGCCGGTATCGAGAATATTCTGGCGGTAGAGTTTTTCCTGAATGTGTTCAAATGCCAGACTGATGCTGGGTTTGTCGAAGCCACTCTCGCCGAATTTTTCGGTCAAAGCCGTCTCAGTCTCGGTGATAATGACATCCGTAGCTGCCTTGCGCTCACTGTAGCTGTCGCTCTGCAAGGCTTGTTTTACCTTGTCAGCCGCAAAGCTTTCGCAGAACTCCAGCACAGCCGGATCGGTTTTAACCAATGGGAAGTTTTTCTTTTCTTTCTTAACCATCCCGGCCAGCTTTTTTTGCGCAGCGAGGATGGGTTGGATAGCTTCCTGTCCATACTGCAGGGCCTCGAAGAAGCGGGCTTCGCTAATGAATTCGGCACTACCTTCAATCATCAACATCTTGCTTTCGCTGCCGACATAAATGAGGTCCAGATCGGAATCCAACATTTCCTCATGGGTCGGGTTGGTGATGAATTGTCCGTCAATTTGACCAACGCGCACGCAGCCGACGGGACCATTCCATGGAATGTCTGAGATCATGAGTGCCGCGCTGGCAGCATTGACCATCAATACATCGGGTTCATTAACCAAGTCGGTTGCCAGCAACATGCCGATGACCTGCACCTCATTCATGAAACCCTCAGGGAATAGAGGCCGCAGGGGACGGTCGCAAAGACGGCTGGTGAGAATTTCCTTTTCGCTGGGACGTCCCTCGCGCTTAAAATAACCCCCCGGGAATTTACCGGCAGCGGAGAACTTTTCGCGGTAGTCAACGGTCAGCGGAAAGAAATCCTGACCGGGACGTAGTGTAGGCGCAGCAGTAGCTGCGACGAAGAGCTCAGTTTCGCCCTTCGATATGGTGACGGCTCCACCAGCAAGTTTTGCCAATGTGCCAGTTGAGATCTCGATCCCGAGATCGTCGATACTTACGGAGTATTCTTGTTTCATACGTTACTTATTATCTTCTTCTGTGTCTGTTATGTTCGATAGACGGGGATAGGACCCGTGATTATCGGCGGACAAACGCCTTAGTGCGCAGTCCTGAGAAAAGAGTCATTGGGGATAAAAAAAACGGCGCCGGCCGCAGAGGGCACCGACGCCGTATAAAATCAACTAGCGACGCAAACCGTGACGCTCAAGAGTCGCGGTGTATTTGGCGAAGTCATGGCGCTTCAGATAATCCAGCAGCTTGCGGCGGCGGGCGGTCATGGCGATCAAGCCACGGCGCGAATGGAAGTCCTTGCGGTGTGTGCGCAAATGTTCGGTTAAGTGCGAAACGCGTGCGGTTAATAGGGCAATCTGCACTTCGCAGGAGCCGGTATCGGTATCGTGAACGCGGTTTTCCGCGATGATGTTTTGTTTGTTAATACTTTCTGACATGTTGTTCTTTCTACTTCATGACGATAGGGCTTCACACCGGTGAATCCGCGGGTAGAGCACCATGCCCCGTCCGCCGTTGTGATCTCCATTGGGAAATCCGTCACGGAAAAGTGCGAGAACACTTTTCTAACGCTAGGTAACTGATTGGCATGAAAGAGCCGTTTGGCAAGTAAAAACATTCCTAAGGGAAAATGCGAATAGAATAACTACCCGGAGGAAGTTGGTAGTGCAGAAACGGTTGGCTCAACCAAAGCTGTGCTGAATCGATAAATTCGCGGTTCCCAGGTTCGGTCAGACGAACCGGACGCCCGATCAGGCCCCTTTCATCAACATGCAGAACCATTTCGGCGGGTGCGGCAAGCAGGCGGCCCCGTCGATCACCAAACGGCGGCAAGCGCTCGGCAACTCTCTCCTCCGGGTTGGCATGGCTTTGCCAGTGACTTATGCGAAAGCCCGCTGGGGTGGCGGAGGGAGCCTTTGGCGCTGATAAGTCAGTAAAGCCAATACGATCAAATAAGCGCCAAAAACGATTTGCCAGCAAGTCTTCGGGACGCGTTATCGCGTAGCGCTCGCTTAAACCGATATTCCGCACCGATTCGATGGTATCCATGCGAATGTTCGGTTCAATTGGCTGAAAGCGCATGGCGTAGCCACGTTCGGGGGTATTCCATTGTAAAGCGTCAAAGCGCGCAGGTCGCGGGATAAAAAGCACCGATGTATCCATCAATAGCGATTGCTCGTGAAATAGGTTGTCATCCGCATTCGCTTCCACGGATACCCAGCTCACAAAGGGCGGTATCACTGTCAAACTCGGCGCGGTGGCCATCTCGATGCGCAGCAATAAAAAACCAGCCAGATGCACAACCATTCCAAGCAAAACCCATGGCGCAAACGAGCGCATTCGGCGGTTTTGTTGGAGTTTTACCAGTAGTGCTCTAACGTGCATAAGGTAGTCGCAAAAATATTGCCTGAACAATCAAGGCTAGCGCATGGAATCGTTCGGCAGGTTATGGTTTTGAAATAGCTCATTTTGCCTGGGAGCGGTCTCGGCTAGTATTTGAATCTCTTGGAATCCAGCATTGCGGGCCAATTCAATAATGCGCATGAGGTTGCGTGAGCTCAAAGTGCCATCGATACGCAGCATGAGAACCGGCTTCTCTTCCGGATAGCGTTGCATAAAGCGATCGAAGCCAGTGGCCAATCCGCCCATTTCATAAACGCTGCCGGCAAAGTAGAAGCGTTCACCGGGGCTGATAGTTAAGACAACCATACGCTCCGCTGCGGGACTTAGCCTCAGGGTCGTTTCCGGCATGCTGACAGCGACTCCCGGCAAGGCGACGAAGCGGGTGAAGAGTAGGCTGAAGAGGAGTGCCAATACGCATAGATCCAAGACGGGTAATAAGGGTAAATTGATGTCCGGACGCCTCAGGGCGGTTGTGAAATTAAAAGGTGCAGAATAATTGCGCCTCTGAGCGGTGGGAGGGAGGGTGCCAGCGCTCATTTTTGCGTCTCCGGTTCGGATGCGGTATTCGCATCGACAAGTGAGCCCTCGTGTGTTTGCTCGTGCATCAGAAACTGATGGATTTCATGTCCCACCCATTCGAATTCATGCGTCAGTGCCCGCACCCTTCCATAGAGAAAGTGGTGGGCGAGGGTTGCCATCACGGCTATCGCGATGCCCGCTGCGGAACTGATAAGTGCCTGAGCCAGATACTGGGTAAACATAGCGCTCTCTCCGCGGGCCTGCTCCAAAAAATAAAGCGCTTGCAAGGCACCGACCACCGTGCCGAGGAAGCCGAGCAGGGGGGCAATCCGCGCGATAGCGGCGATGGTGCCAATCCGCCGCTCCAGGGTTGGCACTTCCACCAGTGCTGCTGATTGTATCGCACCACGAATCGCCTCGGAGCCTCGCTCCCATTGCAGCAAGGCTGCTTTGACAATGTTGGCAATCGGTCCCGGTGTGTCTTCACACAATGTCAATGCCTCCACTATGCGACGCTTGCGCACCAGGTTTTTGATTCCATTGAGAAAAACCTCCGAGCCTATGTGGCGCTTGTGTAGAAACAGGGTGCGCTCAGCAAATAGCACAAAACCAATGATACTAACAATCAGCAGCGGATACATTAATGCGCCACCTTGCCTAATTAATGTAAGTTCAAACAAATCCATAACTATTGAGAATTAAGGGTTATTCTGATAGCTGCTGCTTCCAACCGAGCATTCGCGCCTGCGCACCGAAGTGTTCCGCCCGTTCTTTATCGCCTAATTCGACCCAGATACGGGATAGGGAAACGTTGATATGAATATCATCCGGTAGCAGGGAGTGGGCTTTTTCGCCGGCCTCAAGCGACTCCGAGAAAGCTTTTTCGGCCAGCAGGATTTCCGCCAGTGCATGCCATGCCGCAGCGGCATCCGGGTAAGTTTCCAGCAAAGTCCGCAATTGCGCAATTGCTCCCGCGGAGTCGCCAATAGTGAAATTAAAAGTCGCCTCGCTAATGCCATCCTGAATGGCAACTTCGGCATCGCCGGATGGTGGGTGCTGATTATTCATGATTTATGAATTTAGGTTCCGCGTTCTTGGCAGTGAAGTCAAATCCTTACAATCCCACACGTCGCAGGAGGGCATCGGGATCGGGATCGCGTCCCATGAACTCGCGGAAGAGGACTTCGGGTGGTTCACTGTTGCCGCGGGCGAGAATCGTTTCGCGAAAGGCCTTGCCGGTGGTCGGATTGAGAATGCCTTCCTTGAGGAAGCGCGTGAAGGCGTCGGCATCGAGCACCTCGGCCCATTTGTAACTGTAATAGCCGCAGGCATAACCGCCGGCGAAGATATGGGTAAAGTGAAAGAGGTTGGGCAACGGCTGCGTTTTCAGTGTGGCTTGGTAGTCGGCGAGTAGCTTTTGACAAAAATCCAGCAGCGATTGTTCGGGCTGCTTAACCCAGTCGCAGTGCAGGGCGAAGTCCATGCGTCCGAAGGAGAGCTGACGCATGGTGGCCGAGGCGGCGAGGTGTTTGCGAGCCGCCCGCATTTGCAGCAGCAATGCATCGGGAATGGGCTCACCGGTTTCATGGTGGCGTGCAAACAAGTCGAGACTTTCGCGCTCCCAGCACCAGTTTTCCATGATCTGCGAGGGCAGTTCGACGAAGTCCCAGGCCACATGGATACCATTGAGTGAGGGCACTTCCACCTCCCCGCACAGGTGGTGCAGCAAGTGTCCGAACTCATGAAAAATGGTTTCCACCTCGCGATGCGTCAGCAAAGCCGGTTTGCCATCAACTGCCGGTGTCAAATTGCCGCAAATCAGTCCGAGGTGTGGACGACGGCTACCATCGGCGCGTGGTCCACCGGTAACAAAGCAATTCATCCAGGCACCCTCGCGTTTGTTCTCGCGCGGATGCCAGTCGGCGTAGAAGGAGCCGAGGAGCTTGCCCTGGTCGTCGTGCAAGGTGTAGTAACGCACCGAGGGATGCCAGACTTCGGCCGCATTGTCGTCTGCTCCGGCAGACGCTTTGTCGCCAATACGGCAGATCGCTGGAACCTCGCGTATGCTGAGCTGAAAGATCTTTTCGGCAAGCTGGAAGAGTCCATTGATCACAGCATCAATGGGGAAGTAGGGCCGCAGTGCCTCCTCGTCAAAATCAAAGCAGGCCTTGCGCTGGCGCTCGGCCCAATAGCTAGTTTCCCACGGTTGCAGCGGTTCGGCAGGCTGCCCTGTTTGTGCAGCTTTGAATGCCTGTAAGTCGCGGACTTCAGTGGCAAAGGCCGGAGCAAGCTTTGCGCGCATTTTTTCGATAAAGCGCACGGCATTTTCGCCTGAGCGCACCATCCGGCGTTCCGTTTTGCAAGCGGCGTAATCGGTTTTTCCCAGCAACTTGGCCAAGGCATCACGCTTGCGCAGTATATCTGCGGTGATGGCGCTGTTGCTATGTGGACCCTCAGCGCAAAGCCTATTATAGGCCAGCCAAACGCGCTCGCGCAAGGTATCGTTATCCGCATAGGTCAGCACCGGCAACATCGAGGGTGCTTGCAAGGTGAAGCGCCAAGCGGGTTTGTCATCGTTGCCGAGTCCTTTATCGCGGGCGCTCTGGCGGGCGGCGGCAATGGCATGAGGCGGAAGTCCCGACAATATTGTCGGGTCATCGGTAATAAATTCCCAGGCTTTGGTGGCGTCCAATACATTCTCGGAATAGGTCTGGGTTAGGTCGGCCAACTCCTTGCGCAGGGTGCGCACTTGTCTCTTTTTGTCCTCTGGCAAATCCGCACCCGCATCGCGGAAGTCGGCCAAGGTCTCCTGCAAATGCCGCTTGCGCACCGGCTCCAAATCCGCAGCCTGCGGCGACTCGGAAAAGCGGCGGATCACCTGCCAAAGGGAGGGATCGAGAGAGATGGCGGAGAAGAAATCGGTCACCTCCGGCAGCATGGTCTTGTAGGCTTTACGGAGTTCCGGACTGTTGCAAACGCTATCCAGGTGCGAAACCTTGCCCCATGCTTCATTCAGTAATTCGGTAGCCTTGTCCAATGCCTCGAGGGTATTGGCGTAGCTGAGTGTTTCTGCGGGTGCAGCCGCCAAACGGCGAATTGCGGTCAGCTCCGCCCCGGCATTTTCAAGGGCAAAGCGAATATCCGGCTCAACCCTTTCCGGCAGCAGCGCCGACCACGGAATAAAAGGTTCATTTTGTAAAAAGGGATGTGCTTTTGATGTCATAGAAGGATGAATTTGCCCTATACTTCACAGCGTTGGGAAATTCTCAATCACTTAAACGACTTTATAACAACCTGTTTTATCGCAGCAAGCCCACAACGGCACCTTCGACCCGCCATTGTTAGTGAACTTTTTGATTGGCTAAGCCCGGCAGGCTGCTAGGGCTGTTGAGATGGATTTGCTACTGGATTATTTTGCGTCAGCTGCGGATGCCGGCCAGCGGGCTGACAAAATTCTTGCTGCCAGTACGCAGGTGGTGAGCCGGGTTCGTTTGAAAAAAGCCTTTGATGCAGGCAAGGTAACGATCAACGGAATCGCAGTCCCAGCAAAGCACAAATTGCAGCCGGGTGATCGCATAAAGGCGCTGATTGAGCCGGAGGTGCATACGGTCCCGAGCCCAAGCGCCCAAACCATTGATTTGTCCGTTTTATATGAGGACGAGCATTTGATCGCGATCAATAAGGCATCCGGTATGGTTACGCACCCAGGCAACGGGACTGCTGAGGATACCCTCGTGCACGCATTGTTGGATTATTGTGGCGACGCATTAAGCACCATTGGAGCACCATTGCGGCCGGGGATTGTGCATCGTCTGGACAAGGAAACATCCGGGGTGATTGTTGTTGCCAAGAGCGATGCCGCGCACTTGGCATTGGCGCGTGCCTTTGCCGGACGCGAGTTGGACAAGCGTTATCGTGCCATGTTGCGGGGCGCGCCTGCAACTGAGTCGGGTAGTTGCCGCGGCGCTATCTTTCGCCACCCCGTGCACCGGACCAAGATGGCTGTCGTGACCAAGGGGCGGGTCGCGCACACGGATTGGCGCGTTTTGCAACGTTTTGGACATCTCGCCAGCATGGTGGAGTGTGTCTTGCACACTGGCCGCACACACCAGATTCGGGTGCACATGAGTCACGCTGGGTTTCCATTGCTGGGCGACAGTCTCTACGGATTTAAACCTGCCGGTTTCCCGCTAGCGATTCCGCGTGTGATGCTGCATGCCGAACGCTTGCGCTTGCGGCATCCGATAACAGAGGATTTATTGGATCTGCATGCGCCTTTGCCAGAAGATTTTGTGAGTATAGCATCGCAGCTGGATGCGTAACAGTGCGCCGGGCAGTTAGTGTTACCGGCAGTTGGTCCAACAGAGCAATTCAAAGCATCTGGCAGAGGTATTTCAGTGCCGTTTAGGCCCATGAATTTGCCATTGCCCTTTGATTTGAATTTAGCAATGTTGGGCTGTTTTATTGAATTCCGAAAATAGAACAAACATGATTGAAAAACCGATATATTTGGCAATTGATTTGGGCGCTGGCAGCGGACGCGTAATGGCTGGGGAGCGCTCACGCGAGAACTTCATTACTTTGACCGAGGTGCATCGTTTCAAAAGTCCACCGCGCCAAATTGCAGGTCATTTTCGCTGGGATTTTGAAGATTTGATGCATCACATCGAAACGGGTCTTGCGCTTGCCGCAGAGCGTTATGGGGAGCGTATATCCAGTATTTCGGTGGATACCTGGGGAGTGGATTTCGGCTTGCTGGATGCTGCAGGGAAGCTACTTGGAGATCCTGTATGTTACCGTGATCCGCGCCACGGGCTCGGCATGGAAGTCGTTTACTCTGCAATCCCTGAAGGGGATTTGTTTGCTCGCACGGGAATCTATCCTTTGGCCTTGAATACGATTTTTCAACTCGCTGCTGAAGTTGGCAAGGATGATTCCCGCTTGGAGATGGCGAAGCAGTTGTTGTTCATTCCCGACTTAATTTGCTACCGTTTGTCCGGAGTGGCGCGCAATGAGCGAACGGTTGCCAGTACCAGCGGTTTGCTGGATGCCCGGCGGCGTGAATGGGCAACGGATATCATTGAGAAGATCGGCTTGGATCCCAGCGTATTCTGTCCCTTGGTTGATGCAGGCACTGTTTTAGGACCGATCTTGCCGGAACTTGCGAATCGAACCGGACTCTCACCCAGTGTTGATATTGTGGCAAGTGCTGCTCACGACACTGCTTCGGCAGTGGCAGCCGTTCCTTTTGGATCCGCTGACGAAGCTTTTTTGAGTTCGGGCACTTGGTCATTATTAGGGATGGAATGTAGTGAGCCACGCTTGCAAGAGGAAGTGGTTGCAGCCGGTTTTTCCAACGAGGAGGGTGTGAATGGAACAACCCGTTTGCTGGCGAATGTGATAGGGTTTTGGATATTTGAGGAGTGTCGCAAGGTATGGCAGTCAGAGGGTAAAAACGTGGATTATGGGCACTTGCTTGAGCGTGCTGCCGCAGCAAAGCCGTTCGCGGGCCATATAGATGCTACCAGCAGCGAGTGGGTTGTCCCCGGTGATATGGTTAACCGGCTGCGCAAAGCGATTGTGGCGGGTGGTGCAGATGATACGACAGATGAGGGATCGCTTTCGCGGACAATCTTTGAAGGGCTTGCGGTTGCATACGCGCGCAAATTGACTGCGCTACAGTCACTATTGGGTAAGTCGGTAACAGCCATCAGAATCGTTGGCGGTGGCTCCCAAAACACACTGCTAAACCAAATGACTGCTGATGCTTGCGGTTGCGCGGTAATTGCCGGACCGGTAGAGGCAACATCCATCGGTAATATTCTTATACAGATGGTTGCGGAAGGCGAAATTTCTTCCATTGCTGAAGGCCGCAAGGGAATTGCCAGCGACCCCGCATTGCAAACCTACACTCCCAATCCTGCAGCTGTGGATAACTGGAGAAAGGCGCTTGAGCGATGAAAGTCCTTATTGTAGGTGCGGGCGAAGTGGGTTATAATCTATCCCTGATACTGTCGGGGCATGGTCATAACGTAACAATTATCGAACAAAGTGCCGTGCGCGGACTCAAGGTGGATGAAGAGCAGGATGTCCGTATCGTCATAGGTGATGGCAGTTCCGCGCGTGTTTTGGAGGATGCCGGGGTTAAGCAGTGTGATGCCTTCCTGGCGCTGACGAATGATGACCGCAGCAATATCCTATCCTGCTCACTCGCCAAATGCATGGGTGCATCTTTAACAATAGCCCGCATCCATGACGAAACCTACAGCGATACCTCCCTGGTAAACTATCAGTTGCATTTTGGGATTGATCATTTGGTCAATCCCGAAGCTATCTGTGCGGTTGATCTGGCCAAGGAGATTCGCAACCCCGGACGGGTGGCGGTGGAAAACTTTGCCCGTGGGCGGATTGAAGTTCAGCAACTGGTTGTAGCGGCCCGTTCCAGCCTGCTGGATACACCGTTGAAAGATCTCAAGCTGGATAGTCGTGTGCGCGTGGGGTATGTCCAGCGAGGTGATGTTTTTGAGGTCGCATCGGCGGAGACGATCTTCCATGAGGGGGATGTGGTGACGCTGTTCGGTCATCCCGAGGTGTTGTTTGAACTAAGGTCCAAATTTGATCCCTCAACGAGTGTCAAAAAGCTGAGTGTGGTGTTGTTCGGTGGCAGCGAAACGGCGATAGCGCTGATACGGATGCTAAACAACCGTCGCTTCAACATCCGCTTGATTGATATCGATGCTGAGCGTTGTAAGCGACTGGCCGAGCGCTTTCCGGCAGTAAATATTATCCATGGGGATGGCACATCCCTACGCTTGTTGGAAGAAGAGCAAATCGGTCAATCCGATTACTTTGTTGCCTGCACGAAACACGATGAGCACAATATCATGACTTGCCTGCAAGCCAGCAAGTTGGGAGCTAAGCATGTGCAACTCGTTATCAACAAAGCGGATTATGAGGAGATGCTTGATGCCATGCGCGACACCTTGAATATCGAAATGGTGGTATCGCCTCGACGGGCGAGCGCTGCGCATATGGAGCGCCTGGTGATGGCAGAGGAGGTTAGTGAGTTGGCAAAACTGCCCGATGGAGGCATTCGTATCATCGAGGTGCGTATCAGCGAAAAAAGTCTTTGCGCCAACCAGACTGTGCGCTCATTGCATTTGCCCAAAGGGGGTATTTTGGCGGCATTATTACATAAGTATGACGTAAAAGTTCCGGCAGCCGAAGATACCATCCTGGCGGGAGATCGTTTGGTGGTAATCGTTCAACAATCACAGGAGAAAGCCTTATTAAAATCCTTGTTGGGCTAGTGGCATGAATCGGAGCATTGTATTTTATTTGCTTGGGATCGTCATGTTGCCGATCTTCTTCGGCATGTTGTTAAGTCTAGGGGTCGGCTTATATTATGAAGAGACCTTGAATGAGCCAAGTATGGTTGGATTGATGTGCGGGTTATTGGTGACCTGTCTAATGGCACTGCTGTTTCGTCATCTTGGCCGTTCTGGCAAGGATAGGATTTTCCGGCGGGAAGCATTGGCCTCGGTTGGTTTGGGCTGGTTACTTGCCTCGCTACTCGGGGCGATCCCGCTCTATATAGCGATTCCACAGATTGGACTTGCGGATGCCTTTTTTGAGGCGAGCTCAGGTATTACCACGACTGGTGCAACGGTACTGAGTGGATTGGACGAACTTTCGCGTGCGATTTTGTTTTGGCGGGGGATGATGCAATGGATCGGCGGACTGGGCGTGGTGGTGTTTTTCGTTGCCTTGCTTGCCTCCCTTGGAGCGGGCGCTAAAATCTTATTTTCCAATGAATCCACCGGTGCTGCCAGCGAATTTGATCAAGGCAGAATTCAGACTGTAGCCGCGCAAATTATGTGGCTTTATTTTGGTTTGTCAGGACTTTGCTTTATTGCCTATCGGATTGCCGGCATGGATGGATTTGATGCGATTGCGCACATGTTTACTACGGTTTCGACTGCTGGTTTTAGCACCCGCGATGGGAGTATCGGGTCATTTGAAAGTGCCGCCATTGAGTGGGTCTCGATAGTTTTTATGGTATTAGGCGGGATTACCTTTGTCTTCACTTTACGTTTATTAAAAGGAAAAAATCTCTCCTTTGCGGGCAATAATGAGGTGTATTATTACCTGCTTTTTTTGTTTATAGGTGGTGGAGTGATCGGCATAATAAACGCTTTTCAGGGTGGTGCTGACAGCTTGCATGATATTTTCCGCAGTGCTTATTTCCAGACGGTTTCGCTGGCAACGACCACAGGCTTTGGGACGGCCGATTATACCCTTTGGCTCACGCCCTGTCAGTTTATTCTCGTTATATTAATGTTTATTGGCGGATGTTCGGGTTCCACCAGCGGTGGAGCCAAAACCATTCGCATTGTAATTGCCGCTAAAGCGATTTATCGCAGTGTGCATCATGCCTTTCGTCCCCATTGCCTACGCCCTATACGTATCAATAAGAAAGTGCTGGAAGACAGCACTGTCGCGGGGGTGGTGACATATTTGATGCTGCTGGTCTTTATTACGCTGAGTTCATTGATGATTATCAGTTTTCTGGAACCACAAATGGACAAAATTGATTTGTTGGGAGCAGTGCAGGGTACCTTTTTCAATATTGGCCCCGGTTTTGGTTCAGTTGGACCAACGGAAACCTATGGCCATTTGAATCCGCTGACGAAGTGTTTTTTGAGCTTTCTGATGTTGCTGGGACGCTTGGAGCTGTATGCGATTCTGGTTTTAATGATTCCCTCTTTTTGGCGTCGCTATGCGTAGCAGGGCTATCCTTTCCACCCTGCAGTGGAGTGCTTTCTTGCTCCTCACCTTAGGGCTGGCGCTAAAGTTGGCGCAGTTATTGAGGGGAGGGTTATTAAACCCAAATTTCGGCTATATTCATATCGCATACAACTGGCTGCTGGGGATCTATCCCACAGCGCTTTACCTGCTGGCGTTATTATTTGGATTGCTGGGGATACTATTGAAACCCGGTGGAGTGAGGCCGCTTGGCTTTGCCTTATTTTGTTTTGCGCTAGGGTCCCTTTTTTTTGGCCTGCGCTATTATGTGACGCACGTGGAGCCAGAGCGATTGCGCATCCATAGGGTGGAGTTTATTAGTGATAAAATAGCGTCTCCACTGCGCATCATACACATTAGCGATACCCATTTCCCAAAGTGGGGTGATTACGAAAGGCGGGTGCTACAAACACTGGAAAATTTGAATGCGGATTTGATCATTCACAGTGGTGATTTTGTGCAGGCAGTTGAACCCGCCACATTTGCCGAGATCTGGCAACAATTCATTCACGCACTGTCTGATATGAGGCAGCCGAAATATGGGATTTATGGGGTTTTTGGTGACACCGACTGGGATATTCATCGCTTGCCAGTTTTGAAGCGCAAACCCATCCAATTACTTTCCTCAAGCAATCAAATCATTCACACCCAAGCAGGGACCTTGGACTTGTTTGGTTTAAATCTTTCCCAATCCCGCTATCCCGAGTGGGGATTGAGAGCGATTAACCGCTGGCTGGAAAGCAGTCCGGACGGAGTTTTCCGTATTGCCATCGGTCATGCGCCGGATTTTGCAATGGAGTTGGAATCATCGCCAATTGATTTAATAGTGGCAGGTCATACCCATGGAGGGCAAGTCCGGTTGCCCAAGCTGGGGCCACTGGTCATTGACTCTGACGTGCCAATGGAGTGGTCCATGGGCTTAAGGCGCATTGGTGTGCCCTTCCTCAATGTGAGCGCTGGCGCTGGATCCAATCGATTTGAGGGGCTACCACCCATCCGCTTTGGATGTCCTACGGAAATAACGGTTTTTGACTTGATCCCATCCACCGCAATATCCCCCAGCTCCAACTGATAGCGAATTGATTAAATTAGGTATTATTTGCGCGATTTGGTAAGACCGCGTTCTTTTTTGAGCAAATTGATAGTTGCTGTTGAGCAGCCGTATTGTTGTGCCAGTGCATTTGCGGTTGCTTTACCAGCCTTGAGAGCAGCAGCAATCTCATCCTTCTGCTTGCTGGATAGCACCACGCGCTTGCGGGTTTTGGATTTTGCGGCAGCCGCTGGCTTGCTCGCTTGTGGCTTACGCACCGAGCGTCGTGCCAACAATTCCTCAGCGCTTATGGAGAAACCCTTCTTCTGTAGATCCGCAGCTGCTGTACGAGCTACTTCGATACTTGAAGCAAAGCTCTTAATGGCATTATTGGCAGCAGCAATTATTTTAGCTTCCATTTCAGAAGTGGCATAGACTCCTTTAGGTAGTTTTATATTAAGTTTAATAGTGCGTTTTTTTTGCATAGATTTGAATTTAAGTGTTAAATAAATGCTCTATCATCTTTTTTTTCCAGCAATAGTCAACCAAGAATATTTACGTATATGAGTTTGCATCGAAGCCCCCGGATTGCTGTATTCTATTACCATTATGATAAGTTTAATGTTGAAAGTAAGATTGCTGCAAATGGATATACAACCAGCAAATCCCGAGTCGAATGCCAATCGAATTGTCGATGCCATTCGACTGGCAGCAGGGGATGGGGTTGAATTGTTGTGTGCGCCCGAAATGTGTCTTACGGGTTTTGACTGGAAGCTGAACCGTAGTCTTGGCGCTCGAATTGAGGCTGCATTGGCTTCCATTAACCGTGCGGTCGAGACCCATGGGGTTGGTTTTTATGGATCGACCTATCGTTTAAATGCGGATGGCAAGGCGACTAATTCGGCAGGATTAATACTGCCGGATGCGGCTGGAATATTGACAATGTGGTATGCAAAAACCCACTTATTTGCTTTGATGGACGAACCGCAACATCTCACTGCTGGAAATGAAATGGTTACGGTTGTAACTCAATGGGGAATGCTCGGATTGGCGATATGCTATGATTTGCGTTTCCCGGAGTTTTTTCATGCGATGGCATTACGTGGAGCCCGTATTATTTTATTGCCTGCGGCATGGCCTGCAAAGCGCTGTCATCACTGGCGTACTTTACTGCAAGCTCGGGCAATTGAGAATCAATGTTTTATCGTTGCGGTAAACCAATCAGGAGTCGAGGGCCGGTACGGTTGCAGTGGCGAGGATGCTTTTGCGGGACACAGCATGGTGGTCGATCCCTTCGGTAATATTAAAGCTGAATTATCAGAACCAGCGGGTTATCTCGATGTGGAATTGGATTTAAATGCGGTTGATCGAGCTCGTAAATCCATACTTACTATCCAAGATAGACGTCCGCATGTCTATGGCCTAGCAGCCTGCAGGGCTTAGCCAATCTAAAGTTTTCGAGGCGATTGAAAGTCGCGGATTACACTCAATTTACGATTGTCCAAGTCCGACGGGCTGCTAGGGTAATGATTGGTATGAGTTTCTTTGTTGTTTGTTTTGCATTACCTATTTCATTTTTGCACATGTTATCAAGACATAGCCGGAGGAACCTTGCTGTTTTTATTCTCACGCTTGCAGGTTTGGCCTTAGCGGCAGAAGCTTATGCTGATAGAGCCGTTCACAGCCGCGATAGCCGACTGTTTAGTGTGGTCGGAGAGGATGCTCGCTCGGTGGGCTTTGTTCGTGATGCTGCCGTTCAATTCGAAATCCGTGCCAGCCGCTATTTTGCTGCTCCCTCCTTTCGATCAACCATTTTACTAAGACTGTTACCAGAGCATGCGACAATATCAGAGCAAGGATCTGCACCACAGGTGCACGTCAGTGACATGGGCTTGATTACCGGGTCTATTGTTTGGAATGAAGCCACCTCACTGGAGTCGGTTTGCCGGTTAATTGCTGAGGCATACCTAAGTCAATTAGCTTTTTATGAGTCTGGACAACAGGGTGTTGAGCGACTACCAGCCTGGTTGGTTATTGCGATGCAGCATGACCTGCTGGTTGCATTAAGGCCAGTTGTATCGAGCGTTTGGGCTCAAGCAGCCTCATTGCAGGACGGCATGCCGATTGACATGCTATTAAAAGGCGATTTGTCACTTTTTGATGCGCAAGAAATGTCGCACGATCCCTTCTGGTTTTTTCGGGCATTGCTGGGACGTTTGCCTGAAAGAGTTGAACGGGAAAGTTTTTTCAGAAGATTGTTGCGCGAGGAATGGCGGCTGGAAGACTGGGTCCCTCTGGTCGATCCTTTTGTAATGGCGCTTCGACAGGACAACCCTGAAGGTGACTTGGTTATGATGACTGAGCTGGAAAAACTCACTATTTGGTGGTCATGGGCGCGAGGGCACCAAGTGGTTCGACACCGGTCATTTTATGAAACCATTCTTGAGTCGCAACAGCTTTTGCAAGGATTGATTCAGCTTGAGATACCGGATCTCGAATTGCAGGGTAGGGGTGGGTTGCGGCAGCTGTGGCAACGTCGTGAGCAGCCTGAAATTGTCGCTATTGTTGAAGCGCGTATTACTTTGTTGGCTTCTCGCATGGAGCGTATGAATCCACTTTATTTCAATGCGGCACATTCGCTTGCGGTCCTATACCAAATTCTTCTCAGGGAGCAATCCACCACGCCCGACTTTATTCGTGCACTGACGGATTTCCTGAGTGATTATGAAGATGCGCGCGATTTAGCACGTAGCGTCGGCGAACATTTACGGATCAGTCTTGAATTCTAACAACGATAAATGTGAAGGTATTTTCAAACCAAATGTAAAAACGATTGGGACCACTGCGAAGTGCTTTTGAAAGTGAATCGGTATCGGTTATAGTTTGCCCATTCACCTCATTGATAACCATACCCGCGCGCAATGAACTGGCGTGTGGGGAATTGCTTTCGACATTACTGACAAACAATCCGGTTAGGTCATCTGGTAGGCCTTGGCGTTGACGCAAATCATCACTGATAGCGCGCAAATGCACACCCAGCAATGGGCTTTGGGGCGCAGGTGTGACTTCGATACTTGCAGCAACACCATCAAGGCTACCCAAAACTACCGGGATTTGCATGCGTTCCCCATTGCGTATTATAGTCAATTCCACCTCTGTTCCCGGGGGAGTTTGCGAAATGCTCAGGCGCAATTGTTCAGCGCTGTTGATGGGGCGGTTATCCACTGCCACAATAACATCCCCATGCCGGACACCGGCCCGCTCAGCAGGGGAGTCGGCAATGACATCGTCAACCAGCGCGCCCTGGGTATTGTCCAATCCAAATGCCTCTGCAAAATCCCTATCGAGATTGCGCGGACGTAGACCCAGCAATCCGCGGGGTACACTTCCCACTTCCAAAAGATTGCGCATGACTTGCACGGCCATATTTACCGGGATTGCAAAACCAATGCCGATGTTGCCGCCAGAACGTGAAAAAATTGCGGTATTGATACCGATGAGTCTACCGCGCGCATCGACCAGTGCTCCACCCGAGTTACCCAAGTTGATAGCGGCATCGGTTTGGATGAAATTCTCGTAACCGCCACTTCCCAAAATCCCCAATGAAGTACGACCGGTTGCGGAAACAATACCCATTGTCGCTGTCATGCCGACTTCAAGTGGATTACCAATGGCAAAAACCACGTCACCCACCCTTAACAAATCGCTGTCGGCAATGGTAATGGCCGGCAGTGCGTTTTCTGATTCAATTTTAAGAACTGCGATATCAGTTGGCGCATCGCTGCCAATGACTTCTGCCGGGTATTCGGAGCCATCAGCCAGTTGAATACGAATCTCATCCACTCGGTTGCCTTGGCGGTCTGTGATCACATGATGGTTGGTCACAATGTAGCCATTGGCAGACACAATTACGCCGGAGCCAACTCCGCTGCGCCTACGTTCACGGGGTGTTTCCTGGTCCTCCCGTTGTTCATTCTGGGGCACGGGAAAGCCAAATTGACGAAATAAATCTTCTATACCCGGGCGGGCTCTGTCGCTACGGACAAAACTGGCGGTGTAAACGGCAACCACCGAAGGTGTTGCCAGATCAAGCGTATCGGCATAGCTGACTACCTCCGCCTGGCCGTTTTTCTGAACGGGTGTCGTGTCAATAACCCAATTCGCTGGTTCCCTTTCGTTTGACGAGGCCTCGTCCGCCGCACACGCGGTTGAAAAAAGCAGTGAGAGTAGCAGCAGGCATATGCCACTGATTCGAATGTATGGAAATGGAAGTGAATGGAATTGCATAATAAACTAATTAGCACAGATCGTGCATTTTTCAAGTGCTGCCCGTTGTCAAGCCGACAGCGCTTAATCGAGGGCTGTGGTTAAGCAGGGAAGCAACGGAGCGTATTAGATTCGGGTCTTGTATTAGACCAATTTCGGCTAAATCATTATCCGCAGAGCGATATTTGGTATTACATAAGCCCAGTGACAGATGAAGGCACCATTGGAGTAAATTCTCTCTGTCAGGATCTTGCAAAAACATAAGTTCCCGGCAGACATAGGCGGCATCATCCAAACGATGGATCAGCCGTTCCTGCTTTTTACCGAAATACTCCAAGCAAAGCAGTATTTCTGGAATTAAACGGTCATTAAATGCTGGAGGACAGGTCTTGCGCGCTGAAAAAAGCTTTCTTTTACGTTGGCTTATATAGAAAGCATCAATTTGTGAGCGTTGGCTGGCAGTTAACCGGTTCAAGCAAAAGGATAGCGCTTCCGGTAAATGGAAGCCACGATAACCTTGGCGGAAAGGAAAGAACTTTGAGAGACCGGCTTCATCACCATGGGCGAAAATGCTTTGCAACTTTTTAAGATTGCCACTTAAAACCGCCCGATCG
>SKFT01000152.1 GCA_007117865.1 Puniceicoccaceae bacterium | reverse complement strand
TCCGCAGTGATTGCAACAGGAAGTGCTCTAGCGCAGCGGCTTCGTTGAGATTGATCTCTAAAAGTCCAGCAATTTTCTCGAGCTCAGCAGTCACACGAACCAATGCAGGCACGAGCCGTGTCGCATCTTCAGGTGCACGCAGAAGACGTTCGCGTAAAAAGATATGGGTAGCCGACTCGATCCCAGCATAGAGGCGTTGGCGCAATCCGCGGCTGAGACCAGACTCAAAAGCGACTAGTGCATCGGTATCAGTACCGTCTGGCAGCAACTTTTTGGCAGTCTCCGATGTTTCTTTTGTGAGCTGGGAAAGCAATTCCTGAAAGCGAAAATTTAAACCATAGGCAGTCATTATTGCCTCGGCGGCTTTGCATCGATTCAGTTGGCCACCGGCAACTGAATCCAGCCAGATGGAGTATTCGGCAAGCCAGGCACTCCAACGGGCATCATCAGCATCCACATCTAAAAAACTGGCAAGGTGGAAATGAAAACAACGACTACGAATGGTATCGAGCAAATCGTAGGGCCGGGTTGTCAGAAGAAATAGTGTGGTTCCACGCGGCGGTTCCTCAAGGGTTTTAAGAAACGCATTGGTAGCGGCGGCATTCATGCGATCGGCATCGTAAACAATGCCGACCTTGGCATCGCCGTTGTGGGCGGTTTTTTGCAAATCGGAAACCAATCGGCGAATACTATTGAGAGGAAACTCGCCGCGCTCGGCCTTACCGATTTGGATTTGTCGCGACTTACCGACTGGACGGACCAAAAAGCAATCCGGATGCTTATCCGGCGCAAGGTCGGTTTGCAGAAGATTTGCAGCGACTGCGTGCGTAATTGTCTCTAACGTTTGCCGATTCTCCCCGTACATTAAAATTGCATGAGCCAGACGCCCCCTGGAGATCGAGCGTTCGAGCACCTGTACGGGACGTAACTGGCGCAATTGCTCAGGTAATGCTTTGGCTAACGACATCCCAAATCCTCTCCTTAATGGTTGCTACGGTTGCAGCGCCGTCGACCACGTGAAAGCGCTCCGGTTCGCGCTCTGCGAGCACTAGATAACCCTTGCGAACTGCCTCATAGAAAGCCAGCGCCTCTGTTTCCATTCGGTCGAACGATTTCCCTCCCCTCTCCCTTGCACGCGCGATACCCATTTCGGCCGGCAGGTCGCAGAGAAAGGTTAAATCCGGCTTCAATCCGCCAATAGCAAGCTCATTAATTGCAGCCACGACCGACGTAGGAAGTTGTCGGGCAACTCCTTGATAGACTGTGGTCGAATCGAAAAAGCGATCGCAAAGGATGTGGCAGCCAGCATTTAACCGAGGCAGGATTACCTCGCGCACCAGTTGCGCTCGACTAGCGGCAAATAAAAGCAATTCACTTTCTGCGCACATCCCGCGTCCGGCATCATCATGTTTAAGCAAGTGACGGATGCGTTCACCAAGTGCTGTGCCACCGGGCTCGCGGGTGACATGAACCGGATGGTTAAGGGCACGCAATTGAGCGGCTAAAAGTTCCAACTGGGTTGATTTTCCGCAACCCTCGCCGCCTTCGAAGCTTATGAACAAAGCCCTCACTCTTTAAGCCGCCGTTGTGGGATTCCAGTCTGAATCGAGAAAGCGCTCAATATCACCCATTGATGGACTGCGTGCCGTGCGAACATAGAGTCCGGAAGTCGCGACGGCAACCGCCAGAGAAGCCTCTGGCGACATTCCGATCAAGCGTGCGGTGGTAAAGCCCGCATTAAAATGGTCGCCCGCACCAGTGGTGATTTTTGGCTTGGCGCAAAAAGGACCGCGCACGTAAACGGCCTCATCGCGGGTGGCGCAAGCGGCACCATGGACTGGGTGTACGACCACCGTGCCAATCTTCAGTTCATTACGAATACGCGTTGCCATGCGGCAGAGGTTAACGTCAGTGGCTTCCTCGAATGGGGTTTGTCCCAATACAGCATCGACCTGTTGCGCCTCACGCCAATTTAGGCCTAAAACAACATGGCCATAGGATTGGAATCGGGAGATGACACGCAGGACATTAGCAACATCTGCGCGTGAGCGTTTTTCCGGATCGGCAAGGTCAAAAAAGAACATGCGGTTATTGTGCGGTGGCAGCTGCGGAAGAACTTTTTCCAGCAAGGCGTTAAAAAAATCGGTCATATGCGGAATCATGGTCCAATTCACCAAACAGATTAGATCCATGCGGGACATCAAATCAAAGAAGGCCCCCTCACCCATCCGCTCGATAAGGCGCTCGTAAGTTACCTCATCCAAGCCAGACATGCTACCAAACATAATTTTGCCATCGCTAAACTCAGCGGCATGGGTAACTCCTGGATTGGCAATTGATACCGCCTGCGTTTGTTGGGCAAAAGACTCGAAAACCGGATCCACCGACGGATCACCCAGTGCGCCGACATAGCGCAATTTCAGCCCCAGAGATAATTGTGCATGTGCCAAAATGGGACCATTACCCCCAAGCTTATCGACCACTGAGGCCAATTCGACATTGGCACTTTTGCCAGCGGCGGAGCCGATCCGGTGAGCGAAATCGGCAATGGTTTCGATTGCCGTGTAACGATCACCCGGGCCAGAGCGTTGATCTACGGGGTGAACGATTTTATCGACGAAGCCGTCCAGGCCAACCAAACCTTGTTTGGCAGATAATGAAGCGACATTTTTGCCAATTTCCTTTAGTGCTTTTTGCTGAGGGTTCATTTGTAACATGTAAAAAAGTAAGCAAAGCATTCCCGGGCGATATTGGAAAGGCTAAACTACAGACAAAAAAAGGCTAACTTTCGCTTGCTTCAATCACCATTTATGATCGAAATGGGGATTCATGCCGCACAGCAGCCCGTCTGATAATCGAACTGAGATGAATATCGAATTGCCACCCGTATATATACGAGGCACAGGCTCATACGCGCCTGCCAAAGTGGTAACCAACGACGACTTAGCTAAATTCGTTGACACATCTGATGAATGGATCTTTACCCGCACTGGAATTCGTTCGCGGCGTTTTGTGAGTGCGGGAGAGACCACTAGCTTTATGGCAATTGAGTCGGCTCGCAGAGCCATGGCAGCTGCGAAAGTATCACCTGATGCAATCGATTTGGTTATCGTAGCGACCATTACCCCTGACATGCCCTTTCCGTCGACTGCTTGCCTGGTCCAACACGGACTGGGGCTGGGTCCAATAACGGCTTTTGACATTCAAGCAGCCTGTTCCGGATTTTTATATGCCTTGCGTATTGGCACCAACATGATACGCAGCGGGGACTTCAAACACGCGCTGGTGATTGGTGCTGAGACGATGTCTTCGGTGTTGGATTTTCGAGACCGGTCGACCTGCGTATTGTTTGGTGATGGTGCTGGAGCAGTTGTCCTCTCGTCCGAGGAATCGGCCGAAGCGACTGGCAAGATCCTGGGCACGCTTTGCGGAGCCGATGGTTCCAACCCCTCTCTGCTTTGCGTGCCAGGCGGTGGCTCTGCTTGTCCAGCCAGCGTTGATTCCATAGAAGCGCGCCAGCATTTCCTCAAAATGAATGGACGCGAGATCTTCAAGGTTGCGGTGCGTGCAATGGAGCAATGCAGCCGCGATATCTTGCAGCGTTGCGGACGCAGCGCAGGTGAATTGGATTGTGTCATTCCGCACCAGGCCAACATGCGGATCATCGATGCCATCGCCAGCCGTCTGGATCTCCCACCGGAGCGCTTCTTTAACAATCTTGAGCACTACGGCAACACGTCCGCCGCCTCAATACCGATTGCATTGGATGAAGCCGTGCAAGCCGGGCGACTCAAAAACGATGACTTATTACTGTTAGTTGGCTTTGGGGCAGGCTTGACTTGGGCTGCATCCCTGATCGAATGGAACCTATGAAACACCGCATTTTCATTTTACGCGCACTGCTATTGCTGACCGGGTTTGGAATAGCCCATTTCACTCCGGCTCATGCGGAAGACACATCGGAAGGAATCGCAGTTGAAGTCGGTGCCGACCCCAGTGTGAACGCACCCACACGCGGGGGTGATTTGGTCGAAGACGACTGGGACCTTCCCGGTATCTCACTGGATCCCAGCACCTGGCGTGGCCGCTCGCCAAAACTGGGGGATGATTTTGACAACTTAACTCCTACCCAACAAGCGGAGCGCTTGCTCGCGGTTGCATTTGCGCAGGCGGAAGCAGGACAACTGCGCAGTTCACGACGCACAGCGCGCAGGATCACCCGTAATTATGCCCTAACTGATACCGCTGGAGAGGCATGGTTTTTGAAGGGCACTCTTTGGATGACCCGCGCCCGTTGGGATCGCGCTTTTGATGCCTTTCAAAAGGTTATTGAAGAATATCCTGCATTTGAAGCGTTTGATACCGTCATCCGTAAACAATTCGATTCTGCAACGGCGATGATGGAGGGTGCACGCGGGCGCATTTTTTGGGTTTTCCCTGGCTTTCGCCAAAATGAAAAGGCGCGCAATTCATTTGAACAAATCGTGCGCAATGCGCCCTACAGCGACTTTGCTCCGCTGGCTTTAATGAACGCAGCAATTATTGCCCAGCGGCAGGGAAAAACCGATGCGGAAATTGACGCGCTCGACCGCTTGATCAATTTTTATGCTGACAGCGTTCTGGCACCTGATGCTTACTTCGCGTTGGCAGAAAGTTTTGCCGATTTAGTCAGAGGCCCCGCTTACGATCAAGGCTCCACGCGCGAAGCAATCAGTTATTTTGAGGACTTCCTAATTCTTTTCCCCCGCAGTCCCGATGTCCCTGCTGCCGAAGCGGGATTATCCGATATGATGGAAATTTTGGCTGAAAGCCGGCTTTCCATTGGCGATTTTTATTATTTCTACCGCAACAACAACACCGCAGCCCTCATTTTTTACAATGAGGCGATCACTGTTGCGCCACAATCCAGTACCGCCACACAGGCCCGCCAGCGGATTGAAGATATTGAGCGCGGGGTACAACCCGTGTTGGGCAACCGCATCCTGCGGCGCCTGTTATTTGTGAACTAACTGCAACCCGGTTTTCCCATGCACAGTCATTTTATGATCCGTCTACCATCCATTACTACCGGATACCTGCTTAAAGCACTTTGCGGGTTACTTTTGCTTAGCCTGATCTCCGGTTGCAGTGGTCGCTATCAGTGGGGCAACGCTGGAACACTGGAGTTCCAAACAATACACGTATTGCCAGTTACCAACGAATCCTTTGCACCGCAGGCACACGTTGTGCTGGCAGGGCAACTACGCGACTTTATCATCCGCGACGGACGCCTGCGCTTGGTCAATTCGGCTGAAGCAGCAGACGCGATATTGGAGGTAAGGTTGGTTGAATACCTAAAAATGGGGAGCACGCGCGACCCGAACGACACCACCAGGGTGCTCACCACCGACTTGCAACTGGAAGCATCGGTTAGCTTGCTCAAAGGAGACTCCAACGAAGCCTGGTTTCGCAACCGGAACATTACCGCATCCAGCTCGGTTTACTCCTCCAATCTGTTCGCATCACCCGGTTCCGTTGCCGACCTAAGACAGGACACACTGGAGGCGGAATTCCAGGAAATGCCCAATTTAACGCGTGAACTGGCGCGTCGCATAGCCGACAGCATTCTCAATGCGTGGTAATAGCGGGTTAATCATGATTTGCAGTTTTTGAAAAAGCCACTAGAGAAACACCACAGCCCGCAATAGACTTGAAAACGCTCAAATGCTATCCCTGCGGCAGACTGATCCAAAAACAACAGCCTGCGCCCTCCTTGCTTTCCAGGCGAACCGTTCCACCATGCAATTGGACAATGTGTTTTACGATACTAAGACCCAGTCCCGTACCGCCACGCTCACGGGAGCGCCCCTTGTCGACGCGATAGAATCGCTCAAAAACGTGAGCAGCATCGCGGGCGGGGATCCCGGGTCCATCGTCACAAACCCCAAGTTCGATTAAACCCGACTGCTCACGCAAATGCGCCTCCAACTTGAGAATCTTGAATTGTGGAGCGTGTTTGAAAGCATTTTCCAACAAATTTTCCAGTACTTGTTGGATGCGAAAGCGATCTGCCAACAGTTTAAACTCACCGAGAGTAGAATCCAGACGGAGGACAACTTGCCTAGTGGGATCGTTATGCAAACGTGCGCGAAAAGGCTCCAGCACCTCCTCCAGAAAAGCCCGCAAATCAAAGCATTCCCTATTGAGCAATTCGGCTTTGGACTCGAG
>SKFT01000029.1 GCA_007117865.1 Puniceicoccaceae bacterium | reverse complement strand
GAAAGGAAGTAATAGGACTGATCCAAACTGGAATCATCCGGATAATCCTGCTGGAATTTTTGCAACACATCACGCGCTTCAACAAAGCGCTCCATTGCAAACAATGCGACCCCCATGCGGAAATGACTTTCACCCCCATAGAGTCCGCGTGGAAACCGGCGCGCAACCTCGGAAAAGCGATTGTAGGCTGCTTCAAAGTCGCGATTCTGCAAGGCCGCCATTCCCCGCCAGTAAATCGTCCCATCTATGTAAAAGGCCCGCGGAAATCGACGCGCCAGGTTGGAAAATTCTGCTTCCAGACGATCGGTCAGGCCACGGTCCAGTAAATATGCACCATACATGGAGAGCACTTGCTCGGCGTTAGTTTCCTCAGGGAAACGTTCCAAATACTGACGGGCGGCTTGCTCAAACTGATCCCATTCCTCGCGCCCGTGTTGCATCAGGATGATGCCCAATTGCACATCCCCAGCGTAGCGCCCCTCGGGAAAACGCCTGATATAGGCGTTAGCGACCTCTAGGGCAATGTCATGTTTGCCAAGATCACGTGCATTGGCAAAAGCGGCAAAGGCAAAAAATTCAAACTGATCGTCGCGGGGGAATTCATTATATAATCGGTAAAATAGCCAGAATGCCTCAAAAATACGCCCGGTCTGCGTAAAATTACGGGCTCGGCGCACGAGCAAATCAGTCTCCAAACTAGGGAGATTGCGCATTGCTTGCAAGTTGGCTTCAATACGGTCGATTTGCTGCTGCAGCTCACCAATCCGGGCAGATTGAGGACGCGTCTGCCTTATCCACGCCTGCTGTGAGCGAAGCTGATCGCGGTTGCCCTCAAAATAAGCAACCATGTCGGGCGAGGTCATCGCCAATGTCAGCATCAATGAAGCATCCGTAAACCGTCCCTGGGCCGAAAATTGGTCGCTGGCCCGGAATAAGGCAATATTTAGCCGGGGACGATAACGAGCTTCGGACTCACGAGCCAAAATGGGTAATAATTCCAAAGCATCATCAAAACGCTGCGCCTGCATGTGCGCTTCAAATAAAGCGGCAGCAGCCAAAGCTCTGCGCTCCTCATCTCGCGTTTGACTCATCAGACGTCTAAAAACGGGCACGCCGGGCGCAAGGGTTTCAGCTTGATAGTAAAGCAGCGTCAAGGTGTGCAAAACCCGGTCCTCCTCCGTGACCGATAACTGTCTGGCCAAAGGCCCAGCCAAAAGCTCATTCAAGGTCTTGATTGCCTCATCGGTGCGTCCCAGCTCGGCGTAAAGCATACCCAGCCGCTGGATCACGTCCTTCATGCGCTCACTGCGGGGGTATCGTTCACGGAAACGCAACAACAACCGCTCGGCATCCTGCAGGTGACGGCGCTGGCCGGTTTCCTGAAAAAGAGCAATTTTTGCCTGCACCGCCAACCAGTTGGCAGGTTCCAGAGAAACACCCTCGCCCTCGCGCTCGGCATGCTCAAAGCGAGTTATTAACTCCTGCAGAAACGGATCGGCGCGCGCAATCTCTCCGCGCCCAATTAACTCTTCAGCCGCAGCGGACAGTTCCGAAAATCCCATCGTGGAAGGATTTTGGGCACTGGCAAAGCTCCCAATGACTAGCAATGGCAGGATCAAAAAAATATAACTACAATGGATTTTATTCACTGATAGGGATAAAAGACGTCTATATAAGGCGAGTGTTCCTGCAAAATGCAAGCGAAAGTAAAAAACTTACATAAAAAAATGCTGACGACGGCTTGCATTGATCCGGCTTTCGGAATGCACTTCAAATTAATGAAAGCGACCGGCACAATCAGTGAATCCTCCTGCGCATGCATTCCTTTCAAAGGACTCGCAAGGCTGTTGCACAACTCTGGACCGCAAACAATGCTGCGATGGGAGCGAGACTGCGGCTATTTTCGTGGGTTTTTGGATTTTGACTCATTTCACTATCTGGATCTTTCGAATATTTCCCGCGACTTGCAGTTGCTGGGACTGGAACAGGCGCCGTTGCGATCCGTCCCTTGCTCCAATTCGTTTTCAGGATGGGTTGGATTCTTCGGCTACGAATGGCTTTGTGCCCTAGGCGGTATTCAATGCCGTGCTCCGCGCGATATTGAAGGAATCCCCGACGGAATATTGGCTCGCCCCAACATTACTTTTACCATCCATGATGATATAATTCGGATATATGGCGACAACCCGGACAGGGTGCAGTTTTGGGAAAATCAACTTAGCAAACCGAATACTCCCTCCGCGCCGAGTTCGATGCTGGCGGATGAGTTGCCAACCACTTCGATCAATTGTGACTTCGCTACCTATCAACAGATCTTCGCCAAAGCAAAGGAAGCGCTTAAAGACGGAGAAACCTATCAAATTAAACTCTCCATTCGCCATCAGGCACCCGCCCCCGACCCCGCCAGTGCATTTGCCAAGCTCGTGCAAAGCAATCCCGCACCCGAGGCATTCTTCCTCCGATGGAATGACCTTGCATTAGTCAGTTGCTCGCCGGAAACCGTAATTGACCTGCGCAACAACTCCCTTGCCACCCGACCTATCGGCGGCACTTTCCCAAGGGATACTGAAGATGCCCCAATCGCCGCTGAAACATTGCGGAATGCGTTCGCCAGCAACAGTAAAGAAAACGCAGAGCACAATATGTTGATTGATCTTGAGCGCAACGACCTTAATGCCGTATGCCAAAGCGGATCTGTTCATATCACCCACTTGCGCGAGGTCGAAAGCTATGCCCACGTACACCATCTGGTGACCCGCATCGCAGGTGAACTCCATCCCGTTGTCACGCGCGCGGATGTTCTCAAGGCACTCCTTCCGGGAGGATCGATCACTGGATGCCCAAAACATCGTACCATTGAATTAATCGATCAATGGGAGCCGTCTTTCCGTGGCCCCTATACCGGATCTTTTGGCACGCTCGAAGACAACGGCAACATTCACCTCAACCTGATCATCCGCACCCTTTTGATCAAAGGCGAAAAAGCTTTTGTTCAAGCCGGTGGAGGGATAGTTATTGAATCTGAACCCACGTATGAATACCGTGAAAATCTGCTGAAGGGAAAAGCCTTACTGGATCTGCTACAACATTCAAAATGATTCTCTTTATTGATCATCGCGATTCCTTCTCATGGAATCTAATCGCTCAACTGCGCGGGCTTGGTTATGAAGTAGAGGTCCGTCAAAGCATAGCGCTCAAGACAGATTCCATCGCCAATTATTTACAAAACAAACAAGCTTTATTTTTCTCGCCCGGCCCCGGACACCCAAGGGACTACCCCAATAGTTTGGCACTTTATCATGCGGCCAAGGGCAAGATTCCCATCGTCGGCGTCTGCCTTGGATTTCAAATGATGTTTGAAGCTGAGGGCATTCGCATTGGACGTCTGCCGGAAATTCTTCACGGCGTGCAAACGCCCATCCGCATAGACCTCAAAGCGCTAGCCTACAACGGCATACAAAACCCTCTCCGCGTCGGCCGCTATCATTCCCTGGGACTTCCAATAACCAAAGTTCCAGAGGGTTGGAAGGCGACCGGATGGGATGCCAAAACCGATCGAATTTTGTCTTTTGAAAATCAGGCTTTGCAACTTTTCGGCTTCCAATACCATCCAGACTCTTTTCTTACTCCAGATGGTGACCGTATCCTTGCCAACGCTCTGTCAATCAGTTTGCCCCGCACTCCCAACCGGCAGCATGTTAGTAAAATCACCAAAGGTAATTTATGGGAACAACATGGTGCCTTCACCACTTTGCGCTTATCCATCCGCAGACTTGGAGCCTTCCCGCTTGCCACTCTTTGGTTTCCCAATGCCCACGCCAACCGCTTGCACCGCGACCTCTCAGCACTGGGGGCGGCACCGGAACTCCCTTTTATTTTGAAAAATCGTTTTGTTGGCGCCACCAAATTGCAGGCACATTCACTCACACAGGGCGAATGGCTCGTGCGCTGGTCCTGCGCCCCACCGTATGCAGCGGTAGAAGCACGACCACTCGCTGCCTGTAATCCATCCATCAATGGCAAGTGCCTGAACTACCTGCGTCGCCTGCCTCATCAAAAAAATTTATATTACAGCGAATTGCTCAATCAACTACAGCAAATCGATCGCCGGAGCAATGAGTTGCTACTCGTCCACCCCAATCTCCAGTTGATGCTGGAGGGAGTCACCTGCAATTTAATCTTTATTCGCGATGGACAGTTTTTTACTCCATCAAATCAATGCCTGCCAGGGCTAACTTTGCAATTGCTGGAATCATATTTGCCGCCCTCCCTAACACTCACCAAAATTACCATACCCACAAAAACGATTCATCAATATGATGCCATTGTCACCTGTGGAACCGGTCGCGGCATCACCCCAATACACGCCATTCCAGAACTCAATTGGCAACAACGCAAAACCCCTTTAGTTGATTATCTGAAAAAGACTTACCAATCGTTAATTAAAACCACTTATGACCGCATCGAATTCCCGATCGACTAAGTCCTGCCTTTGCCTCAACGGTTTTCGCACCCAACTCAAGCCCCATGCCATAATGGGTATCCTGAATCTGACGCCCGACTCATTCAGTGATGGCGGAAAATATCCATGCATAAAATCTGCCGTCGCCGCCGCCCAAAAAATGATTGCTGATGGAGCCGACATTCTTGATTTAGGAGGAGAAAGCACACGCCCGGGTAGCGATCCGGTTGATGTTGAAACCGAACTCCAACGCGTGATTCCCGTGCTCGAAGCCTTGCCTAAAAATCAGGTTTTGCTTTCAGTCGATAGTCAAAAACCTGAAGTCCAGGCTGCTGCTCTGGCCACTGGGGCACACATCATCAACGATGTTAGCGGTGGCAACGATACACTCTTTAAAATGGCTGGAGAATATCAAGCAGGCCTTATCCTGATGCATACCCCTGCAACACCAAAATACATGCAGTCCCATACCGATTATCCAGATGTGCTGGAAGCGGTTGCAGAGTTCCTATCCACACAAATCGAACGGGCAAAAGCTTACCCCATTCCGGCCCTTTGGGCCGACCCGGGAATCGGTTTCGGTAAAACGCTCGAACAAAACCTGTCCCTAATGCGCCAGCTTGAACGCTTTCGCTTCCCAGACTGTGGCATAATCCTTGGAGCATCACGGAAAACTTGGATAGGAAACCTTACGGGTGCGGAGGTCGACAATCGCTTGGCTGGCAGTTTGGTAGCACTTGTTGCCGCCATTCTGCAGAATGTTGAAATCATTCGCGTGCACGATGTCGCCGCCAGTGTTCAAGCGCGTGCCGTCACAACCGCTCTTTTTCGCTCGCCTATTGCAATTTCTGGAATTGAGTAATGGTCGTGAGTAAAATAACGGACACTCTCGTTTTGAAGGGCATTCAGGTAGAAACGCTCATCGGACTGCTTGCGGAAGAGCGCAAGGCGCGCCAGTCGCTAGCCATAGACCTTGTTCTCACACTGGATTTCACACCCGCGATTGAAAGGGATCAGCTGGACACAGTGATTAACTATGTCGATGTGGTTCACCGCGTGCGTAACTTCGCCGCGCACCGTTCCGACAACACCTTGGAGCGATTTGCGCATTTCCTGGCCTTGGATCTTCGCCAGGCATTTCCTAAAATACTGAAAACTGTCGTTAGTGTTGCCAAGCCGCGATATACGGGTCCTCTCGGCCTTGATTCCATTGAAGTCCATGTTGAGCGCTAAGCGCAATGCCGATGAACAACGCGTCTGGATCGGGCTAGGCGCTAACTTGGGTGACGCAGCAAAAACCTTCCTTGCTGTTACTCATTACCTCTCAGATTCACTTAAAGAACTGCGAGCATCATCCCTGTATATTACTCGTCCTTTCGGCGACACCGACCAAGGTAATTTCACGAATGCTGTTATTAGCGGAATTTGCCCACTCGAACCCATCGGTCTATTAAGGCTACTCCAACACATCGAAAACCAGCTCGGAAAACGAAAACTGCGATCCAACGGACCTCGTGTTATCGATCTCGACATACTCTTCTGGGGCAACCGCATCCTCAAATTCAATGACTTGCAAATCCCCCACCCACGAGCGACTGAAAGAGACTTCGTTTTGTTACCGATGTATGAATTGGATCCCCACTGGATTGATCCGGTTAATGGTAAATCCATAGAAGAATTATTGCTTAGTCTCGACGAACACTATTTTACTGGCTTGCGATATTCTTGGCCCAATAGTTTTCAATAATCCCCCCGCAAGCGCCTGTTGAG